>NZ_JBLWFS010000006.1:0-193901 GCF_048323755.1 Alkalihalobacterium sp. APHAB7
GATCTCTCTTTTTCTGTAAATATCTTTTTACTCATTTTGCGCTTCCCCAATCCTGTTTTATCTTTAAATATAAAAATACCCTACAGAGAGACTTTTTTAAAGTGTCTACTCTATAGGGTACATTTTATTCGTTTTAAAGGTCTCTTCCCACTGTTCAATTGAAATATCTAGTAAACTCTGTTTCACATATTGAACCGCATGATTATTCACTAGTATATCAATCGTCCCATACTGTTTAACGGTTTCGTTTACGATATATTCACAATGGGTTGGTTCTTTTAAATCGGATATATAAAGAAGACATTGTTGTCCCAATTCCTCTACCCGTTTTTTCGTGCGAAAGGCGTCTTCTGTCTCATATTCTTTAAAGTAAGGAATAACGACATTTGCCCCTTCTTTCGCAAAGGCAATCGCCACCGCTGCACCAATCCCACTATCGCCTCCTGTAATAATAGCGACTTTATCCTTTAATTTTTTACTTCCTTTGTAATACGGGTTTTCTATTATCGGCTTCGGTTCCATTGGCCCTTCAATACCAGGATGAATGTCTTGTTCTTGTGGCGGAAATGAAATGAGCTGTTCCTCACACGTTTCTTCGGTACCAAAATATGGATATTTAGGGTGTTTTTCTTGCATCGTATCCCCCCTCAGATCATCGTAAATTATGGAATAAAATAGGTATTCACCTATGAACTCTATACTCTATTCAAGAGGGGTTGTCCTGTGTATAATCAGCAATCCGAGTATTTTAATTGTGTTAACTTCCATGGTAACTTCCAAATAAAAAACCTAAGCTTATTTCAAATCAGCTCAGGTTTTCCTGGTTTTATTCTTTTGTTTCTTTCTTTTTTTCAGCTGCTTCCACTTCAGCCAGTTTGGCAACAAGGATATGTTGTGGCATATGCATAATTTGTTCTAGCGGGACATTTAATGTCTTCGCTAACTTTTGTGCTGTATCTGCTGAGATTTGTAATGGTCTCATCTATAACCCTCCAAAGAAACTTCATTTTTAAAACAAAAATATGGTACTAGTATATCACCTATCATTTCACAACCAAAGTTTGAAACTGGATCATTAAAATTTCCAATTTATAACTTTTAATAACTCGGTGTACTTCTTCAAGTTCACTAGTGGAAAGATCTTGTAAGTCATCCATGATTTCTCTGAGCAACATCATCACCTATTTTCTTCTAATAATAATGGGTAATGAAAGTATTTAACAATAAAACCATATTTTCCTGTTTTTAAGCTAAACAAAATTATTATTCTCTAAATTCATTTAATCTCGCAAAGAAGTCTTGTAAAAACTCATAAAATAATTGCTCTGTTGGAAGTAACACACGTTCGGTCGGTGTAATGACGCCCACCGTTCGTGTGACATTCGGTTCAATTAACGGTAATTTAACAGTTGAGCGAGGCAGACTGTCTACTAGTGTCACTTCAGGCATTAGAGTAACGCCAAGTCCAGCTGACACTAAACCTTTTAGGGCATCGATATCGTCACCTTCAAAGGCAACATGAGGATGAAAACCGAGCTCTGTACAAGCATTAACGACTATATTTCTAAACACAAACCCTTCTGGCAGTAAAACAAAAGGATCATCTTTTAAATCTATTAATTTGATTGAGGAACGATCGGCCAGTGGATGATGGATCGGCAAAAGCGCTACAACATTTTCTGTGAATAATATTTTGCTCTTTACTTTCTTTTCTTGCATCGGTACCGGACCAATTAATGCCATATTAAATTCGCCTTTTGCTACCCCGTCAATTAAATCGCGATAAAGGGCTTGTTTTAGCTGGAATTTCGCCTCAGGATATCGCTTTCGAAATGCATAAATAGCAGTTGGTAACGTATACGCTGCTAAACTAATAGGGAAAGCCACTCGAATTGTTCCTTTTTCAGGGTCTAAATACTCAGCTACTTCTCGTGTGGCATCATCTATTACATTCATTGCGTGTTTCATTCGTTCTAAGAACATTTTTCCAATCGGTGTTAACTTTACACTGCGCCCTTCTCGAATAAACAAGTCCACCCCTAACTCATTTTCCAAATTAAAAATTTGTCGACTTACAGCAGACTGCGCAACATGCAATGCTTCCGCCGCTTCTGTTACATGTTCTCGTTTGGCCACTTCCATAAAATATTTAATTTGTCTAATTTCCACTGAAAGCCCCCCACTTTTTCTATTCATCTAAAAAAAGCATGAACTTTATCGATTTTTGATATTGTTTAGATGATTTATTTAATTATAAAATAAATTACAGAAAAAAATCTCACAAACATAAATATAAATAATTTTTATAATTTTTAGATACATATATAATTACATTTTGGGGGTAGGGGTAAATGAAAACAATGGAGAAAATGAAGCAAACGTATACAAGAGAAGTCCAAGACTATGTCGATGCAGTCTATGAAACCGTAAAAAAACGTAACCCAAATGAAGAGGAGTTTTTACAAGCGGTTAAAGAGGTTTTTGACTCTTTAATTCCCGTACTAGCTAAAAATCCACAATACATTAAACAAGCGATCCTTGAGCGCATCGTTGAACCTGAAAGACTAATTTCTTTTAGAGTACCGTGGGTTGACGATCAAGGGAATGTTCAAGTGAACCGTGGTTTCCGTGTTCAATTCAACAGTGCGATCGGTCCATATAAAGGTGGATTACGTTTTCACCCATCCGTTAATGCTAGTATCATTAAATTCTTAGGCTTCGAGCAAATTTTCAAAAACTCTTTAACAGGCCAACCAATTGGTGGTGGTAAAGGTGGATCAGACTTTGATCCGAAAGGAAAGTCTGACGCTGAGATCATGCGCTTTACTCAAAGTTTCATGTCAGAGCTTAGCCGCTATATTGGTCCAGATATTGATGTTCCAGCTGGTGATATCGGTGTAGGTGCAAGAGAAATCGGTTATATGTTTGGACAATACAAAAAGATGCGTGGCGGTTACGAAGCTGGCGTACTAACTGGAAAAGGTATTGGCTACGGCGGTAGTTTAGCACGTAAAGAAGCAACTGGATATGGAACGGTATACTTTGTTGAAGAAATGTTAAAAGACAAAGGTTTAAGTTTTAAAGATAATCTAGTCACCGTTTCAGGATCAGGGAATGTTTCTATTTATGCGATGGAAAAAGCCATGCAATTAGGTGCTAAAGTCGTTGCATGCAGTGATTCTTGCGGATACATTTATGATAAAAATGGAATTAACTTAGATACAGTAAAACAACTAAAAGAAGTTGAGAACAAACGCATTAGTGAATATGTGAAAGAACATCCGGAAGCCCTTTATTTTGAAGGCTGTACCGATATCTGGTCTATTCCATGTGACATCGCACTTCCTTGTGCAACACAAAATGAAATCGATGAAAAATCTGCAAAACTTTTAGTTTCAAATGGTGTAAAAGCTGTGGGTGAAGGTGCAAATATGCCATCGACTTTAGAAGCAATTGAAGTTTTCTTAGATCAAGACGTATTATTCGGACCTGCGAAAGCTGCGAATGCTGGTGGAGTTTCTGTTTCTGCATTAGAAATGGCTCAAAATAGCATGAGACTTTCTTGGACATTTGAAGAAGTCGATGCGAAGCTTCACGAAATCATGAAAAACATTTACCGTGAAAGCGTAAAAGCTGCTGAACAATACGATGCTCCTGGTAATCTTGTCGTCGGTGCCAACATCGCTGGGTTTGTAAAAGTAGCAGATGCAATGATCGTTCAAGGTATTATCTAATCCATATAAGTAAAGCTGATGAGATTTAAACTCTCATCAGCTTTTTTGTCTCTTCGTCTTCGGAAGTTGTAATATCCTACAACTTCCCTACTCGGATCCACTGCCATATTTTATACGTCCCAAATAAAGCTACGAAGAATACCCCGATAAGACCGATCACCCAAATGGTTAACATATTTAACTCTTGTAATCCTTCTGCATTTAAAATAATAAATATTAAAATTCCAATAAACATGAGCCATGTCATTACAATAGGAACAATGTTAATGACTCGTAAGAATCTACCTTCATTCATAATATTCCCGCTTTCTATCCATCTCAATTTTAGATCATTATATGATATTTACACTTTTTTTATCTTAACATACCTCCTCTATTGATGAACATACTTAAACGAGAAATTTGAGTACGGTTTCAAACTACTTCTAAATAATGAAAATTGAATTCCATCTTCTCTTTCTTTTCATATGAACCTATTTCACTTTTACTCCATACCGGCCTATTCACGTATTGAGCTTTTTACATAGTATGTACTATCCGCTTAAGGAAGGTGGTGAAATTATGAGTTACTACGGAGGTTACGGCTGTCACTATGGTTATGCTCCTGTAGCTGGTGTTGCTCATCACGCGCCAGGAACAGGTTTTGCGTTAATCGTAGTATTATTTATCCTACTCATTATTGTAGGAACTGCGTTTACGCACAAGAAGTATTAATTTGATGAAAAAGCTTCTCTCCTTTTAAAGAGCGTCAATGAGTGGCGCTCTTTATTTGGTGATATAAGGTTTACATTTCCACATGGTCTATTGCGGTATGTGATGATTATTCACGGGCTACATAGTATAATTTAATTATTATTTTATGGCTCTTATCTATTAAATTGAACAATTTAATTACATAGATCAAAACATTATGATACGACTTTTTGATATAAATTATGATAACACTACTATTATTACTTAAATGATATCGATACAAGAGAGTCAAATACTTCATAGGAGCTTTAAAAATGCTTAAAAAAGATTTCGATAATTGTGACATTCAGAGAATTTTAAATGCGTTGCCATTTGGTGTGCTGATCGTTGATGCAAAAGGTGAATTTTTACACATCAATTCGAAGGTTTATGAAATTTGGGGTGTTGATCCAGCGAAGTGGGACAAACAAACGGTATATGCAGAATACAAAGGATATTATAAAGACACAGGGCAAAGGATATTAAAAGGAGATTGGGCGGTCATTCGAGCAATAGAAAAAGGAGAAACATCGTTTGGTGAAGTCATCGATATCCAAACATTTGATGGAAGAAAAGCAACAATATTAAATTCAGCCATTCCTCTTTTTACAGATGAAGGACGGATTGATGGCGCAGTACTTACAATCTCAGATATTACAGAGGTAAAGCAACTTGAAATTGAATTAAATATCCATAAAAGGTACTTATCTGAACTCGTCGAGAAAAAAACAAGAGAACTAAAAGAGAAAAATGAAAAATTAAAACAGGAAATCCTTGAAAACGAACGGCTCCAAAAAGAAAAACGACAGATGGACCAATTGCATTTAGTTGGTGAAATGGCTGTCGGTTTTGCACATGAAATTCGAAATCGGATGACAACCGTTAAGATGTTTTTACAATTATTAAGTCAAACTAATATACATGCACAAGAGAAAGAACAAATGATTTCAACAGTGCTATTAGATGTTGAACAGGCTAATGCGATTATCTCAGAATTTGTTATGCTTGCTCACAATAAAAAAGTTGAGCTCCGCCCTAATAACCTTAATAAGATTGTAAGAGAAAGCATATTGAAAATACAAACAGAACTTGGAATCAACGTTAGTCGTTTCAAGTTCGTTAAAGAAGACGCAATCCCTCATATTTGTGTGGATGAAAATGAAATTACACAACTCATCATGAACATAATAAGAAATGGACTTGAGGCTATGGAGGACGACCAAGTACTAACCATTGAGACTCAATTCAAAGAAAATGAAATTTTTTTATTGATTAAAGATGAAGGTCCTGGAATACCTCCATCCATACTAGATAAAATTGCTACTCCTTTTTTCACTACAAAAGATCATCATATCGGACTAGGCTTATCAAAATGTTATAGCATTGCCGAGAGAAACCAGGCGACCATTACTTTAGATACAGGAGCTAATGGGACAACGATAACGGTTACATTTTCAAATACTTCAACCAATCGCCACTGCTAGTTTGTTAACAATTAAAAACCTAGGAGACTCGACCGCTTCCTAGGTTTTTTTATGATTAAATTATTTCGCCACAGCTGCATATAAATACTCATCAACAGCTGTTGCGACTTCTCGCCCTTCATTAATCGCCCAAACGATCAGGCTTTGCCCTCTTCGTGCATCCCCAGCTGCGAACACACCATCGACATTTGTTTTGTAGTCGCCATATGCTGCATCAATTATATTATTTTTTGTCTCGACACCGAATTGTGAAAGTAACGGTTGTTCCGTACCTTCAAATCCGATCGCAATAAAAACGTGTTGAGCCGGCCATACTTTTTCAGTACCCGGAATTTCTTCGAAGTAAAAGTTTCCGTTTTCATCTTTTAATTTTTCCATATGAATCGTGTGCAATTCTTTTACATTTCCATTCGCATCCGCAACGATTTTCTTCGTTTGAATGGAGTATTGACGTGGATCGGTCCCGAATTTTGCTGCTGCTTCCTCATATGCATACTCTAAAGTGAACACATTTGGATAAGCTGGCCACATGTTATCCGAAGTGCGTTGTTCTGGTAATCTCGGATGCTTACCAAATTGAACGACACTGCGACAATTTTGGCGAAGCGCTGTAGCGACACAGTCTGCCCCAGTATCCCCACCACCGATGACGATGACATCTTGATCTTTTGTATCAATGAACTTTCCATCTGTAAAGTTTGAATCGAGCAAGCTCTTTGTTGTGTCTGTTAAATAGTCCATCGCAAAGTGAATACCGTTTGCTTCGCGACCTTCAATCACGAGATCACGTTGCTTTTGTGCACCTGTACATAGGATAACAGCATCATATTGAACACGAAGCTCTTCAGCTGTAATGTCTTTTCCTACTTCCGTATTTGTAATAAATTCAATACCCTCTTGCGTGAGTAATTGGACACGGCGCTCAACCACTTCTTTTTCTAGCTTCATATTGGGAATACCATACATCAGCAATCCACCTGGACGATCGGCGCGTTCATAAACGGTTACGGAATGCCCTTTTTGATTGAGCATGTCGGCACTCGCTAACCCGGCTGGCCCTGATCCGACGATCGCCACTTTTTTCTTCGTACGCTTTTCTGGAATTCGCGGGGTAATCCAACCGTTTTCAAATCCTTTATCTATGATCGTACGCTCAATATTTTTAATAGAAACAGCCGGATCTGAAATCGCAAGCGTACAGGACCCCTCACAAGGAGCCGGACAAACTCTTCCTGTAAATTCCGGAAAGTTGTTTGTCATCATTAATCGGTCTAACGCTTCTCTCCATCTGCCGCGATACACTAAATCATTCCATTCTGGAATTAAGTTGTTTATCGGACACCCTGTCGTTACTCCTTGTAGTTCCGTTCCCATATGACAGAAAGGAGTGCCGCAGTCCATGCAGCGGGCTCCTTGCTGGCTTAAAAGTTCATCCGAAAAAACCGACGAATACTCTTTCCAATCACTTAATCGTGCAAGTGGATTTTTTTCTTGTGGCTTCTGGCGCGAATACTCCATAAATCCTGTTGCTTTTCCCATGTCTCCCTCTCCTTTCTATTGACCTACAACTTCTAGTTTTTTAGCAGGTATATTGGCTTTTTTCTCTTGAGCTGCATTCGCTTGGAAAGCTGTCATTACCGCTTGTTCATCTGTTAGTCCTGCATGTTTCTGCTCGCGGATACTTTCCATCATGCGTTTATAGTCTTTTGGAATCACTTTTATGAACTGTTTTACAAAATGATCCCAGTTGTTAAGAATTTCATTTGCTTTCTGACTTCCTGTGTATCCTAAATGTTTAGAAATCATTTCACGAACTTCATTTACATCTTCATCATTTGTTAACCTATCGAACTCAATCATCTCATCGTTGCAAAGTGATTTGAACTCGGCTGCATTTCCAGGTAATACATAAGCAATTCCACCAGACATCCCAGCAGCGAAGTTTTTACCGACTTCACCTAAAATGACGACGCGTCCACCTGTCATGTATTCACAGCCATGGTCACCTATTCCTTCGACAACGACATGGGCACCACTGTTGCGGACTGCAAATCGCTCTCCAGCTTTACCGTTGATATAAGCTTCTCCACTCGTTGCTCCAATAAAAGCAACATTACCCGCAATGACATTTTCTGAAGCATTGAATGTGGACTCTGCTGGTGCTTTTACAATGACCTTTCCACCGGATAAACCTTTACCGATATAGTCATTTACATCCCCTGTTAACTGCAATGTCATTCCACGTGGAACGAACGCACCAAAGCTTTGACCCGCTGAGCCTGTAAAGCGAAGTGTAATCGTATCTTCCGCAAGACCTTCTTCACCGTAACGCTTTGAAATTTCACTTCCAACAATCGTACCGACAACACGTTGTACATTCGTAATTGGGAATGAAACATCTACTGGCTTGTTAATCTCTATAGCTGACTGCACGGCAGGTAAAATTTCTTGAATGTCTAACGACTCGTCAATTTTATGGTTTTGTGATATTTGACGAATACGCGTACCTTCTGGTTGATATAAAAGTGTTGATAAATCAAGGTGTTTGGCTTTCCAATGGGATTTAGCTCGCTCGCTTACTTCTAGCACATCCGTACGCCCGACCATTTCATCCATGGTCCTAAACCCAAGTTCTGCCATTAACTCACGAACTTCTTCAGCAACAAAACGCATATAGTTCACGATATGGTCTGGGTCACCAGTGAACTTGTCTCGAAGCTCTGGATTTTGTGTTGCCACACCAACTGGACACGTGTCTAAATGACAAGCACGCATCATAATGCACCCTAAAACAACAAGTGGTGCCGTTGCAAAAGCAAATTCCTCAGCACCGAGGATCGCTGCCATCACAACATCTTTTCCTGTCATCAGCTTCCCGTCCGTTTCAAGCACCACACGGTCACGCAAGCCGTTCAACATTAACGTTTGATGAGCTTCTGCAAGTCCAAGCTCCCACGGTAACCCGGTATGCTTAATACTTGTTTTTGGCGAAGCTCCAGTACCACCGTCATATCCACTAATAACGATAACGTCTGCTGCCCCTTTTGCAACACCTGCTGCAATCGTACCAACACCCGCTTTTGATACAAGCTTGACACTAATTCTTGCATCACGGTTTGCATTTTTCAGATCATGAATTAACTGTGCTAAATCTTCAATCGAATAAATGTCATGATGAGGCGGTGGTGAAATTAAGCCAACACCTGGTGTGGAACCCCGAACTTCAGCTACCCAAGGGTACACTTTATTTCCTGGAAGCTGACCGCCCTCACCTGGCTTTGCTCCTTGGGCCATTTTAATTTGCAATTCATCGGCATTCACTAAATAATGACTTTTTACACCGAAACGACCCGATGCAATTTGTTTAATCGCACTGCGGCGGTTGTCACCTTTTTCATCCGTGGAGTAACGGCTTGGATCTTCTCCGCCTTCACCGCTATTACTTTTTCCACCGATTCGGTTCATCGCAATCGCTAACGTTTCATGGGCTTCTTTACTCAATGAACCAAAAGACATTGCGCCTGTTTTAAAACGACGCACAATCGAGTCCACTGATTCCACTTCGTCGATTGGCAACGACTGACGATTTGGATTAAAAGCAAACAAGTTGCGTAGGAAGCCGTTTCTCTCTTCATTCGCCATTTTTGAATACTTTTTAAATAAGGTATAATCCCCCTTACGACATGCCCATTGAAGGGTATGAATCGTATGCGGATTAAACGCATGGAATTCGCCGTCTTTTCTCCACTGGAAGTCACTACCTGACTCTAATGATGAATTACTCATCTCCTGGTAAGCCTTCTCATGACGAACGACAGCTTCTTTTGCAATCGTGTCTAAATCGACTCCGCTAATTTGAGATGCAGTACCTGTAAAATAACGATCGACTACTTGCGCACCAATACCAACAGCTTCAAAAATTTGAGCACCGCGGTAACTTTGTACCGTAGAGATCCCCATTTTTGACATCACTTTAACGACGCCTTCTGTTACACCTTTTACATATTTACTAACCGCTTCGTCATAACTAACTGCTAAGCTACCATCCATTACAACTTGCTTGTAAGTTTCAAATGTTAGGTAAGGATTGATCGCATCGACACCGTAACCAATTAATGCCGCAAAGTGATGAACCTCTCTCGCTTCACCTGTTTCTGCGATTAAACTTACTTTCGTGCGTAACCCTTGACGAACAAGATAATGATGAAGTGCACTTCCAGCAAGTAATGCTGGGATCGCTGCTTGCTCTTCGTTCATGTTACGATCAGACAAGATGAATAGACTTACCCCATTTTGGATCGCTTGTTCAGCTTCAGTAAACATTTGCTCTAGGGCACTTTCTAGATCGGTTGTGAAAAGTGTATCAATCGTTACACTTTGGAACTTCTGATTTTGATTCGCTTTTAATTGCTCGAGCTGACCGTTAGTTAAAACCGGCGTATCCAGTTGAATGCGATAGCAATTTTCTTGATTTGGATGGAGGATATTTCCTTCTGCACCTAAATAAGATACCGTAGCTGTGACTAGTTGCTCACGGATCGAATCAATTGGCGGGTTCGTTACCTGCGCAAACGTTTGTTTAAAATAATTAAACAAAGACTGCGGACGATCTGATAAGACCGCTAATGGACTATCATTCCCCATCGAACCAATGGGATCTTTTCCTTCGTTAATAATCGCAATTAAATATTTTTGAACTTCCTCATACGTATAACCGAAGGCTTTTTGACGTACGACCAAGTCAGAAACAGGCTGCTTATTTCCTTCTATTTTCTCATCTAACTTAACTAGCTGCTCTTCTAACCATTGTTGATACGGTTCTGCACTTGCCATTTCCGACTTGATTTCTTCATCTGAAATGATGCGCCCTTCTTCTAAATCAATGAGAAGCATTTTCCCTGGACTTAAACGATCTTTATAAACGACATTTTGTGGCTCGACATCAATGACACCAACTTCTGACGAGAAAATAATGTAGTCATCTTTTGTTACATAATAACGTGCCGGGCGCAGACCATTTCGATCTAAAATCGCTCCGATTTGCTTACCATTTGTAAATGAAATCGCTGTCGGACCATCCCACGGTTCCATTAAACAACTATGATACTCATAAAAAGCTCGCTTTTCTTTTGTCATATGCGGGTTTTCTGTCCACGGCTCTGGTATTAACATCATCGCAGCATGTGCCGGTTTGCGTCCAGCCAGTACGAAAAACTCTAATGCATTATCGAGAATAGAAGAGTCACTTCCATCTGTATCTAAGATCGGTAAGACTTTCGGTAAATCTTCACCGAACGCTTCAGAAATAAATTGTTGTTCACGAGCTTTCATCCAATTTACATTACCTTGTAACGTATTAATTTCGCCGTTATGAATAAGGTATCTGTTCGGATGCGCTCTCTCCCAGCTCGGGAACGTGTTTGTACTAAAACGGGAATGTACTAAAGCAAACGCAGACGTAAACTCCTCATCTTGCAAATCCAAATAGAAAGCATCTACTTGTTCAGGAGTTAACAAGCCTTTGTATACGATCGTCTGACTTGAAAGGCTTGCAAAGTAGAAACGCGTATTTTGTTCTCTAGCAAAGCGTTCGGCCTGTTTGCGAATAATGTATAGTTTACGTTCAAATTCAATATCTTCTTTAACGTTATCAATGGCACCGATAAACACTTGGCGGATCATCGGACAAGTTGCTTTCCCACCTTCGCCGAGTTGTGTTGGATCGACAGGAACAGTTCTCCAACCTAACAAGGTCTGACCTTCTTCTTTAATGATTTCGTTGATGCGTGCTTCGATTTCGTTTCGTTCAACATCGTTGTTTGAGAAAAAAATCATACCGACACCGTATCGCCCTTTTTCCGGTAAATTCATCTCAGGACAAACTTTTCTATAATATTGATCTGGAATTTGTACCATTAAACCAGCCCCGTCACCAGTGAGTGGGTCACTTCCTTGTCCGCCGCGGTGATCCAATTGACAAAGCATTCCTAGACCTTTTTTTACAATATCATGAGTTGCTAATCCTTTTATATGAGCGTATAGACCAATTCCGCACGCATCGTGTTCAAACTCCGGTCGATAAAGCCCTTGCGCTTTTGGCATATGATTGTATGTCATATATTCTCCCCCTTTTGTTTATTTCACGTTTGATTTTTTGTATAGTATTATTTTAGGTTTTCAAATCGATATAAACAATATATGATTTAGATAGAAACCATCTCGAATCAATATAGATAGGAGTGACAGTTATCGATGGAGTTACGTCAATTGCGTTATTTTATCGAAGTGGCAGAACGAGAACACTTCACCGAAGCAGCAGAACACCTTCATGTTGCACAGTCAGCAATAAGTTTACAAATCTCAAAACTAGAAGCTGAATTAGGCATTACATTATTTGAGCGAACCGGACGAAACATTAAATTAACGCCGATTGGGAAGACGTTCTTAATTCACACAAAAAAAGCGATCAAAGCGATCGATTATGCGAAAGAAAAAGTAGACGAATATCTAGATCCCGAAAAAGGAACGATTAAAATTGGTTATCCAACTAGTTTAGCGAACCACTTACTACCTACTGTCATCTCGGCTTTTAAAGCGAACCATCCGAATGTCTCGTATCATTTACGGCAAGGGTCATATGCTTTATTACTTGATTCTGTAAAAAACGGCGACATTGATTTAGCGTTTCTTGGGCCCGTCCCAAGTAATGATCAGGATCTTTTTACTGATATTTTGTTTTCTGAAGGAATTTCATTATTAGTCCCAGCCAACCATCCATTATCGGATCAAAAGAGTGTTTCACTTAGTGATTTACGAACGGATGACTTTGTCTTATTTCCAAAAGGATATGTTTTACATGACATTGCGGTTGAAGCGTGTAAGAAAGCTGGTTTTAAACCGAATATTACAGCTGAAGGCGAGGACATGGATGCGATCAAGGGGCTCGTTTCTGCGGGAATCGGTGTCAGTCTTTTACCTGACGGAACCTTTTACGATCGCGAATCACGATTAACGACAAAAATATCGATTTCTTCACCTGAAGTTAAGCGAACGGTCGGTATCATTACCCCTAAAAATCGTGAGCTAGCACCTACTGAAAAAGTATTTTATGAGTTTGTGAAGCAGTTCTTTTCCCGTTTAGATAAATTTCAATAAGAAAAGCGGAAGGTGCCTGCTTATCGGCGACAAGCGCTGGAGGGCCAGCAATACGTGTCTTGCTCTTTAGACACGTTTGACGGACCGAAGCGACCTCGAGCCGATGGCACCTGTAGCTAGACAAGAAAAGCGGAAGCGACCGGTTAGCGACGTACGGACTGGACTGAGCTGTAGGAGATAAAGGAAACACGACGATCGTCAGTGAGTCGATGTTGACTTATCGTACGAAGGTGAGGGAAGTCTCGCTAGGCGCTGGGAGCTGGAGCTAGACACAGAAAAGCGGAAGGTGCCTGCTTAAAAGTGATTTTTCGGTATTCACCAATCGACAACACTTTTACACGCTATGATCGTTCAGGTGCTATGTTTTACTTTTACGGCACTGAGAGGACGCTATTTTAGCAGAATTGGCCTCTTTTAAGCGTTTGGGGCACTGAGAGGCTCTTATCTCCTTAATATTAAGCAATAACATCATAAAATATAGTAAATAAGGGCTTCTGAAGTCCCTATGAATTCAAATTAGCGACTTTTTAAAGAAATAAGGGCCTGTGGAGTCCACAAATATTTTCATAGATACGTCCTGAAGACCTTTCTCTCTGCACAACTAAGGTTTGACGTATCGCACGGAAGCAAGTGCAGTCTGTGAACAAAGAGGTTAGGCACCTACTATTAAAAAACGACTTTCTCGTAAAAACAAGAAGAGCCAGGCAGCCTCCAAGTATAATGGAGAGCACCTGACTCTATTGAGATAACTTTTCTTCTATTTATTCGCGTCATTATCAACGCGTTCAACTTTATCGAGTAGTATCTTATACTTTATCTTTTCTTTTAGTATAAGTTCTTTATCTACATAGATACGGCAGTTAAGGTTTTTCCATCCGCCAATTTTCACCTTTACTTTTTTCGATGTACCGTAATCATCAATAGATCCATTCAACTGGTAGAATGACCACAACCAGTGGTACCAGCGGGTTCTTTCATTTTGATCGACTAAGTTTCCGTTAATATATAACTGTTCTTTGTTATATTCATTGTTTATTAAAATAATATTTTTACCATATTTCACATCAAACTGTTGCTTTAGGTCGGTTTTGATTTTCTCCCAATCCTCATCAAACACTTCAACTTTTTCGGGTTGATTTTTCTTTTTAATCTTACTAAACATCCATTCGAATAAAAATAGAATGATAAATAAAGAAAGTAACATCACAAAGAAATTATCAAATACAGTACCCTTTGTAATTACAGCATAATAGTAGCCAAATAAAAACATTATCCCGATATAAACTAAAAACTTAAAAAACTTCAAAATAATCGCTCCTTACTTTCATAGGAAAATCTATCCAATAATATGTCTTTACAATTTTAACATATTGGAGCAAAAATAAGTTGTTAAATATGTAAAATAAATGTAAAAAACAAAAAAGGACTTCCAACTGGAAATCCTGCTCGTCGATTGCCCCCGTTATACGTCTACTACAATTATCTCGAAATCGTTATAATCAATACGACGTATCTACTTTTACAGGTAATGTCCCATCTGTTTGAAGTAGCTCCCTAACTTGATCAGGAACCCTTACTTTTTGTCTCGTTTGTATATCAATGGTTGTAAGTACTACCTCGGATACTGAAACAAGTTGTTGGTGTACATCCACCACTCTTTGCTCCAGTGTAAAGCTAGTGTTACCTACACGTGCAACCTGTGTACGTATGTTGAGTTGGTCTTGATTAAACAATTCTTTTTTAAAATCCGTACTCAGATGGACAACTACTGCTTCTACTCCAGTTGAAATGCAATACTCATACCAAACCGACCTTGCTTCGTCCATGTATCCGATTAGTTCAACATTACTTAAATGGTTTTTCTTTGTTTCTACAACAACTTGGTATTCAGAATATGTCATGCTTTTTCCTCCTTTATATGTACAACTAAAAAATTACCCTATTAATACCTTCACTGTTCTATGCAGAATTCCCTTTATTTTTTCCACACTTTCGCAAAGTTTGGAGCAATTTGTTCTTTTTTCGATAAAGGAGGAGTTGGTGCATTTTAATGGAGTTCGCTAGGGAAAGCAGCTCAATCCACTAGTGTCTGTAGATGTGCACTAATGGTAAATCCCTGGTCGATTACCCCAGATTGACGTGCATTATAGGAATTTATTAGGTGAATGCATGGTCCATTACCGTGGTTTGGCGCATAGTGGAAGTCCAAAAAATAAAAAAACAAGGTGGCTTCTGCTAATATCCGCTAGTGACTCGTTCCTCATAAATAAAGTCTTCTCCACACATACCTATTTACCTAAAAATGGGATATAAACCAATTTTTATTGATCTTAATATCCCAATAATGTAATATATAAATTACATTTGCAATATATTACTTCTCATCTTACTGTAGGTGATCACTTGAATAACAAAGTAAAGGCGGCTCGTGTTGAACGAGCGATAACTCAGGAACAACTAGCAAAACAAGTCGGTGTAACGCGTCAGACCATTGGATTGATTGAAAACGGTAACTACAACCCAAGTCTCCAACTTTGTATCGCAATTGCCAAAACATTAGATAAAACGCTTGATGATTTATTTTGGGAGGTTGACTAGTATGGAAAAATCTTGGTTATCCGCCATATTACCCTCAGACGAATACAAACAAAAAAGGATCCTCTACTTTTTAGGTGAAGCCGCTGTTCTTAACCTCATTGTTTTACTAACATTATTCTTCTTAAATCGTTTATTTCCACACTGGAACTTAGCCTTAGAAGTTGGCTTAGGTATTAGTCTTATCGTGTTTATTTTTTATGTAGCGACAAGATATATGTTCTCAGGAATGGAGTATGCGGATGTGACTACCGAAACTTCTTTTAAGCTGGAACGAAAGAAAATACTCATACGTTCGATGACCTTCATTAGCTTGTATTTACTAGTTTATATGATTTTCATCGGGGTTCCACGAAGTGAAGGACAATGGAGTGAAATACTAGGCCTTGTGCTTCTCATTGGCATTGTCTATTCTATTTCTAGCTACATATCATTAAAACGGTCCTATAACAAAAATAGAAGTTTACTAGATGAGGAATGTGGGTAACATATACATATATCAGTCCCCTATACATTTTTTCTATACTCGCCAGGTCCAAGATGATTATGGACCTGGAATTTTTTTGTTTTTTTTTTTGAAGGTGAAGACGAAGGATAAAATCACGCTAATAGATATTTCAATATAATAAAAAACAACTAATAAAATAGTCGAAATTAATAGCCTTACTGCAACTCTTCCATTTCTTTCATCGTCGGCATACCTGCCTGAGCACCGATTTTTGTCACAGCATGGGCTGATACTTTTATAGCAAATTCAACAGCCTCATGAAGTGGTTGTTTTGATGCTGTCCCAAAAGCAAGTGCACCGTTGAACGCATCTCCGGCCCCAGTCGTATCGACGACCTCTACCTTTCTACTCGGCAGTTTCATAAGTTGTTGATCTTTTTCAAATACAACCCCTTGTTTCCCTCTAGTGAGAATTACATGCTGAATACCTTTTTGCCGAAGAGAGTGAAAGGCTGCTTCATACCCTTCTGCAGTTGAGGTTCCCGTTAAAAACATAAACTCTGTTTCATTCGGGGTGAAGTAAGTGATTTTTTCAAGAAAGTTTTCTGGTAACTCTTTTGCTGGTGCTGGGTTTAACAAAACCGGAACATCGTGTTGATCAGCAAGAGTAATAACTTCGCCCACAATAGGCAAAGGAATTTCAAGCTGAACAACTACAATATCACTATTGATGATTAATTTCTTGTTCTTTTCCACCCATCCTGCCGTTAACTCAAAATTAGCTCCTGGGACAACAATAATATGATTATCATCAGGTGTGACTGTAATTTGAGCAATACCCGTCGGCTTCTCTTTGCTTGTGTCAATTCCGGTAACATTAATACCTTCTTCTAGCAGCTTCTTTTTTAATTCACCGCCGTTCAAATCAGCACCGATACAACCGATGAAAGACACTTCAGCACCTAGCCTGGCTGCAGCAACAGCTTGATTGGCACCCTTTCCACCTGGTGAAGTGGTGTAGTTTTGACCAAGGATCGTTTCACCAGGAGACGGAAAGCGTGATGTTTCTGTAATTAAGTCCATATTAATACTACCAACTACCGTAATTTTCGGTTTGGATTGACTCATACTACCACCTCCACATTCATCCATTTAGAAGAAATCCTCTAACTTACTAGCTAAGTTCTATGGTTATTCCTCTTTTCCATATATACAATCCTTTCCTCTTATTTAATACCATAGCCTCACCATATCATACATCAGATTAATCAAAATACGTTTTTTTGAAGTATTACTGCATCATAACACTAAGTTGACATAACTCTATACTTGTAAATCAAAACAGGCCAAATCCGATTGAGATTTGACCTGTTGCTTTAATTTAAGTTGATTAACTGACTGTTTATGAAATAGGAAGTCGATAAATTTACACTTTATTGAAACTTTTCTCGCTGTGACATTGCTTCAGCCTGCTTTTGCTGCACTTTTGCTTGCGCCGCTTGAACATCCATTTGCTCTTGTTTTACTTGGTCTTTTGCTTGAAATAACTGCATTTCAGCTTGTTGTAGCTGTTGTTTTTCCATCAATAGTTCTTGCTCAGCTGCATTCATTTCTAATTGTGCCTGTTGAAGTTGTTGCTGATCTTGTTGTTGGTTTTGCTGATTTTGTTGATCCATAACCGTTCCTCCACATAATTTTTTTAAGTAGATTGATCTCAATTGTTAGGGTACACAGAATTCACATTTCTATGCTTCAACAGCGTACATTTGGACATACTACAGATAACGTTATGATGTTTCTTTAAAACAGCTGGCCAACAAATAATCCGATTATAAAAGCAGCAATACTTCCAAAAATGGAAACGATAAAGTAAACCATCGCTTTTTTCATATGTTTATTCCGTACCAGCTCAATCGTTTCCATACTAAATGTTGAAAATGTAGTGAAGGCTCCAAAAAAGCCGATCCCTAAAAATAGAAACATTCGTTCATCATAGGCAGCTGATAGAGGTATCGTCCCGTAGGCTATTGCAAAAAATAACCCTAAGCCCCAAGAACCAAGTAGATTAACCGTAAGCATAGCAACAGGAATTGGTGGATGCGGTTTTCTTTTCATTATTGCTAAGCCAAGCAAGTAACGGGATACAGCACCGAGCGCTCCTCCCAAACCTAAAATAAGCACATTCATGACCATTGCCCCTCTTTTCCATCTTCTTTTGTTTCACTCCACTTCGTTCCAAGCAGTAAGCCAACAAATGCGAAGGTTAATCCTCCAAACAAAGATACCGATAGATAAATGGCCGACTCCATTAATGACATATGTTGATATAAATACAAACTATCCGCTGCTAAAGTGGACATCGTGGTAAATCCACCGCAAAAGCCAACACCTAATCCTACCTTTACCCATTCTCGTGGTTTTCGATGGAGAAACCAACCTGTAAAAAGTCCAAGTAATAAACTTCCGACGATATTTTCAATCACCGTACCGATAGGGTAACCCACAAATAATGTATAAACATTTAAGGTATACCTCAACATCGTACCAACTGCTCCGCCGATAGCAATGGCGATTAAATTTTTATAATTCAATATGTAAGCTCCTTTCTGAAGGAGTAATTTTTATAGAAAATATGTTGAACTATATTATAATGAAGTATTGGCTTATGAGCAATGAAGTTGATACCACAAAAAACGATACTCTCTAATAAGTATCGCTCAAACATTATAGCGTATTTACATACATGAGCCACGATGCAAAAACAGACCAACTAAACAGCTAGTTAGGTCTGTATCCTTTTGCTTCCGCTACGACTAGTTCAGTCTGTTTAAAATGCATTCCAAATACTTAGAATAACTTACTATCGATTGTGTTGCATAGCCTTCTCATTACAACTGAATCGGCATCAGAATTTCTACTAATTGTTCCTCAGTGTTGTTATCAATATAAAAAAATCTCTACTGGACTGGCGTATTCAAAACTTTTTGATTTATATCCGTTTTCAGCCATCCAATTGAAAATCTTCGGATAAGTTTCACCTATCGTCTTATTAGAGCAACTAATCTTTGGTAATCCATCATGGGTAATTTTAAGCCGAGCATCCCATCTGGAATATTCTCGATCCCCGTTACCTCGACACAAACAAAGTAAGTAGCAACAATTTCATTGCACATATAAGGACTGATTAAAATATCTTTATGTACCACGTTACGAACTCGTCTACCCGACGATGAGAATTAATAGACACCTTAATCGCCACATCGGGAAATCCTTCTGGAAAATTGGCAGTAATACTTTGCCCTACTAATTGAAATTCTTTTTGAACAATTTCACACTAAAATGTAGCAATCGTCATTTATACAGCCTCCTTACTCTTTTCTAACTGGAATACTGATGCCATTATCCATAAGTATCTATATTTTTTGAAAACCAAGGAGCCGGAAGTTATGCACACCTTTAACCCCTCTCAAACATTAAGTTTATATTCACTGCTTTCTATTCATTTTCAAAATCAATCAAACTAGGAACAAATGATAATAAATCTTCTTTTGTTACTTCTGAGTAATAGTCTTCAAACTCAAGTTCTAATATAGACGGCTCAAATTGAGCCATGTAACTCTCTAGGGTTTCAAACTTTTCAGATCTCGTAAATTTATTGTAACAATACATGTAGATGACGATTTCAATCTTTAATATCTTTTCTATGTTATCTAAAACGGTATTGAGAATTTCGTCTGTTTGCAGGCCATAAGACCAAAAATCTTCAATTCCGTATGAAGTAGAACTACCGTTAGCAAAAGATCTAACTCCTCCGTATTTCCTGCTGTCTTCCAACAAAGATGTAATATATTTTGGAAGTTGAATCATCCCTAATTCATTTTCCTTATTCGTTCCATTAGCTGGAATTTTTTTATGGTTTCCGCTTAATAAATGGTGAACACGCCTTTCAATATTCCACCCGGCCATTAAGAGTGTATCGATCATTTGCGAAGTACTTAGTGTCAATTTTGGCTCTAAAAAACTAGCTTGTGATAAACCAAAGGGGTATTCTTCGTCAATTAATGGGTTATCCGACCTGTGATTCAGTACTTGCCCTAATGTATTTTTATGGTGATCCATCGAACTGCAAAAGGCATCAAGTACTTGTGGAATCGCTCTTACTGAAACAGGGTCTTGAACAGATTTGTTATGACCAACTATGTATTTGTTAAAAAGGCTTTGGATCGAATGAAAACGACTATTTTTTTTGATTGGTATTCCTTCATAAAAAACCGATTGACTTGGACGATATAAATGGGAGAACACGATTGCATTAAACAAAAGTATGTTTCTCAATTTTACTAATCGATCATAAGAAGCAATTGATAATCCGACATGAACAAAAGAGCCGTTTATTAAAGTTAAACCTTCCTTACGTTTTAATTGATACTTCTCCTTTGTGCCTAAATATGAAATAACCTCACTCGCCCAATGCGCTGCTGGAATTACATCACCACTCGAATAAGAGGACTCTTTCGGTATTTTAGGTTGAAAGCTTTCATCTTCCCCTATTCTTAGTAGATGGGAATACAAGGTAGAAGTAACCCCAGTACCACCTAAATTTAAGTGATGTAGTTTTACATATAATATGCAAGTTGCTTGAAATAGACTATAGTAGTTTCGACTAAGAGAAATTTTATGATTTTTTATTAAGTGTGATTGAAAATCTTGAATATTGTCCTGGTTTAACTTATTCTTATCCAGATGTCCGACTAATGTTGTTACTCCGTATATACTTGGCGGTGACGACTTTTGAACGAGTGAATCTAAATAAACTTCTTCTTTTTTAATCTGAGTGATATCTTTCCAAGTATCTGGTATTTCTCTTTGCTTAATTAATCTAATAAAAGAATTTAAATCCAGTCCCATTTTTACTGACCCCTTCTTTGATGAATTAAAAATAGTAAATAAACGGAGAAGAACAGAAGGAAACCACCCCACAGTACAATATTCGGTGTATAACTCAATCCAATGTTCAAAAGTCCTGGTATCCAATTATCTTGCGGGGCTAAATCAGGGTTTACGTAAATGGCCCGGCCAAATTGAGATAAACTTAAAGAAAAATCAATTAAAGCAATACCAGCGAGAGCGATTAATATTCTCTCTGTAATCTTTTGATTTCTTTTTAAATTAAGTTGAAAAATACTCTCGATTTTCTCCTTGCAAATCTCAATTTTCCCTTTAATGTTCGTAATTAAATTTTCCATACTCCATTTCTCTGAAAGTAATTGTACATAAACTTTACGGTTCGATTGCAGCTGTAATTTCGTGTCATTATATTGAATTAATAAAATGTTGATACTATCGATCATTCTTCGCAAATGTAAATTATTTTGCTGTGTTTGTCTCATGTTTGAAGTATTTGTGCTCTTACCTATTAATTTTGTTAGCGATTCGTTTATAAAGTCCAAAACGGTATAATAGTATTGAGCTAGGTTAATTGCTGCTAAAACATCATTTAATTTTTGTGGTTCACATCCCTCATTTATTAGGTTATGTCCCCAACCGACATAAATACAATCATTAGAAAATACTCGTTTTTCAACAGCCTCGTATGTTTCATCACCATATATCCAATTTTCCTTCATAATGGGAAATAGCTGTTTATCTTCTTCTTTTATTAGTAGGGAGCGATTCGTCCACAATGGTTTTCCAAAAAGGTATTCATAATTTGCTAATGAACAATTTTTCTTTTGTCCTTTCCTATAATTTGATTGATGAGTCGTATTAAGAAGTTCAATAATATCTTTATGAGAACTAGTAAATTGTTGGCCATCTTCTTTAGTGATTTCGTCAATAATCTTGCTGAGATTTGTATCGTATTCCGTTTTTAATAGTGTGTCAATAAACATATTAGACCACTCTTGGATGGTGTTTAAAAATTCCTCAAATGTATTTAATGACCTGTCAAAATTAACGTTAAAACTTAAATCAATAATACCAACTGTATTGTCATAAATGTCTATTCGTACGGTATTTAACTCAATCATAAGTTGAGTATGAAACTGTTTATTCTCCACACACTCGTTTGCAACATCTGTATAAAATTTTAATTGCTCTTGATTTATTTTAGGAAAGTACTTAAAGACCGTAGCATCTAAGTCCGTTGAATCTTCTGTAATTTTTTTATATTTATACTGAGTGTTATCTTCATCTGAAACATGATTGAAAAAGATATTAAACCCTTTTAGAGAATTTAGTTTTTCTACTCGGTCCCATAGCTTTTTATAACGATTTTCGTCTACAAATACAAGATCTGTATTTAGATTAAAATGAGTTCGGAACGGCGCAATAAAGTTAAATTTCATATTCTTCACCTTTTTCTTTAGTTACACTCATGCTACTAAATTACTAAATAAATTTCTAGGATTTTATACCAATAATAGATTTAAACAAAGCTATACTAATGGTAAATCTTTCTTGGCAACCTAGTATGTTGCCGTCCCTATTCGAGAATTCTCCCTCAATAATCAAGACATTTTTTCTTATAACTGCATGTTTCTATTCCATTTATCATAACAATTGTTCTGCTACGATTTTACCAATCCTCTTTTTCTTCCACTTTATGTTCCTTAATCCCTTCTCGTTTCAACGATTTATAAATAGCAATCATCATGATAAACATTAATAAAGTATACGGGAGAGCGATAATGATAGCTGTCGCTTGCAGCCCTTTGATCCCACCGCTCATTAAAAGAGAAGCTGCAATCGCTGAAACGAGTAATCCCCATGTCACTAACTTATATTTGCTTGGATTTAGACTGCCATCAGATGAAAACACACCTAACACATACGTAGCCGAATTAGCTGAGGTTATAAAAAAAATCGAAATCAGAATTAAAGCAGCCACACTCAAAATTAAACCAAAAGGCAGTTGTTCTAACATGAGAAATAAACCGCTTTCTGGCGTATCTCTCACCGTTGAGGCTATGCCCGCATTCTCCTTCGTTTCTTGGAATAACGCTGTTCCTCCAAAGGCGGCAAACCATAGGACACTTCCTAGAGCTGGGACAAACAGTACCCCTATAATAAACTCTCGTAAACTTCTTCCTTTTGATATTCTTGCAATAAAAGTACCTACAAATGGGCTCCAAGCAATGACCCAAGCCCAATAAAAGAACGTCCATTCCCCTAGCCAATCATTATCTGTATAAGGTGTCGTCTGGAAACTTAACGGTACGAGTTGAGAAATGTATGTTCCTAATGTCAATGTAAAATGTTCCATGATAAATAATGTCGGACCGATCACAATAACAGTCATTAGGAGCACAGCAGCCAGCGTCAGATTACCTATACTTAAATATTTCATCCCGCGATCAATTCCTGATAAAACTGAGATGAGAAAAATGATAGTAACAACTAGAATGATAGAGAGCTGAGCAACTTCTGGATTATGGATAGTAAACAATTGAGAAAGACCACCGCTTACTTGAAGGGTACTTAAACCAAACGAGGTGGCAATACCGACTGTCGTTCCAACAATGGCAATCACATCGATCGACTTGCCCCAACCACCTCTTATCCTATGCCCAATCACTGGGTAAAAAGTAGAACTAATTAATCCAGGCAACCCTTTTCTATACTTAACAAAGCCTAGTGCCAAGGCAACGATCCCATATACAGCCCAAGGATGAATTCCCCAATGAAACACTCCGTACAATAATCCTTTCTCAGCAGCCTCTTGTGTTTTCGGCTCTATCCCTTCTGGTGGATGAACATAATGAGAGAGAGGCTCTGCCACACCCCAAAAAACAAGCCCTACGCCCATACCCGCTGCAAACAGCATGCCAATCCAGGTGTAATAGGAATACTCTGGTTGATCTTCCTTTTTTCCAATCTTCATATGTTGATAGGGACCAAACCCTAGGAACAAACAGAAGCCTACAAATAAGGCTGTAGCCAATACATAAAACCAGCCAAACACATCATTTACTAAATGCAGCCCAATCGACATCGTATGCTCCATGTGACCTGGAAAGACAACTCCCCACAATGTAATAAGCAACACAATCACTGCTGAAATAGAAAATACATTAAATACATTATTTAGTTTCTTTTTGTTTTCCATCTTCGTTCCCCCTTGTTGCTATAACGTCTCAAAATATGTATTACAACTCTATTAACCTTTTAATGTCCTAAAAAAACATTTATTTACGGAACTTGTTACAGTATTTTTTATATCAAACCCTTCGACATACCCTACTTTAAACACTCAGTTTTTATCAATCAAAAGAAATCAAATGTTTAAACTTTCTCTAACTTGGTAACAGAATACTAGACACTAAAAAAGGAGTTGGTAGTAATGAAAAATCAAAAAAACTTTGCACTAGGTACTGTCGTTGGAGGAGTAGTTGGAGCTACAGCGGCATTGCTGACCGCTCCCAAATCGGGTGAAGAACTAAGAAAAGATATTCAGAATGAGCTAGCCGAAGGAAAAAACAAAACCGAAGAAGTGACAAACGAAATTAAAGAAAAGATGAGTGAACTATCCGAAATTATTAATGACAGTTCATCTAACGTATCACAAACCGTTAAACAAAAAAGTGAACAGGTCATAAACGAAGCCATCGAGTTATTAAAAAATACGGATTCACCCCATAAAATGAACATTGATCACTTAAAAGAAGTAGTTAGGGAAATCATGAAGGAGGAAATGAATGCTGGCCAAGATATAAAAAAAGTTGTAGAAGATGAGGTCAAAAAGATTGAACAGAAACTAGGGGAAGATGTAAAAGACTTAAAGCAAACTGTAAAAAAATGATTAACAACGAAAGGATGATTAAAGATGGCAACAGCAGATAAATTAATGTAATAAGCAAACCAGGTGGTACCTCCACCTGGTTTATTTATGTCATAGATGGATGTTATACAACAATCGACATAAGTTCTATATCTATTAAAAAGAACTTATTACTTTTATACCAAAAGCATGATAAAGTACCTATGTATACCTTGTCGATTTATGATAATATATTCAATAATAGTAAGTCACTAGTAGAATATAACTAACGACACTTCAAACCACGGAGGTTTTTTTATGACAGCTCTCGAATCAATGCAATTAAACGACATAAAGAAAAAGAATGTTCTTATGTTTGTTACCTTTTCTATTTCTTTAATTGTCGCAATAGGTAATACAATTACAACCGGAAATAATTATGGAATTTTACATTATTCCATTCAATTAATCGGCTTTGCTATCCTATTTGCTTTATTTCAATTTATAATCAAACGTCCTCCATTATTTGCTAAAGTAGCCATCCCTTATATCTATCTATTCGTTATTTTGAACATTTTATTACAAGGGCCAAGCTTAACCAATGTGATCATCGTATTATTTTTAACTCTTATTTCTGCTATGCACTTTAACCGTACTTTATTCGCAATTGGATATGTATTAGGGTTTATTGCGATCGTTCTTTCACTCACCCTTGATCAAAATACTTCGGAACTCATTCATTCTAGTTACGTGACTGCTATTTTAGTATATATCTTATCCGGGATTGTGCTTGGTGTCCTTATCTATTTAAATCAAAAACAATTTATGCAACTACAAGATTTTATTACTCAGGCTGAAGAAGATAGTCGTAAAAAAGAAGAACAAAAAAATAAACTAGAAGTAAGCGTTACTGGCATTATCGGTGACGTGCAAAAAGTAAATGATCAAGTAAGAAACAGTTTACAATCGCAAGACGAAATTCGCTTAGCTATTAATGAGCTTGCCTCAGGAAGTACTACGCAATCGGAACAAATAAACGATATTTCCGAAAATGCTTTTACCACAAAAGAAAAGATGGAAGAGTTACATAACGTCTCGACGGATCTTTCGGATGCATCTAAACACTCGAGCACGATTGCTAACAAAGGACATCATCAAGTGTTAGAACTTAACCAGGATATGAAACAACTTGAACAAATTATCGAAAAGTTAAATCATACGTTTACCGTCCTAACTAAAACAATAGAAGAAACGAATACTTTTACAGGTACTATTCAAGAAATCTCAGAGCAAACCAACTTACTTGCTTTAAATGCATCAATTGAAGCAGCTCGAGCTGGTGAAGCTGGCAAAGGATTTTCAGTCGTAGCACAAGAAATACGAAAACTAGCTGAATTAAGTAGAAATACAACAGATAAAATCAACCTTAATCTTTCTCAATTAAATAATAGTAATTCTGAAGCATTAGATAGAATGAAAGAAAGCAGTAATTTTATCGGCAAAGGTCTGCAATCGACAGAAGATGTCACAACCTCTCTTGGATCAATGAAAGAATTGTTAGAGTCCTTAGACGGAAAAGTTCATTTCTTGACGACACTAGCAGTGGATGTAAAACAACGATCGACCAATGTTGAAACTTCAACAAACGAATTAGCGGCGATTATTGAAGAATCTTCAGCTAGTTTAGAAGAAATGACAGCAACAATAGAAAATCTCACAAACGATAATCACTCGATTGCACACCTCATGGAAGAGACATCTAAGAAAGCTACACAAATATTAAATTCTTAACAGGAAGCTTGCACTATATTTTTTAGTGCAAGCTTCTTTTGGTTTAATCTTTAACTTACCCATGTTCTCTCCTCTGCAATTCAATATATTGTGACTTCATTTTATTTCAAACTCATACATGTTTTCAAAAAAAATTTGGCATCCTATTATTGGTAAAGGAGATTTTTCCATTAAAGGAGGCCGTAACTTGAACAACGAACAAGAACAAAACGAAAACAACCAAGCGGATGATATGTTAACGAATAGACAAGGACATCCAGTTACAAACAATCAAGACGTACGAACGGTCGGAAATCGTGGGCCGACAACACTTGATAATTATGATTTCCTTGAAAAGGTCAGTCATTTTGACCGGGAACGTACGCCTGAGCGTGTCGTACATGCTCGCGGTGCTGGTGCTCATGGGTATTTTGAGTCGTACGGTACAGTGACCGGTGAACCGATTTCAAAATATACGCGTGCTAAAGTTTTTACAAATACAGACGTCCAAACTCCTGTTTTTGTCCGGTTCTCTACTGTTGTGCACGGTGGACATTCCCCAGAAACATTAAGAGATCCTCGCGGGTTTGCGGTTAAGTTTTACACAGAGGATGGCAACTGGGATTTAGTAGGCAACAACTTAAAGATTTTCTTTATTCGTGATCCACTGAAATTCCCAGATATGGTTCACTCGTTTAAACCTGACCCGGTAACAAATGTCCAAGACCCGGAAAGAATGTTTGACTTTTTATGTCAAACGCCAGAATCGATGCACATGGTTACCTTCCTCTTTTCACCGTGGGGCATCCCTGCCAATTACCGCAACATGCAAGGATCTGGTGTCCATGCTTACAAATGGGTGAACGAAGAAGGAAAAGCTGTGTTAGTCAAGTACCACTGGGAGCCAGTCCAAGGAATTAAAAACTTGTCTCAAAAAGAAGCGGATCAAATTCAAATGACGGATTTTAACCACGCGACAATGGATTTATATGAAGCCATTGAGCGTGGAGATTATCCGGAATGGGAGCTGTATGTTCAAATTATGGAAGATGGCGAGCACCCAGAGTTAGACTTTGACCCGCTAGACCCAACAAAGTTATGGTATAAAGAAGATATCCTGTGGCACAAAGTCGGTAAAATGGTCTTAAATAAAAACCCTGAGAATTATTTTGCTGAAGTCGAACAAGTCGCTTTCGGTACAGGTGTACTCGTTGACGGGCTAGACTTTTCTGATGACAAACTTCTTCAAGGCAGAACGTTCTCCTACTCCGATACGCAGCGTTATCGAGTCGGATCCAACTATTTACAACTACCAATTAACAGACCGAAAAAGCATGTTGCTTCCAATCAAGAAGCAGGGCAAATGGATTTCAGAACGGAATTTGGCAAGCACCAAAATCCACATGTCAATTATGAACCTTCCCTTATTGGCGGATTAAAAGAAGCACAAAATCCTGGTAAAGAACATGAGCCGTATGTAGAAGGCAATGTAAAACGAGAAAAGATTTCTCGTGAAAATAACTTCGGGCAAGCAGGTGAAACGTACCGCAGATTAAATGATTGGGAACGAGATGAACTCATCTCGAATTTAACAGGGGCCCTTGCTACCTGTCGTAAAGAAATTCAAGACCGGATGGTAGACATGCTGACTCAATGTGACAAAGATTATGGTAAACGAATTGCTGAAGGTCTTAAAAAAGCCGGTGAACAACAAGATACAAAAGGTGAAGAGGCTGCTCACCAAGCAGAACAAATGGGTCATCCATCTGATCCATATTAAGTTGTTCTTTATTCATAAAATAGGAAAAGCTGAACATATGATTGTTCAGCTTTATCTTTTGCAATTTTTCTATTTCATCCATTTACGTGAATAGATATTGCATCAAAAAAAGAAGCAAATAAAATTCCTAAGCAATTTTGCGGACTCAGAGGCCTTTATATTCAAAGATTCCACCGTTTTTTAGGTGTTTATGGACTCAGTGGACCTTATTTGCTATTAATCTGTGGAAAACCGTAGATATTTTGCTAGATAACGGCTTCTCAGTCCGTTAAATCGTCAAATCATTGATTTTTTCACAAATAGAGGCCTCTCAGTCCGGATAGCAAAACTAATGGCTAGATCCTGCAATCAACAAAGTTGAGAGATATGCATCCAACATTATAAAATAAAAACGATAATGAAAAATGGTATACACTTCCTAAAGCGAGCGTACCGATTAGTTTACATACTCAACCTCAAATTTTAAGGAAAGCAGCTCCATATTATCTAAATTCCATTCAAATGTGAGGATCGCCGATTGTTCAGAATGGTGGGAAATGACTCGTTTCCCATTCACAATGACCGAACTTTCTGCTTTCCAAAAAGAAACATCCTTATCTTCGCCCGTACGGTTACAAACGATTAATGGTAACCCCGTGTCGATCGACCTTTGCTCCCACTCCCCGTCCGGTCCGTGCAGTCCAGGCCCCCAAGATGAAGGAGCGACAATCATATGTGCGCCGTTTTCTTTTAAGGTGTCAGCAATTCTTTTCGTATAAGCATCTGCACAGATTAATACCCCTACTTTAACATCTCCTATCGAAATCGGCTCTAACACGCTTCCTGGTGTTGACCATCTATCAATTTTGGCTAGCTTTCGTTGCTTCCCAATGATTTTACCTTCGCCGTTAATAACCAAAACGGAATTAAAAAGAGCACCTTCTTCTGATCTTTCGGCACACCCTAAAAACACTGTCGTATTTAATGTCTGGATAACATTCATAAAACTTGTCATCCATTCATCAGGCTGTTCATGAATCCAATCCGTCCCAATCAGATGATCAAATTGCAGACCGCTAACCGCTAACTCAGGTGTAATCACCCAATCAACGTTTTGAGCCGCAGCTTGTTTCACTGCATTTTCGATCAAAGTACGGTTGTATGTAAGATCACCGGCTATTGGTAATAGGTGTAATAGCGCAATTTTTATTTTTTTCACTAAAGCCACTCCCCATTCGCTTTATAATATATCTATCTTTCATTAAAGCAATCTTTAGACAGCCACTAACAATAGGTCCAAACTCTATTTTCTTAACCGCTCAGTAATGACCTCAAGGTTAATATCTTCCGCATGTTCAGTGTCTAAACGAATTAGATACCGCCCTTCCTCAGCGTAAAATTGTATCATTCCTTCAGCTTGTGGTGACACTTTGTCTTCCCAAACGACATCGTCTCCTTGTTCAACGACTAAGAATAAGTCCCCTTCCCCTACGCTCGTTCGGTAAGGTATACCAACTACCCCTTCTTGAGTAATTTTGACATGATCAACCGTGTAGCTTCCTTTTAATGACCCGATCGATACCATTACATGACCGTTCACTTCTGTTTTACTAGCATTTATGGCAAGATTATCTGCAAACAGCAACATCACACTGACAAAAATAATCGTGATCCCACCAACGATTCCTGCCAACAGAAAAATACCTCGTTTTCCGAAGCCTGTAAATTTCCGCATCATACTAACGTTTAAACTGTACACGATTCGGAATAGAACAGGAAATCCAATCGCTATCGCTAAAACCGATAACCACTGTCCACCAACGACAGCCTGCGTGATAAAAAGCAAAAGGACAATCATGTAAAAAAGAATTCCAGACCAATAACTAAACAGCATAAGCTTACTGTCCTTATAAGGTTGACCAAAAAGCTTTTCTATGATTTGTTGCAAAAAATCATTCCTTTCTATGATACTCCTAATTAATCGCAGTAAGTTAGACCTATTTTTCATAACATAAACTAGCTCATTTTTATATCTCATTAAAACTTTACCATTAACACGCGTTTAAGTTACAACAATATGATTTTAGGTTTTATGCCCAAGGCCTCCTCCCTTTACTCTATTATTATGGAAAGGGGACCCTTAAGCTGCTCTTTTTCTATGCTTTTGCAGTTTTTTGCCTGCACCACCCATGCTATTCTCCCCCTAAGACGGAATATCCTTGTTTCATTTTAATAAATGAAAGCATCTTACCTGTCCTTCACCTAACTGCATCTAAGAGTCCTCCGCCTAGCAGTTACAAGTTTAAAAATTATACTCATAAACAACTACTAACGAAAATAAAGTTGTAAAGATGAACAGGAAACGGTCACAAAATGGCTAACTTAGAGAGGTGATCTCAGACTTGGGAGCGATTAGGGGCAAAGACTATATTAACCGGATTGACCAGCTTAAATCCGACGTTTGGATTGACGGAAAACGGGTGGACGGAAAAATTTCTGAGCACCCTGCATTTTGTGGTGTATTAAAAAGTCAAGCTAAGCTTTACGATTTACAACATGACATTTCCAAAAAAGAGTTGTTGACCTATACATCTCCAACGAGCGGAGAACGGGTTGGTATTTCTTTTATAATGCCTAAAACCAAAAGGGATTTAAAGAAAAGAAGAATAATGATTCAAGAGTGGGCAAAGACCAATGCAGGGATGATGGGAAGAAGTCCGGACTACATGAATACGGTATTAGTTTCTTTCTTAGCTTCCAAACATATTTTAGAAGATAATGAAAATTGCTTTCCTGAACATTTAATCTCTCTTTACGAACACGCACGAGAGAAAGACCTTTCCTTTACTCATACTTTTATTAATCCACAATTTAACCGGGCACCCCTTCATTTTCTCGATGAATTTGAGCACCCTATTGCTGCAAAAGTAATAGATAAAACGAATGAAGGCATTATTATTAAAGGTGCCAAATTACTTGCTACACAAGGTGGACTGACAGATGAAATCATCGTCTATTCCACACCAAACCCTCTTGATAAATCGTATGCTTTTGCCTTTTCCATTCCTAGTAATACAAAAGGATTAAAATTCATATGTCGCCAGTCTTTTTGTTCGAGTCAATCGAAATTTAACTATCCATTGTCATCTCGTTTTGAGGAAAATGATTCGCTTGTTGTTTTTGATCATGTCCTTGTCCCATGGGAACGAGTATTTTATTACAACAATATACAAGTCGCTAATGCTTTTACGACCAAAGGACCGTTCACCCCGTTTGCGCTACATCAAGTAGTGTCTCGCCAAATAGTGAAACTAGAGTTTATTTTAGGGGTAGCACAATTGATTGTTGACTCCATTAATACGAGTGAGTACCAACATGTTCAGGAAAAAGTATCGGACATCATCATTGCCCTTGAAACGATGAAAGCTTTCCTAATTGCCTCAGAAGTGGAGGCCAAAAATGGGAAGAATGAAATTATAATTCCCGCAGTAAACCCTTTATACACCGGGATGATTATGTTTCAACGACTTTATCCAAAGCTCACCGAAATCCTTCAACTCCTCGGAGCAAGTGGAATGATTAATATACCTACGGAGGAAGATTTCGATTCTGAAATCAAGGATGATTTAGATTTATATCTTCAAGCGAAAACAAGGGATGCTAAAGAACGTGTAAAGCTGTTTCGTCTTGCTTGGGATTTGTGCATGAGTCCATTTGGTACGAGACAAACGTTGTATGAACGATTCTTTTTTGGCGACCCCGTCCGACTAACCAGCAGCTTGTTTATTAACTACAACAAAAAACCGATGATTGATAGAGTTGAGCGTTTTTTAGGTGAATACTAGAAAGCTGAACTAAAACAAAGAATTCTCCTTAAATAACCTAACTTAGTTGGCTCAGGTACATTCATCTCTACAGATCCTGAGCCTTGGCTATTATAAAGTTCATGAGCTCCAACTCTCATATGAAACTGATTTCTAAAGACTAAATGTAATGAATGATAAAAAGAATCCAATGAATGATAAAAAATAATAGAGATGAAAGAACAAACAAATTGATACGAAATGCAAACACTTCTCTTTTATACACATCATTCCCAAATGACTGTTTAGAAGCCATCACATTAGCATAGTTAGACACTAGGCCACCATTACTAGAAAAAAAGATAAATAATGCTAAAAAACCAATGGATGTAAAGAACATCGTATCTAAAAATGTCATATTAATTAGCCTGGCAATCCAAAAAGTTGCACCAAACTGTCCTGCTAATAAAAGAAGTGTAAGTAAGAGTGTGAATAAATTCCTCATAACTTCCTCCTTTCACAATAAATTAGCTTCTAGCTAAACTAGAGCTGCATATAATAAAATTTGGACGTTTACACCTATCGTTTTCTATTCATTAGAAAAACCAATCCATAGTAAACCACTGCACTCCCGAAGGTAAACACCCGAAACTCCCATAATTTAGCCGCAGAATATTTTTCTAGATAGAGGCTGGAATCAATAATTGAAGCTAATAGCATTCCACCGAATATGAAAAGACCAATCCAATACATTAATTTTTTCGTACTCATCGGTTGATTTAATTCGCCCATTAATCATTCTCCTCTCAGCCTGGTTTGATATTAGAAATCCATCTTCAAATAGAGAGTAATTCTCACCGTAACAACACTCTTCTCCCTATCATTTATCATTCTTTTAAAGTCACTTAAATATAACTAGATTTATGCTTTACTACCAAGTTTCATCCAATTTATCCGAATAAAAGTAGATCGCTTTTTTATATTTTAATATAGTTTCATCAGCAGTTGTTTCAAGCAAACTTTTTAAAAGTAATTCCATTGCCATTTTATGATCACTCGTATTGTATAATGTCATTGCATAGAAAGCTTTTATTGCATGATTTGTAGGAAACTCGTTAACCGCTCTTTGGAAAACCCGTTTTGACTTTTCATATTCTCCTAGCGTTCGATATGTACTTCCTAAACCTAATAACGCCCCTTCTAATGCTTCTCCCGGTAAACCAAGCTCGATTGCTTTTTCATAAAAAGGCACTGCGTCAGCTTCTTCACCTAAGACATCGTAGCTCCAAGCACATTGGTAGTTCACTTCTGCATTCTCAGGGTGTTCGGTGACTAATTTTAATAGTAATTGATTCGATGCCTTTAACTGTCCTTCTTTTCTTAATTCAATAGCATTATTTATTTGTTGAATTAGTTGATCATTCATCTATTATTCTCCTTTATGCTTTGGACTGTTTTAGTCATCCTTATTTCTGCCTGAGCCTTCGGGGTCGATCCCGAAATGCTTCATAATCAGATCTTGCCTCACTAAACTTTTTATTGTAGAACTAATAAAATACTGTTTTATAACGCTTGTTTACCCTTGTATTGTTATACGTATAAGAGGTTTAAGAAGTTTCAAAAAATTTAGGCCTTATTTCAAAGTCTTTCTTCCCTTTAAGACGGACATATAATACAATAATTCCATCCAATATTTGGTGTTTGTTCTTTTAATCTACTATTTATGAGGTGTGCTTGGGAATGAAAATGTTAAAAAGATGGCTTGTCTCGATATCAATTCTTTCAGTTGCCCTGCTCTCGTTTATCTATTTCTTCAAAGGTGGAATTATTCTCGATTCACTCGGCATTCATATGGAGCGTCTTTTTGTACAAACCGTCAATGTTCATGAGGAATATTCAATGGTTGACCGAAACGGAAATGGTATTCCCGACCCGCTGGATATCGTTTATACCGCTAGAAAAGAAGTCGAGCAACGGACCCATTATAAAAGTACCTACTATGCTGGGGGTTACCCACCAAATGATGAAGGTGTTTGTACTGATGTCATATGGCGAGGGTTATTAGGTGCCGATATTATTCTAAAAGATCTTATGGATGAGGATATTGCAGAACATACGGAATTATACCCTCGGGTTGATGGTAAGCCTGATCCGAATATCGATTTTCGACGTGTCCCGAATCAATACGCTTTTTTTGAGCGCCATGCTGAGTCTTTGACGACTGAACTCATTCCAGGTGACATTGAGAACTTAAAAGAATGGCAACCTGGCGATATTGTACTCTTCCTCGAAGGCTATCACCATGTAGGTATTGTTTCCGACAAACGAGCAAAAGACGGAACACCTTATTTAATTCACAATAACAGACCCTTTGCGGCCGAAGTTAAACTTTCATCCTTTTCCACCCCAATTGCCGGGCACTATCGGTGGAATTACTAAACTTCAACGAACCTACAGTAACTCTTCATATCTTCACTTAAGGGATTTTCTAGGCGATTCCTTCAACGTATACTGCTGGTTCGTGTGCACTTATGGGAATTTTTAGGTGACCCCTTCAACTAATACCGCTGGTTCGTGTGCTCAAGAGAAAAACCAATAATATTACTGCAAAAAAAGAAGCTGCGATGTCATAACCACAACTTCTTTAAGGTATCCAGATGTTTTGTTTTTAATAGAAAATCGGTATAAAGAGCAACTGCATAGAGATATGTGCAGTCATGTGACTGAATATTGCATACTCAATTCCTTTGCGCCAATATAAATAACCAAACACAACCCCGAACAGTCCATTTAAAAGCAAGGATCGAATGATTAATATGGAACTTAACTCTCCGAAAACAACCTGTGTTGTCGGGAAATGTCCGACTGCAAAAACAATCGCTGCTAGTACGATAGCAATCCAGTAAAAAGCATGAGGAATCGTTGTTTTTGCCCTCGCAAAAAGTTTGTATAAAACCCAAACGATGAAGGACATCAGAAATAGTCTAATGAGAACTTCTTCTATTACACCACCATAAAAAACTCCAGCTAGTAGACCATTTAAAGAAAAAGCAGGTGGATTTTCGGCAATGAGTGGAATTTGGTGTTGAAAATAAAAATAGTCTGCAGCAACAATTGTAAAACCACCAAGAACCCCTAACAAAACCGCGTACGCCAGCCACTTCCCTGAAACGGTCATTTTTTGATTTTTATTCACGAGGCCATCAAGAATCGGAAGCTTTAAGTTTACTTTTCTAGCCAGAATAATTCCCAAAATACTTGCTACAAACGTGGCAACCCCTAGCTGAATCGACGCTATTCCAATGAGTGCGGCCATTGGTAGCGGCAGATCTTTCGGATCAAACACTTCCGGTGATAAGTATGTACTCATCGTTTCCATTTGGTATGGAACAATGAAAACTCCGGCTAACACTCCAAACACTGCTAAAATGAGGGCGATATATAAATTTGCTTTCACTTTGTTCACTGCCTTTCTATCAGTAAATGAAGAGTCCATTTAACCCACTTGTTATTTAAAGCGTCATACCATTCTTGAGTAACAGTTGAGTCTGTTGAATTGATATAAATGTAGCGGTCTGTTCCTAAGTGACCTGTTACTTTAATTTTACCTTCTTCTATTTCTAAATGATTTGCAGATTATGTTAAATAAGTGACAAAATAGATAACGATAAAAACAAAAATGGTTAGTATAATTGAAATCCATTTGAATATACGCTTAAGACCTTCCCTTTCAATTAATGTATCCGAACCTTCTTTTGTCATCCCATGAACTCCTCGGGGCTGATCTACATTTTAATTATATCTATTTTTTGGAAATAAGATGATTTTTTACCTACTACCTACTGCCTACTGCCTACTGCACTTATTAAATTCTAATTTTACACTAATGACCCTCGAATATAATAACCTGGAGAAAATGATCTTTTTTCCGGTTGAATTAAAAGCCTACTCTCTAGTAAGACTGTGATATATTTCATTGCGAAACGAGAGACTAATGATATACTCTTATTTAGTTAGAATTACAGTTTTTATAGATAGAAAGGATCGACAAAAATGAAAGTAAAGATTTTTACTATATTACCCATCATAATTTTTATTTCAATTATAAATTCAGCTTGTGGTACGAGTGACAAAAACGGTGATGAAAAGAGCATTGAACTTAAAGTTGCGGCAGCGTCCGACTTAACCCTCGCTTTTACAGAGGTAGGTCAACTATTTGAAGAAGAAACAGGGGGCACAGTCACATTTTCTTTTGGCTCTACAGGTCAACTTGCTGACCAAATTGAAAACGGTGCTCCTTTTGATATATTTGCTGCAGCTAATATTCATTTTGTTGACCAATTGAATGAGAAAGAATTAATTATTCCGGATACACAAACGACCTATGCTTTCGGACGAATTGGGATCGCTACTCTTCCTGATCAAACGATTTCTATTGAAACACTGGATGATCTTTTAAAAGAAGAAGTTCGTAAAGTGGCCATTGCTAACCCTGATCATGCCCCCTACGGACTAGCTGCAAAACAAGCTTTAGAAGAGGCTGATCTTTGGGAAGGGTTACAAGGAAAACTCGTCTATGGCCGTAATATATCAGACACGTTAGCTTATATTGAGACAGGCAATGTGGAAGCAGGAATAATTGCCTTATCTTTATATAAGGACGATGAAGTTGACTTTCACATCATCAATGATGACATGCATGCACCCTTAGAACAATCGATCGCTGTTATCAATCGGACAACAGAAGAAGAGCTAGCACGAGAGTTTATTCAATTTATTATGGGGCCTATCGGGAAACCGATTATGGAACGCTACGGTTTTGTTGTGCCTGAGTGAGGAGAAGTAAGTTATGGCAGAAGTTAATTTATTTCCACTATTTCTTTCATTAAGAGTTGCTGCAACGGCGACTCTTTTAGCGCTTCTCATCGGCTTGCCAATTGCGTATTACCTAGCTAAATCAAAAGGGAAAATAGCTGATCTCGTTGATACGGTTATTACGCTACCAGTCGTTTTACCGCCTACCGTTCTCGGATACTATTTACTCGTTTTGCTCGGCAGACAAAGTCCAATCGGGCAGTTTGTGGAGCAACAGTTTAATATGACAATTGTATTTACACCAACAGGCGCCGTCATTGCAGCACTCGTCGTCTCGATTCCTTTTTTAATTAAATCCGCAAAAGCATCGTTTGCTAGTGTCGATCAAAATGTTGTGAATGCCGCTAAAATATTAGGCCGATCAGATCTCAATATCTTTTTTACGGTAATATTACCCCTTGCTTGGCGAGGCATTGCATCTGGTCTAACACTTTCATTCGCTCGAGCATTAGGCGATTTTGGTGCAACGTTAATGGTGGCAGGCAGTATACCTAACGAAACAATGACGATGCCGATTGCCATTTATGACGCGCTTCTCGCTGGTAATCGTGACTTAGCCAATGTACTCGTTTTGATCATGACTGCAACATCGATCACGGTACTATATGTTATTAATCGCTTAGAAAGAAAAGTTGTAAAGGGGTGAGGAAGAAGTGTTAGATGTAACCATTCAGAAACAATTGGATACCTTTAGCCTTGATGTTTCGTTTCAAGCTAAAAAAGGGATTACCGCCATTTTAGGTCCATCTGGGTGCGGAAAAAGTTTAACATTACAATGTCTTGCAGGACTCCACACCCCTAACAACGGCAAAATTGTTTTACACGACCGAACGCTCTTTGATGCTAAGACAAAAACAATGATTAAAACGAGACATCGGAACATCGGTTATGTTTTTCAAAATTACGCACTTTTCCCCCACTTGACGGTTCAAGAAAATATTGCGTTTGGATTAAAAAAATCATATCACAAACGGGAAATGAAAGAAAAAGTGGCTGCAATGATTGCAAAAATTCATCTGCAGGGATATGAGCAGCATTACCCGAGACAACTTTCCGGCGGACAACAACAACGTGTTGCTCTCGGAAGAACATTAATTACAAACCCTGATCTACTCCTGCTTGACGAACCTTTTTCCGCACTCGACCATCATGTAAAGCACATGCTCGAGCAAGAATTATTAACGATCATCCAGGAAAACTTCTCAGGGGTGGTGTTGCTCGTTACCCACAACATGGAAGAAGCGTATCGGCTGGCTGATCGAATTCTTCTTTTAAAACAGGGAAAAGTCATCCAGTTTGGTGAGAAACAAGAGTTGTTTCAACGACCAAAATCGGTGGATGCCGCTCAAATCATCGGCTGTAAAAATGTAATTCCGGTTAGCTCAGTCGATAACAGGAATGAGGAAATCGAAGTAAGTATCGGTGGTCTGCGGTTGCATGTAAGCAACAACGAGCCTATTCAACCGCCGCCGACACATGTTGGTATCCATGCTGAAAACATTGAATTTGTTAATGAGGCTACGCTGGGTCGTAATTCGTTTGATTTTGAAATTGGTGAGATCATCGGTGGCATCAATCAAACGCTCGTTTCCCTCAGATTAAGTACCCTGGATCTAAAAGCGATCGTCCCGAACAACCAATTACAAGCAGCCCTTACAAGCAAAAAAGTAACCTTACCACCTGAACATTTATTCTTACTCACTACATAATGGTACCTGGCACCTTTAGTCAACTAAAGGTGCCAGGTACCATTATTTTTCTATACATCATTTTCTTTTATTCTTTACACCCTTTTCTTTTCAACCTTCTTTCAATGCATCCACTATTTCATTTTTCTTCTATATTGCTTTTTGAACTGCTTCTTTACTCCCGTCCACTGGGTTTTCTGCGTAATAGATTTCAGACTCTAGGTAGGATACGTATTTTACGACTTGCTCGTCGGTCCATTTTAATTCTTTTTTCATGTAAGCAACAACTTCATTTTTCCATTGTTTAACCCAGTTCATATTGAAGAATAAAGCACCGGTTCTTCGGTTGAAAAAGTCGATCGGCGTTGAGACCATTTCTTCTTCCATGCCGTATTTAAGTTGAGCAAAGACCGTTATCGGTAATCGATGAAGGTCGGCATCTTTTTTATGATTTCTCATAATCTCGTAAATTTTTGTTACATTCGATCCATACAAGTGGACAAGTCGACTTGCATCCTCCTTAGATAAACCGAGTTTCTCGCCTTCTGCAACCATTTTTCTGACGTAAGGCTCAAACTGATCAGCTCCGCCAACATCACCACCGGAAAGCTTTATACGAGCGGTCGTACACGGTTGCGTATTTCCTAAGTCTTTCCCAACGATATCAACAATTCGTTCAGCCATCTTACGGTAACCTGTCAACTTCCCGCCAGCGATTGAAATGAGCCCTGTTTCAGAGAAGAAAATTTCATCTTTACGAGAAATTTCAGAAGCGCTTTTTCCTTCCTCATGAATTAATGGTCGTAATCCCGTCCAGCTTGACTCAATATCGTCTACTGTTAAATTGACAGTTGGGAACATATAATTACACGCCGCAATGATATAGTCTCGATCTTCTTCCGTCATACGCGGATGAGCAATCTCCTCATTATAAAAAGTATCCGTTGTTCCGATATACGTTTTGCCATCTCGCGGGATCGCAAATACCATTCGTTTATCGTTTGCTGTATCAAAATAGACGGCTTGCTTTAACGGAAAACGACTTCCATCAATGACAAGATGAACTCCCTTTGTTAAATGCAGATACTTGCCTTTTTTTGAGTTATCTTTTTCCCGTAGCGTATCTACCCATGGACCAGCTGCGTTCACAATCTTTTTCGCATAAATACTATATAGTTTACTAGATAAGACATCACGAACTTTAACTCCGATCACTTTTCCATTTTCATAGATAAACTCTTCTGCTTTTGCATAGTTAACAGCCTTTGTGCCACGGTGTACAGCTTCTTTTAACACTTCGAGCGTAAGACGTGCATCGTCCGTACGATATTCTACGTAAATCCCACCACCTTTGAGTTTATCGGTGCGTATTAAAGGCTCTTTTTGTAACGTCTTACTTTTAGATAACATTTTGCGCCGTTCATCTTTTTTAACTCCTGCTAAATAATCGTAGACTTTAAGACCAATTGATGTTGCTGTTTTCCCAAAGGTTCCTCCTTGGATCATCGGTAGTAGCATCCATTCAGGTGTAGTCACGTGAGGTGCATTCTCATAGACAATCGCACGTTCTTTTCCGACCTCTGCCACTAACTTAACTTCAAATTGCTTTAAATAACGTAACCCTCCATGAACGAGTTTCGTAGATCGACTTGAAGTACCTGCCGCGAAATCTTGCATTTCAATTAAACCCGTATTGATGCCTCGTACTTGTGCGTCAAGGGCAATACCTGTTCCTGTGATGCCGCCACCGATCACTAATAAATCCAATGTATGTTTTGACATTTCCTCTAAATAGGCTAATCGTTGTTTACTTGAAAAAGAACTTCCCATGGTTGATCTCCCCTTTTATTTATCTTATGAGGGCATACAAAAAGAGACCACAACCTCTCAACTTTTACGCAAACACATAAAAATTGAGTGTTGTGGCCTCTCCTATTCTCCGACCTCACTATTAACTTATCATTATTATAATACTAATCTCAATGTTTTGTAAACCTGTTTTTACTTAAATGCCATTGTTGCATGAACGGCTTTTTTCCAACCTGTATATAATTTTTCTCGATTCTCGTTATTCATTTTCACATTAAAAGTACGATCGATACTCCATTGCTTAGCAATCTCTTCACGATTGCTCCAGAAACCTACGGCCAATCCCGCTAAGTAAGCAGCTCCTAAAGCTGTTGTTTCTTGAACGAATGGACGCTCTACGGGTACACCTAACATATCACTTTGAAATTGCATTAAAAATTCATTTGCCACAGCTCCACCGTCTACACGTAATGTTTTTAGTGATATACCCGCATCCGCTTCCATTGCTGTTACTACATCTTTTGTTTGGTACGCAAGTGCCTCCAGTGTTGCGCGAATAAAGTGTTCTTTTTCTGTACCACGTGTAATTCCAAAAACCGCTCCACGAACATCGCTGTCCCAATATGGTGTTCCGAGACCGACAAATGCTGGTACCACATAAACGCCTTCTGTGGACTCTACTTTCGTTGCATAGCTTTCTGAATCACCCGCCGACTTAATCATCCGCAGTCCATCACGTAACCATTGAATGGCTGAACCGGCAACAAAAATACTGCCTTCCAATGCATATTCTACTTTTCCATCGATACCCCAGGCAAGAGTCGTAAGTAATCCGTGTTCTGACTTTACCGCTTTTTCACCTGTATTCATAAGCATGAAACAACCTGTACCATACGTATTTTTCGCCATTCCTTCTTCATAACAAGCTTGTCCGAACAATGCTGCTTGTTGGTCACCAGCTGCTCCTGCAATTGGTACTTGCTCTCCGAAGAAATGATAGTCAACCGTCATACCGTATACTTCAGACGATGGTCTAACTTCAGGTAACATACACTTTGGTACCGTTAACATTTCAAGTAGTTCATCGTCCCATTTTAATTCATGAATGTTATACATTAGCGTTCGCGATGCATTCGAGTAATCTGTTACATGGGCAATTCCACCAGAGAGCTTCCAAATGAGCCACGTGTCAATTGTTCCAAATAAAAGCTCCCCATTTTCAGCTTTCTCACGTGCACCCTCGACGTGGTCTAAGATCCATTTCACTTTGGTCCCTGAGAAATAAGCATCAATTAATAAGCCCGTTTTGTCTCGCACCACTTGAGAGTGACCTTGTTCTTTTAATTTGTCACAGATATCAGCCGTTTGACGTGATTGCCAGACGATTGCATTGTACACAGGAAGGCCCGTATTTTTATCCCAAACGACCGTTGTTTCGCGTTGATTCGTAATCCCGATCCCAGCAATCTCCTTTGCTTTAATATTTGTTTTTAATAATACTCCAGAAATGACCGATAAGACTGACGCCCATATTTCATTTGCATTGTGTTCTACCCAGCCTGGATTAGGGAAGATTTGTGTAAATTCTCTTTGCTCGACACCAACAATTTCTCCTTGTTGATTAAAAATAATTGCACGTGTACTTGTTGTACCTTGATCTAATGATAGAATATATTTCTTTTCCATCTCTTTTATCCCCCAATATTAATTTATATTTTATTGATACTGTATAGTTACTATGATTTGAACTAAGCGATTACTTTTTTATCTAATAGCACCGCTTTTAATTGTTTTTGTTTTTCTATTTGAATGGTTAGAAGCAGTACAGCAATAAAGGCTGCACTTAAATACCATAGTGCCGAATAGACTATTCCTTCGAACACAGCCGCGTAAAATAACGCTCCTAGACCTCCGCCGATAATTGGTCCTACTACTGGGATCCATGCATACCCCCAATCGGAAGAACCTTTCCCAGCTATGGGCAAAAGGAAATGAGCAATTCTCGGGCCTAAGTCACGAGCCGGGTTAATCGCATAGCCTGTCGTTCCACCTAAAGATAAACCAATGACTACGATAAGAAATCCAACAATCAATGGATTAAGCCCTTCAGTAAATTCATTGGCACCTATTGCTAATAATCCTAAGACTAACACAAATGACCCCAAAACTTCACTAAAATAGTTAGATGGTGTATGAGCAATCGCAGGACTTGTTGAGAAAACAGCTAATTTAGCTCCTTGATCTTCTGTTTCTTTCCAATGTGGATAATAGTGAAGCCATACGAGTGTTGCACCAATAAAGGCACCTATCATTTGTGCGATAATGTACAGCGGTACTTCATTCCAAGGAAACTCCCCTACTAGAGCCATCCCCACAGTTACTGCCGGATTTAGATGAGCGCCGCTGATTGATCCTACCGCATAAACAGCTGTAGCAACTCCAAGCCCCCAAGCCATCGATATAACGATCCATCCACCATTTTCGGATTTAGACCCTTTTAAGACACATCCAGCAACAACTCCTCCTCCTAGAATAATTAAAATCATCGTACCAATCATTTCACCTACAAACGGTAACATCTTTTTACCCCTTTCATTTTTACAGAGACAAAAAAAGGAGATCAGCAAATGAGCTATCATTATAAAAATGACAACTGCAAAAACTGGTCTCCTTGTCTCCTTCAGAACTATTAACTTGTAAACTATTAAATCAAAATCTGAAAACGCTGTCAATCTATTATTTCAAAAATTTTTTTTAAAAAAGGTACCTGGCACCCATTTTGGGTGCCAGGTACCTTTAACGATTTAATGTTTTAATCCGTTAAAATACATCTAATGCTCTCTTTTACACCATCACCTTACAAATGTCGTTTGTAAATTCGACTGGGTCTTCTATTGGTAGCCCTTCAATTAGCAGCGCTTGATTATAAAGAAGGTTCGTAAATAATGTTAACTTTTCTTTATCCTGCTCAAGCGCATCTTTTAATGACTTAAACACCTCATGGTTGATGTTGATTTCCAGCACTTTATCTGCTTGTACATTTTGATTGTTGGGCATCGCTTTTAGAATTTTTTCCATCTCAATGGATACATCACCTTCTGTTGAAATGCAGACAGGGTGTGATTTCAATCGTTTCGATGCACGTACATCTTTTACTTTTCCAGATAATATATCTTTCATGGTATCAAACAGTTCTTTACTTTCGTTTTGCTCGGTTTCTGATTGATCTTCTTTTTCATCCTCTATGCCTAAGTCCCCGCTAGAAACCGACTTGAACTCTGTCTCTTTATAAGACATTAACATCTTGATCGCAAACTCATCGATCTCATCAGTAAAGTATAAAATTTCATAGCCTTTATCTAATACAATTTCCGTTTGCGGTAACTTTTCAATTCGATCATGTGTTTCTCCAGAAGCATAATAGATATACTTTTGGTCTTCTGGCATCCGATCAACGTACTCAGCTAATGTGACCAATTTCTTCTCTTTTGAAGAGTAGAACATAATTAGATCTTGCAAGTCTTCTTTATGTTGTCCGAAGTCGCTATATACACCATACTTCAGCTGTCTACCAAACGTCTCGAAGAATTGCACATACTTTTCACGCTCATCTTTTAATAAACTTTGAAGTTGGCTCTTGATTTTGTTTTTAATATTTTTAGCGATAAGTTTTAGTTGACGGTCATGTTGAAGGATTTCCCTTGAGATATTAAGTGATAAATCTTCTGAATCAACCATCCCTTTAACAAAACTAAAATAATCTGGCAGCAGATCTGCGCACTTATTCATAATTAATACACCGCTTGAATAAAGCTCCAACCCTTTTTCAAATTCAGGACTATAGAAGTCAAACGGCATTTTTTCTGGGATGAAAAGAATCGCATTATATCGAATCGCACCGTCGACACTAATATGAATATGCTTGGTAGGCTTGTCAAAACCGTAATGCTTTTCTTGGTAGAAGTTTTCGTAATCTTCTTCTGTTAGTTCATTTTTATTTTTTCTCCAGATCGGCACCATACTGTTAATCGTTTGCTCTTCTGTATACTCTTCGAATTCATTATCCTCGCTGCCTTCTTTCGGTCTTTGACCGGTAACATCCATCTTAATAGGGTAACGAATAAAGTCAGAGTACTTTTTAATAATACCTTTTAGACGGTTTTCTTCTAAATATTCATCGTATGTGTCATCTTCCGTGTTTTCTTTAATTTTTAAAGTAATTTCAGTTCCAATCGTTTCTTTTGGTGCTTCTTCAATCGTATATCCATCAGCACCCTCTGATTCCCATTTGTAGGCAACTTCACTTCCGAGAGCTCTTGTCGTTACTGAGACAACATCAGCCACCATGAATGCGGAGTAGAAACCAACACCGAATTGACCGATAATGTCATGACCATCTTTCAGTTCGTTTTCGTTTTTGAAAGCTAACGATCCACTTTTCGCGATTGTACCGAGGTTGTTTTCCAACTCCTCTTTCGTCATCCCGATCCCAGTGTCTGTAATTTTAAGTGTGCGGCTCTCTTTATCCGCTTCAACTTTTATGTAGTAATTGTCATTGTCGAAATTTAACGACTCATCCGTTAAAGCTTTATAATAAATTTTATCAATCGCGTCACTTGAGTTGGAAATTAACTCTCGCAAGAAAATCTCTTTTTGTGAGTAAATAGAGTTGATCATCATTTCTAACAATCTTTTCGATTCGGCCTGAAACTGCTTTTTCGTCATGAAAAACTTCCCCTTTCAATTTCAATCATTTCTATTATGTAAGTTTACCTTAAAATTAGCACTCGCGCCAAAAGAGTGCTAACCCAATAATTTAATATCACAAAATCGAAAAAGTGTCAATAACCCGGTGCCAGGCACCTTTATCACAGCAGTGTATTAAAGGTGCCTGGCACCGGATGAACTTTGCCCATTACATAATCTATGAAGAACGTACTGCGTTATTTATAGGGGTCATAATCCTTTGTTTTCTTTTCCCACTCTTGATTAAATCTTTCTTTCTCCTTTTGCATTTTCGAATAGTGATGAATTAATATTGGTAGAAACATAACCATGATCGCAAATACAGTTAAGATCGAATAAAACACCAACGCACCTCCTTTGCAAGAAAAACTCATTCGGCTATTTCCTGATAGATGGGATGCTTCTTTAAATTTGTTAACCAAATACTTTAGTACAATCCCTTTCAGTAATATATGTATTTACATTTCATATGCTTTCTGTCTTCTTGTATTCCCACACTCGCGTATTCTTCTATACGCTCTAAAATGAATAAAGTTTCATTTTCGTAAACTTTGTTGCTATTGGAGGGTTTTATTAACATAAATCTTCCGCTTGGATAACGGTTCATAGCTAAAAACAACAACATTTTAGTAAAGAACCTTAATTTTTAATACGTGTCAAATATTCACTTAAAAGGGTAGGTCTCCAAAATTATAAGCATACAAGATGGTCAATAAGCACCAATAAATTTCCCTCCTTTATCATAATTTCCGTATTTTGAGAAAAACTAAAGAAAAATTTGATCTGCAAAACATTTAGTAAGGAGAAATACAATGGAGAATTTTCTTGATAACATATTAGGTTTTTTGCCACAGCGATCGGTATTCTGGATGGCTTTAGCTAGTGCTCTTCTGGTTTTGGGGTTTCAAAAGGGTACTCAGAAGCTCGAGGAACTAGTAAAGCTCCCCTATATGAAAGAAGAAAATCAACAGCAACGTCAAAAAATTACAGGGCAATCAGGAAAAGGTCAACAATCGAAGTTTTAAAGGAGTCAATGATATGGACCATAAGAAGAGTTATGAAATTAGTCCAATCGAGATGGGAATTTCTTTAGTGTCTTTAATATTTGCCGTAGGTATTTTAACTTTACCGAGAACTTTAGCCAATGAAATAGGAACTACCGATGGCTGGATTTCCATACTTTTAGCTGGCTTTTTATCCATTATTCTTATCTATTTATACACTCAGTTACAAAAAAATTTCCCAAATAAAACGTACCTACAATTTTTGGCTGAAGGAAAAATAGGCAAATGGGGGGCAAAATTTATTGGCCTACATTTTATCGTTTACATGGGTGTTTTATTGAGTATTCAAGCTAGGGTGCTAGCGATGGCTGTCAAAATGTACTTGATTGACCAAACCCCTGCTGAAGTAGTCGTTGCCATTACTCTTCTTCTCATTACGTACGCTGCCTCAAAAGGCATACAAGGGATTGTTCATATTCATATTATGTTTACCCCTTTTATTTTTGTCGCCTTATTTACGGTCATCTTATTTAATTTAGGTGATGCCCAGTTTGACCGACTATTGCCAGTCATGAGTGAAGGCATTATTCCTATTTTATACGGAGTATCCCCCCCCATGTTTTCGTTTGCAGGCGTCTTGCTTTTATTTTTTTTTATGGCGTATATGAAAGAGTCTGATTTACGCTCAGGTCTATTGAATGTATTTATGCTCGCAACAGTTATTATTTATACTTTCCTTACGATTATAACGTACGCTGTTTTTGGGCTTGAAATGGCGAAGGTCGTTACGTTTCCTGGGATTGAATTAGCGAAGGAAATTGAAATAATCGGTGCCTTTATTGAGCGATTAGAATCGATTTTCCTAACAATTTATATCATGGCTATTTTTACAACAATGGCGAACATTCTGTTTATTATTCAGCAAATATTTTATGAGCAATTTATTGATACTCAAAAGATCCGATTCGGACTTCCAGCGACCCTAATTTTTATTGTTTTTCTCGTCACATTTATCCCGAATTCAATCATCGAGGTAGAAACGCTTGGCAAATACGTCGCTCTATTAGGGGATGGATTAATCGTTAGTACATATATTATAGGTTTTTTAACCGTTTGGCTCCGAAATCGAAGCAACTCTTCTAGTGAGCAAAGTAGAACCATGTAAAAAACAACAACTGTTTCTGTATAGGAGGGGCAAAGAATGAATACTGAAGAACCATTTGAAATTGCCCCGCTAGAGATGGCAATAATCTTAATGTCTATCATCATTGGGGTTGGAATTTTGACGATTCCCAGGGGACTTACTTCAGCCTTAGAAACAGCTGATGGATGGATTTCCATTGCAATTACTGGGGTGCTTTCCATGCTTCTCATATACCTTTATGTCCGCTTGCAGCAACATTATCCAGGGCAATCTTTTATGGGTTTTCTCCAACAAGGAAAAGCTGGTAGAGTCGTCGCTTCCTTTCTAACTTTAGGGTTTCTTGTTTATTTTATTTCATTGTTAGCGTTTGAAGCCCGTGTCTTATCCCTTGTTGTAAAAATGTACTTGCTCGACCGGACACCTTCTGAAGTACTTGCTGCGATTATCCTTTTAACAACGACATATGCCGTTACAAAAGGAATTCAAGGTGTTGTACACCTCAGTTTATTATTTATGCCAATTATATTTATTTTAGCTATTACTCTTTTAATAGCAAATGGACCTAACATTGACTTAGACCGAATACTTCCGGTTTTGGGTGAAGGTATAGCTCCAGTCTTTAAAGGGGTGTCAGAAATCTCATTATCCTTCTTAGGTATAGAAGTTCTCCTCTTTTGGATGACTTATATGAAAAGCAGTTCTATTCGTGCATTGCCGTTAAACATTTCGATTGGAATTATTACAATTATTTACATTTTCACTTTTATAATTGTCGTTTCTATTTTTGGAGTAGATGGCACTCAAACCATTACATTCCCTACAGTGGAAGCAGTAAAAGAAATTGAATTACCCGGAGCGTTTTTTGAAAGGCTAGAGTCGTTAATGATTACGATCTGGATAATGACCATCTTTAACACCATGTCCATTGCCCAGTTAATTACGTATCAATTGATTACACATACTTTTTCTTTTAAAAAGAACAACACCGTCTTAGCTTCTATCTTTTTCGTAACATTTATTGTTGCTTTTATCCCCAATTCGCTATCCGAATTATTTACATTTGCTGATTGGATTGGTTGGTTAGGAGTAAGCCTAATTTTAAGTAGTATCATCATCGGTCATTTTACTATTTGGTTGAGAAAACAAAAAAATAACCAGATGACAAGGGGGATCTAGAATGAGAAAACCAATTCAGCTTACCCTCCTCCTACTTTTCTGTTGTCCTTTGTTAATAGGTTGCTGGGATCTTACTGAAATTGAAGAATTGGGATTTGTGGTAGCGCTCGGATTGGATCCAACCGAAAGTGAAGAAGATAAATTAAAACAGATCGAGCGAGAAAGAGGACAACGAATTTCACGAAAAAAAGGACATCCCCAGTTATTTGATGCCACATTTAATGTTGCTATTCCGAGTAAAATAGAGGCACAAGAAGGGGGCAGAACCGGGCGCGCTTATTTTAATATTACCACTACCGATTTAACGAACTTTAACACCATTAGACAAGTTAGTGCAAGAAGAAGTAGACGTCTCAATTTTGAGCATTTAAAAGTAATCATCATAAATGAGGACTTAGTAAGAGGCGGACCCATGCTTAAACATCTAGCGGACTTGTATATTCGTGATCATGAAATGAGGAGACGGTCTTATGTTTATATAACAAGTGAGAGTACTAAAGATATTTTGAATATTAAGTTGCCACTTGAAGAATTAATAGCTACTTCCATTGGGGACATTACCGAAAATCACGAGGCAAATCTTTCTATGCCAACTCCAACAACGATCGGTGAGGTTGCTACTCATATTACCGGTGATACAAGCTTCATCATCCCAAGAATTACACCTGTTGGTAATGACTTAAGGATCTCAGGCGCAGCCGTTTTTCTTGGGCGTGAAAATACAATGCTGGGCTGGCTCAATGATGAAGAGATAAAAGGCTATAACTGGGTTATGGGTGATGCTGAAAATGTAATTATCGAAGTGGAATACGAGGAAGGTGAAGGAGAATATTTTGTGTTTGAGGTCATTTCAATGGCAACCACCATCGATTATAGACGAGAAAATAATAAGAATACATTTGATATTAAAATAAAAGCGGAAGGAACCTTTGCAGAAAGTTGGTTACATGATGTGGAGATTAGTGATGAGGAGACGATACGTGAACTCGAAGCACTTATTGAAAAAGAGATTATACGACAAGTTAATCAGAATATCGAAAAAGTCAAGAAAGATCTTCCAGCCGATATTTTCGGGTTCCACAAGAAAGTTCGTCAGAAAGATTATGATTATTGGAAAAGCATAAAAGAAAACTGGGATGGTGAAGGCGGCGTGTTCCAAGAAGCAGAATTCAACGTGTCAGCCATCGTTAAAATACGTCATTATATGTTAAACGAGCGCTTGGAATAGACCGTATTGGAGGTGAAGTAATGTATAAAAAATTATTAAGAAAGTTAAATGCAAATAAAGTCCGTAAAAAAGATGAATATAAACTTGAAGTATCCCCTGTTTTAGATGAGATGGTCACCTCTATAAAAAACATCATTGGTGAGAGTGATGACGTCGTCCAGCGTGATTTTCTAATCGGTAGAAAAGTGAAAGCGACTTTATACTACATCGACGGATTAGCTGATGAAAATGGGATCGAAACAAAAATAATTAAACCACTTTTATTCTTTTCTGAAGACGGAATTGAACAATTAGAAGGGGATGCCCTATTAAACCATCTAAAAAACGAAGTAACAAATTTTATTGAATTAACGATTGAAACTACTTTTGACGATGCCATCTTACCTCTCATGTCGGGGGAAACGTTACTTGTCATTGACGGAATCCCCAAATTTATTCTTTTTGAAACAAGAAGCTTTAATCAGCGTTCAATTGAAGAGCCTGACAGTGAAATTGTTGTCCGTGGTCCACGCGACGGGTTCAATGAGGTTCTTCATACGAATGTTATGCTACTACGTAGACGAATTAGAGACCCAAATTTGACGGTCCAATTCGGGCAAATTGGACGAAGGGCTAAAAGTGATTTTGCCCTTATTTATGTGAAAGGTATTGCAAATATGGATGTAGTAGAAGAAATGCGCTATAGGATTTCTTGTATTGATGTAGATAATATAGAAGGGACAGGTGGTTTAGAACAATTTGTTGAAGATAATGTATTATCACCTTTCCCGCAATTAATTCGAACCGAACGACCTGACAAAACAACTTCCTATCTTTTGAATGGAAAAGTTGTGATCGTATTGGATGGTACGCCGTTTGCTTTAACAGCACCACTAACATTTGAAGAATATTTTAAGTCACCAGAAGACAACTACGATCGCTGGCAGATTAGCTCATTGTACCGTATGCTCCGGTATGCTGGTGCATTTATTGCGATGTTCCTACCTGCACTTTATATAGCAATGGTTTCGTATCATCAAGGGATGATCCCAACTACGTTAGCCCTATCAATTGCAGGTTCACGAGAAGGGGTTCCATTCCCCGCCTTTATTGAAGCTCTCTTAATGGAATTTACGATTGAGTTACTGCGTGAAGCCGGGGTTCGATTGCCACGACCTGTTGGTCAAACGATTGGAATTGTTGGGGGACTCGTCATTGGTGATGCCGCGGTTCGTGCAGGCATTGTAAGCCCTATCATGGTCATCGTCGTCGCCTTGACAGCGATTGCTTCTTTCTCATTACCAGCCTATAATATAAGTATTACATTTCGGATGTTACGATTTGGTATTATGTTAGCCGCCGCTGCATTCGGCCTGTTCGGTATCGTTATCACTTACATTTTAATTAACATTCATCTTGTCGGTTTACGTAGTTTCGGCAGCTATTATACATCACCGTATGCACCCTATCACTTTGCAAATTGGCTTGACCTGGTAATTAGGGCACCTATCTCCGTAATTAAAAAAAGAAAAGCAGAACCAAAGACAGAAGACCCAAACCGGAAAGCGTAATATTTTCTAAATTTCGATGCTACTGGGTTTGACTTCTTAATGGCATCCATAAAATGAGGTTGTCTCAAAACAGTGCCAAACACGTTAGCCAGCATGTGAACTACCGTGAACTGGACACTTGAGCCAACCTCATTCGTACTTATTAACTATTGTATGATTTGTATATCACTTTCTGCTTTTAACTCAGCAAGAAGCTCGTTTAGCAACTCTCCACGCCTCTTTTGAATTACGCTCGCTTCAATCGTTGGTCTTACCTGTTCTATATCAATTTCGCCTTCGGTAAAACCATTATATTGGTGAAGTAATGCATCGATTTCATCCTCAGATACTTCGAGTTCCTCTAAGTAGTGTTCAACAAAGAGATCGATTTTTAACATTGCCTCTAAATCTTTGACCGTCAATTGATTTGCTTTTAATTCCTTTAAAAATTCTGATTCATCTTCATAGTTTTGTCTAATGTCATTCATGTGCTCTTCTATATACGCGTCATTGATCCCATCACGTTCAGCAGCTTGAAGTAACAGCACCTTACTGATTAAATCCTCTAAAATCTGTTCTTCAATTTGACCAACAAAGTGGGGGTCATCCGTATCGAGCCCATCCTCTTCATACATTCTTTTTCTTTGTTCTACTAATTCTTGAAATTCTGATCTATGTATTTTCTCATCATTTATAATCGCAACAATGGTCATTCCATCATTTGGCAGTTGAACTTCTTCTTGTTCTAATTTTTCGCTGCCCGAACATCCAGCCAGTCCAATAAAGAAAATAGCTGTTAAGAAAATATAAACATAACGAAACACGGAATCATCCTCTCTATTCATTTTTCCAATAGTAAGGATTTTAAAACGGATCGGGGATAATGTAAAGAATCTTACCTGAGTTTGTATGACATGTAGTGTAAAAAACAGCATTAAAAATAGCCCTCAAGCTTAATTTGTAAAATTATGTACTGCATCTCTAAAACCATACGGTAAGCTAAAACTATTAAAGGAATGGAAGGTAGCTCCTCCATTACGATGACTTTACTTAGGACCGTTCATGTGTAATTGACTCTCTTGCTTTGTGCAGTAAGAGCTTTTACATAGTTACAATCATTGTTTAGGACTACTCGTTGTCAGGTTTATTGATCGTGCTCAACACTACTTTTGTTAAAATTTCAGTGCCTTTCAATAGAGCTTCCTTATCAAAGGTCATATGCGGGTGATGAAGTCCAGGCTTTAAATCACACCCTAATCCTAGCATCGTTGCTTTTAGGTGGGGGCGTTTTAAAGTATAAAAATGAAAGTCATCTCCACCAGTTGTAATAATAGGTGCTTTATGTTTCTCCTCACCTAAAATTTCCTTGATCGTTTGGCTCATCATTTCTGTCGCCTCAGCATTCACTTCGGCAGCAGCGATATAAGCTGCCTGAGACAATTGAATGTCCACATCATAATAGTTTGCCAATGTGTTAGCGATCTTTTCAACACGTGAAGTCAATTTTTTCATCCCTTCATTTGATTGTGCTCGTAAATCTAGACTAAAACGAGCATTACCTGGGATAATGTTTGCGCTGTCCCCACCTGCCATAAATTTGGTCACTTTAGCCGAATACGGAACCATAGGGTCGAGATGGATGCCTTGTAAAAGAGAAACCAGTTCGGCTCCGACTTCAATTGCATTAGCACCAAGATGTGGTCTTGCACCGTGTACGTCTGTTCCTTTGATTTCCCCTTCGATAAATCGGGCTGACCCGTGATGGATAGCTGGAGTTGCGAAGCCATTATCTAATTCTTGAAACGGCCTTAGATGAACTCCATATAAAAAATCTACATCGTCGATCACTCCCTTCTCCACAAATTTTAAGGCACCCGTTCCTTTTTCCTCTGCAGGTTGAAAAATTAATTTAATAGTACCTTTTGGCTCATAGTTCATTTCCTTGAGTGCGAACATCACCCCAAGAACAATTGTCATATGGGCATCATGTCCACACGAATGGTTAGCACAGAATATACCGTTAACTTCTTGCCATAAAGCATCCATATCGGCACGGACCGCTACAACAGGTCTTCCACTACCTATTTCGCCGATGACACCTGTACAATCTTCAAATGACGTTGTTTTCCAACCATTTTCTCTTAACATGTTTACTATGTATTCTGTCGTATTTACTTCTTGCCAGCTAATTTCGGGATGATGATGCAAGTGATTAAACACTTGCATCACTGTCGGTTTGATTTTCTCAATGATTTTGTTCAATGAAATTAACCCTTCCTCTGTTTTGATTATAAGTAATTGCTTTCTATATCGCTAGATTCCAGTACAATACAACTTTGCGTTTTTTCAAAATATTGCCATTTTGTATTTGACCAATAAAAAAAGTATCGATATAATAAATATTTAGGAAATATAAACAATTTTACAAAAATTTAACCAGGAAATCAAATCGTGCAAGGGGGAAACAATTTGGAACTAAGAGACGATCCAGAATTACAAGAACGATTTCTACACCCAAATTTACGAGCGGGTGGTTGGATACGTTCGATCGCATTATTTTACGATCTAGTCATCCTTACGATGGTACTATATATGACGTCTGCCCTTACAACAATATGGATGATGACGACAACTAAGTCGTTGTTTATTGGAGATCCTGAACGAGCACGACAGGATATCTGGGAAAACGAACCGCATTTATTTATCATTAATTATGCCATTTTAGGAGCCGTTTTTCTCATTTATCAAGTCATTTACCCTGCTTTTAAACGTCGTTCAATCGGAATGATGATTGCTGACTTAACGTTAGTAGATGAACAACGTCAGGAATTAACGAAGTGGCATTATATTAGAAGAGAATGTTGGAAACTCCTCTTGTTCCCTACCTTCTTCCTCTCTTTTGGTAAAAACAGACGAACACTATATGACAAAATGAGTAAGACCTACTTAATGAAATACTAATTCTAGCATTACTGGAACACGATGAACATCATTCTATTACTATACTTAAAATACTTAGCTATAAACGCATGATTATCCTGCTTTACATTACATTTACATAGAAAGAGAGAAAAATAATATGAGCTTCTTAGTTTAGAAAATTGAGCTATCCATTTTTATAGATCGACTTTAGTCTTAGATCTAGTTTAGGGCGTCAATTCCCCTTTGACGCCCTGTTTACGTTTCCTTCTATTTTTCGGGAATCATCACTCGCTTTGATGACCGATTTTACGCTTCTTACCTATTTTCGGTCTTCGTCACCGCTTTGATGCCGGTTTTCCGCTTCCTACCTATTTTCGGGCATCATCGTACCCTTTAGCTCCTGTTTTCTACTCGCTCTAGTTAACTAACCCAAAACTGATTTTCACCGAATAATCTAGCCCACATGTACTCTCCTCTGATCGTCAACATCTCACAAGAACAGCGCCACAATCATTCCTACTAGACCAATAACTGTCATTACATAAACAGGTTTTACTGCCATGTCACCGTTATTTTCCATCGCACGACCGAACATTAAAAACACTAAAGGATGAACTAAAAACGGCATCGAAAATATGAATGGAATGAGTAGAGCGGCTTCCATACCAAACATTCCTCCCTGGATTGCTGCAAACAACCCAAAGTGTGAAATCGCAGAAGCTTGTGCCATCGCAGCATAATCCATGGCTAGTGGACTTAATGAAAGAAAAGCAAGCCCTCCAAACACTGCACAAATCTGCCAACCGAATGAAAATTGCATTAGGGCAGTGACTTCATAACGATCTTCTCCTTTCGCTTTACGCAAATTTATCAAGGATAAAACGGTTAGGAAAACACCAACTAAAACGAGCAGAAACGTTGGAATGAACCATAAGCTGCCACGGTCTGCACTTACGGCTAAAATTGAGAAAACAAAAATGTGACCAAAAAAAGGAATGTTAATCATAATCGGCGCACGAGTTGCAGCAATTTTCCCGAAGTCACCAGCGGTACAAGCACCTGTTAACCCCGAGTGAGAAAGGGCTCCAGCCATACCTGGTGCCAAGTTTCTGACATTAGCAGTTCGTGCAAAGTACATTAGCAAAGCTATGCCACCAAACATCCAAAGTAATTGCCCAAAGAAACTATAGACGAGCACAGCATTTACACCTGGGATTCCAAATGCATCTCCTATTCGCGATCCACCAATTAAAAAGTTGGCCGCAAGCACAATCGGAATACCTGCAAATAAGAGGGCACGTAACGTCGGTCCAAACGCCCAGCGATAAAACACGGCACCAAGAGCTGCTGCAATCATCATCGCAAAGAAGATTTGTGGCAGTGCGATAATGGGTGATACCAATTGTGCAACGTAATAAGAACAAATTAAAATACCGATAATCGCAATCATTTCCATTAGACCTTTTCGTAAATAAAGATGTTTGTTCGAAATTTCCGCCTTATTGTCGATCAGAATAACCGAGCCAACGAGACCAATATAAGCAACAACAGGATAGTACGATGCCAGCATGTCCTCCGGATGCGTTCCAAGTAATACTCGACCAACGCCTTCAATACCGAGTAACAGGAAAAACGCTCGGACGATAAAGAATAATTGGGTCCGGCTCGTCCCAAGTACCAATTCTTCATCTGATGGAACCATCATATCGTCTTCATCCAACGGCTTTTTGCCGATGATTTTACGAAGCTCTTGACCACCAACAAAAAAGGAAACGGTAAGAGCAATGATCGTCGTTTTAGCCATTAAGTCAATGAGTGGAAATTCATCAAGGCCTGGTGTCGATACCCCGCTGTACTCAAGTATGTAACCCATTGCTAATCCAAAAATAACGATAATTAATATCGGTGAATACCTCGTCCCCGCTACCACTGTTCTTGCAATGAGAACCATAGGCACGAGGAATAAAAAAATAATCCAAAACTGATTAATTAACTGCAAATTTGTAAGCTGTTCTGAGATGTCCATTAACGTCTCCTTTTTCATATTAAATAGCGCTTTTAAAGAGTATTGATGATTTTGGGCTCATTCCTGGGAAAATAACATGAAATTATTGGAGAAAATGCATTTTCTCGTTCATTTCATGTTATTTTTTCAACCTTTCAGTTCCTGAAAGGCGTGTGAAATTAACATTTCACACGATGAGCCCAAAATCAACGGATATCCACAGTATTATTTAACATAGCTTATTAAATAAATCTTCTGATATCCTGTATAACTTCATATTTTATTTTGAATTAACGAGTTCTTTCTCATACATTAAAATGAAATTTAGGAAGGTTTGACTTTCATTCTAGAAGTGGACTTTTACTAATACGCCCAAATTAAATGAGGAAAGTGAACTGAACATAGAGTGTAGTGCTGATTTAGAAAAGTACTACTTAGAAATAGTTTTAACACCTGCTCTAAAAAAGGCTCTCTTCTAAAAGATTCTTGCTCTTACTACTGTGGACCATAACTAAGCTAAAGCTTGGTTCTTCACGCTTTAGCGTGAAACGGTCCAATAGCAACAAAGTATACGAAAACAGCTTAAAAAGAAGAGTTGTCCGAAACGACAACTCCTGCTTAAATGATTACTTATTGTTCTAACATTAATTTTTCTAACTGTAATGGCTCGATGTATTCACCATTTTTGTAGGCTCTCATATTGCCACCTGAAATTTCATCGATAAGAACGATTTCTTTATTTTCACCTACACGACCAAATTCAAACTTAATATCATATATTTCAATCTCTTTTTTAGCTAATTCTACTTTTACGACATTACCAATTTTCTTCGTTAAGTCTTTTAACACACTATATTCGTCTTTTGAAAGTATGCCTAACATATCAAGAGCATCTTCTGATATAGGAGGATCTTGACGGTCGTCATCTTTTAACGTCACTTCTACAAATGCGTCTAACTCTTGTCCATTCTCTGCATACATACCGTAGCGACGTAAAAAACTTCCAACTGCTCGGTAACGACAGATGACTTCTAGCCCCTTTCCAAACACCTCAGCAGGTTTTACCGTCATCGTGCCTTCCTCGATGTTTGAATCGATGTAGTGCGTTGGAATCTCTTTCTCTTTTAGTGCTTCAAAAAAGAATGCTGTTAATCTTAGTCCAGCTTTTCCTGCACCTTCAATCGAAAGTCCAACCGTATTGGCACCTGGATCAAATACTCCATTCTCTCCCGTTACATCATCCTTGAATTTTAATAAATAGTTGCCATTCTCTAATTCATATACATCTTTTGTCTTCCCTGTATATGTAAGCTTCATCCATACTACACCCTTTCCCCATTTAATAACTGCCTATGAAGTATTATGCAGTAAAATGTCAGATAAGCCAATGTCTTGTCGGTGAGTATTTTATGAAAACTTTTTAAGTAATTACATTGGAATACTGTGATTTATAAGAAAATAGCACTATCTTTTAACTAATTAACCTAAGAAGTCATGCCATATGTATTATGCCGTGATAAAACCCATTCACTATGTAAATTCATGAAATCTAGTCAGCAAAGAGATGTCTTCCTATCGTTAGCTTCGGTGTTGTATTATTAAAAATCCACTGAGATGTTGCTATTCGGGGATTGTAATAATAAGTTGATCCATAAGTAGGGTCCCACCCTAACCAAGCATCCTTCACCGCTCGATACGCAATATACGTTGGAGTCAGATCGTATTGACCGTCTTGAACCGCTGTAAATGCATTTCTCTGATAGATGACACCTTCAACTGTTGAAGGAAATTCTGAGGAGTATAAGCGGTTTTTGATAACAGCCGCAACAGCCACTTGACCTTTGTACGCTTCTCCACGTGCTTCTCCGTGAACAATTTTAGCCATCTTCTCAATCTCCATTAGTCGATGCAATGTTCTCGGACCTGAGATTCCGTCAACAGAAAGTCGAAAGTCTTCTTGCAGTTGTCGAACGGCATTCTCTGTTAAAGTTCCATAGTAGCCCGTTGGAGCGACATGGAGATAACCCAATTGCACTAGCTTTTCTTGTAATTGAAAAACTTGTTGACCCCGATCTTCTTTTTGCAGTGTGGATTTATAAGCATGGGACTCCTTAGGGAACAGCGACACGATCAATAGACAAACAAACAAAGGAAGAAAAAGTTTGGATTTTTTTGACATATAACCACCTCCTTTTCATCCATTCAAACATGAAAATAACTTTTTTAAAATAAAATTCTATTAATTCAGGAATATCCTCCTGTAAAGTTCAGAAAATAGCACTAGAGAAAAACGAAATACTGATAGTTATAAAATCCTTGTTTTCATACATTTTATCTCATATGAACAACTGGAGTACGAACTAAATAGACGACAATAATTAAAGCCGTCCCAATCGCAGATCCTAAAAAGATCAAATCGCCTATATCCCATTGTTTCATCGCAGCCACCATGTCCAAGTGAACCAAGCATCACCACTTTCAGGCGTCACCCTCGAATCGTACGGCAAAGTAAGCTACAAGAAGTTATGGTTCAAAACTTAACAAATCTTTTTATGGTGCCATTTTATGGTGCCAGGCACCTTTAGTACAGCAGTGAACTAAAGGTGCCTGGCACCGAATATTTTAGTTTATTCTTCGTAGATCATCTTTCTTGTCATTCCGCCATCGACGACTAAGTTCACACCTGTTACGAAATCATTGTCAGCAGCGGATAGATACATACATGCTTTAGCGACATCATTTGGTTTTCCCACACGCTTGGCCAAGTGTTGTTTATGGTCAACCTCACGTAACTCGCTATAATCTCCGGTTTCAATCCAACCTGGAGAAACAGCGTTTACCGTAATGTTATACTCACTCAATGACGCGGCAAGAGCATGCGTCAAAGCAACAATACCTCCTTTAGAAGCAGCGTACGCCTCTGAATGAGGTTCTGACATCATCGCACGAGTCGATGCAATATTGACAATCGCTCCTCCCGCTTCATTCTCACGCATCACTTTCGAAGCTTCCTTTGAACATAAAAACGCACTACGTACATTCGTGCTCATCACCCGATCCCAATCGTCCACTGAACATTCAAACAATGGTTTAAACTCACTAATTCCTGCGTTGTTAATGAGTACATTAATTGTTCCATATGTACTTCTCGTTAGCTCCACTAGGTGAATAATATCTTTTTCTTGTGTTACATCTGTTCTGACAAAACAAACGTCATTACCGGCCCCTCTCCATTCATTCGCCACCTGATCACCTCGCTCTTCTTCAATATCAGCTAAAACAACGGCACACCCTTTTTCTGCATAAGCTCGTGCGACTGCTAATCCTATTCCATTGGCCGCACCCGTGACGATAACGACCTCTTTTTTGAGTTTATTCATGAATGACACTCCTTTTCCATTCTAATCTTATGAATCTCATGATTTCTGCTCGTTTTCTTTTCTCATATATGTGGCTACTTCTCGCTCTTGAACGTCAAGCAATCAGATTTACCAATACTTAGTATAATACATAAAAATCTTCTGCTTTCACAAAATATAGTGACGAAGATTGGGGGTGAATGGAATGGATCAAAACCGTGTGAAACAAATTCTTTCTTCTTCTGCTGACATCGACGTTAAATATAACGGGGCTTCTGTATGGATTGATGAATTAAAGGAAGACGGAAAAACGGCAACTGTTCATTTAAGAGGACCGATGGAAGAACGTTCAGATGTTGATATCTCTGAGTTAGTAGAGGATTAATTTCAATAAAAAATAAAGGTGCCCTAATACTTGCAGTACAAAAGAAAAAGAGCCTGTTTAATAAATGAATCAGGCTCTCATTGTGTTGCACATATTCCATTTCATTAATTTACTATTTTGACTCACCTTACTAAAATCACTTTTGACAAGTAGCTCATGTTCAACTTTCCCCTGATTACTACTACCTCTTACTATTGACAGCAAATTGCTCATCTTCTTGCAACTGTAATGCCGCTTTGTCCGCAATAATCGTGACATCTTGATGTTGCTTCAACACTGAAGCTGGAAAGTCCTCCGAAACTTCCCCATTCAACAGTCTTTGCAATGCTGTTGCTTTTTGTTCCCCAGACACTAATAAAATAATCTGCTTACTTTCTAAAATGGTCTCAATACCCATTGTAATGGCTTGCGTGGGCACTTCTTTTTTACTTTTGAAAAAGCGAGCATTTGCCTCACGAGTTGTACGCTCCAAATCGACCACATGTGTTCTGGAGGAAAATAGCGTACCTGGTTCATTAAAGCCAATATGTCCATTATGACCAAGTCCTAATATTTGGAAGTCAATGCCACCAGCCTCTTTAATCAATTTCTCATAGCGCTGGCACTCCTGCTCTAACTGACTTGCCATCCCATTTGGAATATGATTTTCCCCCTCTTTAAAATTCACTTCACTAAACAAGTGATGATTCATATAATACTGATAACTGTTTTTATCATTTTCCGATAAGCCCACATACTCATCCAAATTAAACGTTTTTACATGAGAAAAAGAAACTAACTTTTGTTTATATTCTTCAATTAACATCTCGTACAAACGTTCAGGCGTTGACCCAGTAGCCAGTCCAAGAACAGGAGAAGATAATGATTGGACTTTACTTACAATTAGTTGACACGCATGTTTGCTCATTTCTTCATGATTTTCCATGACTACCAATTTCACTTATCTCACCTCCTGTACGCAATCTGTCCTTGGCAGATCGTGTAATGTATATTTAAATCTTCATCCACTAATAAAATATCTGCATCCTTTCCAACAGCTAAGCTTCCCTTTCGATCATCAAGCTTTAGTTGTTTTGCCGGATTGTAACTCGCCATCTTTACTAAATCTTCAATCAATGCCCCTGTTATTTCTCGAATATTCTTAACAGCATCAATCATTCTTAACACACTGCCAGCTAATGTTCCATCTGCTAATTCAGCTTTATTCTCACCAACAGTTACCCTTTGGCCGCCTAAATCATAATGACCTGGTGCAAGACCTTTTGCTCGTATTGCATCCGTAATGAGTATTAACCTATTGGGTCCTATATTTTGATAGATAACCTCAATCATTTCTGGAGAAACATGAATACCGTCAGCGATTAGTTCACTTCTTAGTTCCTTTAGTAAAAAAGCTGCGCCAACGACACCAATATCTCGGTGATGAAGTCCAGTCATTGCATTACATAAATGAGTGACTTGATTTACCCCAGCCTCCACGGCTTTTTTCATCTCAGCGAACCCTGCACCAGTATGTCCTGCCGATATATTTATTCCTTCAGTAAATAAATTTGTAATTAATATATGATCCTTGTCCTTCTCTGGTGCAAGCGTAATCGTTTTGATCTTATTACCAGAAATCGCTTGCCATTTGTTAAACAATTCAATCGATGGCAGTGCCACAAACTCTACTGGTTGAGCTCCTGCCTTATTTTTTTCTATAAAAGGTCCCTCTAAATGCACACCTAGTAACTCGGAACAGTTTACTTTATTGCTATAGTCGGCAACATTCGCTAAAGCCCTTTCAATGGTATCAGTTGATTGAGTAATGGTTGTCGCCAAAAAACTAGTCGTTCCTTCTTCTGGCAACTTTCTAGCTATTGTTTCAAGTGCTTCAGGAGTAGCATCCATCACATCGGCTCCGTGGGTTCCATGGATATGCCCGTCAATGAATCCTGGAATCGCTTGTAAACCGTCTCCATCTATCGTCATCTCTTTGGAGAACGCCTCTTGAAGTCTATTCGCTTTTTCGATTGCATTAATTGTTTTTCCTTTTACGAGCAAACAGCCCTTTTCTATAACACCTGTTTCTGTATATAAACGAACATTTTTTATAAAAATGGTATGATCATTCAAAGCCTCCACTCCTCTCAGATCTTGGTTTCTATTTGTGCCATACTTTGCGTTCGTCTAGTCAAATCCTTTATCCATAAACTAAAAACGCCTTGATCAGTATATGTTGAAAAACACCTCACTTTAGGCATTAGCCGTTTCAAATCGTGGCTCAAATCATAGGTATATGTCTAAGAGAGGCAGGTGAAATGCTATGTATTACAATTACTCCAATTACCGAAATCATGTTTTACCACCTGGGTATTATATCCATTCTAATCAATTAAAAGAAACGATGAAAGCCACAAGACCTACTTATTCCATTAATTTTGAACCTTTTCTGTAACCTTTTCTTCTAATCCTCGTCTAATCTTTAAACCGAAAGATTCAGGGAGTGTATTAGAATGTTATTAACCTTTACAAAAGCAAGGTGCTACTTATTGACTGGAACGATTATTACTTCATGTTTCTTGTCTACGACTTTCGCAACAGCTAATGAAAATCAGGATCAAACGATTGAGCGGATTATGGCAGAAGTTGAGGAAAGTGGTATCGATATCAACCATACCGAGTCCATTGAAAGAGTTCGTAATTATATAATGGAGCATGTCGATCGAAAATTGTTTTCAAGCTTGCATATTGACCGTGATGAAGATCCTTTAGGAACTATCGTATTATCCTTTACGACCGATCTTCCCCCAAAAATGAAAGACGATCTGATGTCACTCGTAGAAGAACCTACGAAATTATCGTTTCGAGTGGTCTCTTACACCCAAGATGAATTGATTGAAAAGCAAAAAAGCGTGGATCAATCGGTATTTCAAGAAAAAGTATTTGAAACCGAAGGCATTAACGTGTATTATACATCACCTGATATTATAAACAATAAAGTAGAAATTGGAATAGCTCCTTTTAATGAACAGACTGCGCAACTGGTTTATAAGTATTTCGGACCTGAAATGATTAATGTCGTTGAGGCGAATGAAGTCCATATCCTAACCGAAGACACCGCTTCTACAAAAGGTATAACTCCATATGGTGATGAAGATCGAGACAAAAAGGACGGATTTTTTTCATCCATCTGGAATTGGATTAGAGGGTTGTTCACTAAGTAATCCCTCAAGGAGCAAGTTATAAACCCTTGAAAAAAGCATAGACCTAAACAGCTCCGATTTAGCTGGTATAGGTCTATTTCTTTCCTGTATTAAATCTTAGATCGCACCAAATTAATAAACAACACTAGCCAACCAATAAAAATAAGGAATACCAACAATCAAATTAAAAGGCAGTGTTAACCCAAGAGCCGATCCAATATATATACCAGAATTCGCTTCTGGGATCGCTTGACCGACTGCGGCAGGCGCTGCAATATACGAAGCACTTCCCGTTAAAAACGCAAGAACAACAGCTCCTCCCACTGATAACCCGATAAAATAACCGGCTAACACGCCTAGCGTTCCACCGACAACAGGAAGAATAAAGGCAAAAAGGAATGAGGTCGGCTTTACGTTTTTTAGTTGACGAATACTTTGCGTTGCCACCATCCCCATGTGAAGTAAGAAGATACAAAGGATACCATAAAACAAATCACCAAATAATGGCCTAATTTGTAAGAGTCCGTCTGTATGAGCAACATACCCAATAAAGATCCCACCTAATAACAGGAAAATACTTTTACCGAAAAAAGCTTCTTTTATGACATGCTTTAAACTAGCATCCGGATTTTCGTTAGCTTCATTTTTTTGTTGAGTAAATACCTTATAAAGAACGATCGCTAAAATAATAGCCGGGCCTTCCATAATGACAAGAATCGCCGACATATACGCTTCATAATAAACACCGACTTTCTCTAAAAAAGCAATACCTGCTATGAACGTCACCGCACTCACTGAACCGTAATGGGCGGAAATGGCAAACGAATCCGTTAACGAGAACTTAAATATCCCTTTTACAGTAACAAAAGCTATTCCAAACATTACAATACTCAGTACAATTGAAGTAATGATCGTTGGAAGCATGTCCATTAACGTTACATTTCGTAACTCTACCCCACCCTTAATCCCGATGGTAAGAAGAATAATCATCGTGTAACCTGTATAAAAGGCACCTGGCACTTTAAGGTCTGAGTTAACGATGACAGCAACAATGCCTATAAGGAAAAATAAGATCATTGGTGATAATAAATTGGTATAGGCAATTTCATAAATTAACTCCATTACGTTCCACCTCTAATCCCAACTTTTGTTATTCTATTAACTTAACCCATTGTGTATTAGTGTATGAAAAAACCTCACTACATCCTTGTTTACAACGTCCAAGCTGAAAGTGAGTTCGTGAAAAATCAAACGATTATTTGACTTTTACATCAATACGGTGAATAGCATTATACCCATATCCTTTTCGATTCCAGTACTCTCGCTCAGGTTGGACATTTCCATTTGAATCTTTTGCTCTCGTTTGTATCGGATACGTTCCCTTACTTGGCGTCTTCCAGATATACTGCCACTCTGTCCAAGCAAAACGCTTGGTTCGATCCTGGGCGAGTGTTACAGCCTCCCAGGTGTTTCCTTTATCAAAGGAAATTTCAACTTCTTCAATCTGCCCTTCACCACTCCAAGCAAGCCCAACTATAACATGAGCTCCTTCATCGATAATTGAATAATCTAAAGGCTGCTGAATAATTGAATTGACTCGGATCGTTGTCACAGGTGATTTCCCCTCATCTGTATGAGGGTGCGGATAATAGACATAGTCATCGGTTTGAAAAGGACCTTCATAAGGTTGATCTACAACGGTAATTTGTTGAAGCCATTTGACCGATGCCATCCCGTACCAATTCGGAACAATCAATCGCAGCGGATATCCATGTTTATAGGGTATCGGCTGACCATTGTACTCGTAAGCAACTAGCGTATCGGGGTGGAGCGCCTTGTTCATAGGTAAACTTCTTTCATACGGAACGACTTCGTCCACATTCGGTGTCGTACCTCGATCTTCCCCAGTAAATACAACTTCGAGCGCATCTTCTTTCAGGCCTGCAATGCTCAGCAATTCTTTAAGTGGAACACCCGTCCAAACCCCTTGGCTCACTGCCCCTTCTTCCCATTGCTCACCGTACACTTTAGGGCGAAACTCGGCTCGCTGATTTCCAGCGCAAATAAGCGGCACAGTGATTGTTTGACTTGGTAGTCTCTTTAGATCCTCAAGTTTTATAACAAAGGCTTTACTGACAGCACCACCAATAAGTAAATTCCCACTAGCACTTGTAAGATCGGGATACTGAAAATGATTTCGTAAAAACCAATATCCTTCGTCATAAATGGAACCTCTTAAAAAAAGAATAGGTGTTTCTTGAATTTCAGGAATTAAACCCCTTGTCGTAAAATGAGGGCGCACTCTTCCATCGCTCATCCCATCGCCACCTTCCCATAAAAAACATATTAAGGAGGACGATTGATTAGACCTTCTCACCGACAGTTATAAAAAATAATACAATAAGAAAACTACGGCAGTGAAGAATGCAGATGAAGAATAGAGTTAAACTAATGATAATCATAAAGGGGGAATTCAAATTGCAGAAAAAAATATTAACGCTTCAATCTTCTTTTTATGTTGATAGCCCGTATGCTAAGTACATAGCAAACGAAGAGCACGATGACTCTTACGGGTTAATTTATTATGAGTTTCTACATGAAATTGGGACGCTTCTTGAAGTCGACATCATTTTTGACCAACTGAATGCAACCAACTGGTTAATTGCCGACAATCGCCATATGCAAATTGTTTATCATAAAGATGCTGATAATAATGACCAAATCGAGTTTATCCCTAAAACAACGGACGGCGAACAATCCATTCAAAAAATGCAGGAAGAGCTTTTACAAAATAATTCAAGATACTTAAACTTTGATTGATTTTACCCTAGACCCTAGTTTGTTCATTTTTTGGACAATAAAAATTGATTTCAGAAAATAAATATTTCAAAACAGACAATAAATTTTGAAATCGGATAATAAATTTTGAAATCGGATAATATATTGGTGACCTGGACAATAAAACTAAAAAAAAGCTAAGAAAACTGCGCGCAAATCAGTGTTTTCGACTTTACTCACTCTTTTCTTGGCCACTTTCAGAAAAAAAGATAAAAAAACAGGACCCCATTGGACCCTGTTTTTACCTTATTATTGCTTATCAGTTAGTTGCTTACCGTAAACAAACGTCAAAATTAAGAAAGCGAAAAAACTAATCATTAAAACGGAGCCACCAGCGATGTAAAAAATAAGGTTAAACAATCCTGGTGCCCACTCTGGCTGAAAATAGTACATCCACATTCCGGCTGTTAATCCAAAACTACCAAAGACAGCAGACCACACTTGTACCATTGCTAATTTTGATTTTTTTGGAATAGCAAATAGCGCATAGAAAACAGCAAATGCAAACAAAGACAGCCAACCGACGACTAATATGTGAGCATGAATCGCACGGAACATATATGATCCTGCTCCAGCCATATGCCCTCCCATAAATACACCGATAACAGCATATATAGCAGACGTTCGAAGTAAAAATTTCGTTCTATTCAACATAACCACCTCAACTATTTGATTTTCTAGATGCAAATGGCCACCAGTTCCATCGATCTAATAGCGTAACGATTGCTGGAACGAGCATGCCTCGGACTAAAAAGGCGTCCATTAAAATCCCTATACAAACAATAAAGCCAAACATAAACAATTCTAAAATCGGTTGGGTCATTAAAACGCCAAACGTTGCTGCTAAAATGAGGCCTGCGGAAGAAATCACACCACCTGTTAATGCAACTCCTCTTTGGACCGACTCACGGATCATAAAATGACGGTTTTCCTCTCGTATTCTCGAAATTAACATTATATTGTAATCGACTCCCAAAGCTACTAGGAATACGAACGCATAAAGAGGAATGCGATAACTCATTGCTTCAAAACCAAACATTTTTTCAAAGATAAACCAACTTAAACCTAGTGCTGATAAATAAGAAAGAAGAATTGTAGCCATCATATAAATAGGTGCTACTAAAGAGCGAGTATGGAAAATCAGCATGAAAAAGATTACTAATGTGACGACAATGACAACGATACGAGTATCCCGTTCATTTATCGCTCGAATATCAGCTTGTTTCGCTGTTTCACCCGCAAAATAAAGGTTCGTCTGATGACTCCCCAAACCACTTTCATCTAGTAATCTTTCTTTATTACTATTTAACAAATCTAGTTGATCGAGGGCTTCCGGGTCATAGGGATTCATCTCTAATATTATATCAAATTTTACTGCCTGTCCTGTTTCAGATAACCAACGATTGCCATGCGCTTCTCTTTCTGCTATCGTATCGGATCCCGGTAATGTTGTGGACTGTATTCCTTTTTCTTCTACTAACTGGCGATTTAATTTTTCAAGGGCGATCCATTCTTTTTCAGAAAACGTAAAGCCCTCTTCTTTCTCAACAAGAACAGTTATTGGAGCAAGATCTCCTGCCGGAAAACTTCTTTCAAGTTGCTCAAAGCCAACACGAGAGTTCATATCTTCTGGAAACGATTTGATTAAGTTAAACGAATATTGAATGTTGGTCACATTAAGCCCGTTAATAATCAAGAAAAGAAGAACAAGGCCACCTGCAACGATCGGCTTTTTCGTTACTGTTGATCCGATTTTACCCCAAAAGCGATTTTTCTCTAACGTTTCTTCACCCACTTGTGGAATCGCAGGCCAGAATGAACGGCGCCCTACAATCGTAAATAGGGCCGGTATTAACGTAAGCCCTGCTAATAAAACAATGACAATCGTAATCGCAAACACAGGTGCAAAACTTTGGTAAGGACCGTAATCTGCTAAAAATAGGACTAGCATTGCAGCAAATACCGTACCACCACTAAAGAAGATTGGAGAGGCCACTTCCTTCACTGCTTCTTCCATCGCTTGGTACTTACTCTCGTATTTTCGTAACTCCTCGCGATATCGTGAGAAAACAAATAAACTATAATCCGTCGTTGCTCCAAATAATAGAATCATAGCGATCGATAAAGATTGAGACTCAATTATAAACACATCATTGGCCGCAAAAATGCCTAGCACACGGTCAATGACTTGATAAACGATCGCTACAGCTGCTAGTGGAATAATCGCTAATAACGGGGAACGATAAATGACAATCAATAAAACTAATACAAGACCAATCGTAGAGAATAGCAAAACAAGATCGGCATTAGAAAATATTGCAATCGTATCCGAAGCAATTCCTGCTGGCCCCGTAATCATTAAAGATCCAAACTCTAACTGCTCATCCCCAAACGCCTGAATAGCACTAATCGTGTCATTAATTTCTGACATCTCTATACGATCCGTTAAAGTGAGAGATAGAACCAAAGTCGTTCCATCATCTGATTGAAACGTTTGTTTCGCATGATCAGGAAAGTCGTGAAAAGGAACAATTGACTCTATTGTAACAAGATCTGTTTCATCCGTTAACCATTTACTGACGTTCTCCACTTGTGAAATATTGGAGTCGTTCCATCCCTCTTCTTCATGGAAAACTAATAACGCGAGGATTCCTTCTTGCGAAAAGTAAGATTTTACTTTTTCATTGGCTATAACCGATTGTGCTTGTTTCGGTAAATCATCCTCTCCTGTATTGACTGTATAATCATTAGCTGAAGGTGCCACACTCAAAGCACCCGCCACTACAATCCATACCATTAGAATAATCCAAACCCATTTACGGTCTGATGTATATTGGGCTAACTTACTCACTTCTCTCTTCATCTCCTATACTCTTTTTTTCTGCATAATGAACGAATAACTCCTCTTAAATTCCTCCTCCTCTTCCATACCTACCTGACATGTGTGGATAACCTCACAACGAAATTCTACCGATGTTATATGAACACAAGATGAACAAAATTAAAATGAGCAACATGACCCTTTTAAATTAGTTCATTAAATACTGTTCCTCACAGCTGCACTCCTGAAAAACAGCCAAACCAATAGACACTCAAACAAAAAAGTACCTGGCACCAACCAATTGTTAACTGGGTGCCAGGTACCTGCTTTACGTTACTTTACTTTGCTTTACTCATTTACGAGTTGGTAGTGTAAGTTCGAATTTCGTTCCTTTTCCTACTTCGCTTTGGACGGTTATAGACGACTGATGCAAATCAATGATTGATTTCACGATGGATAAACCAATCCCCGTTCCAACTCTTTTCGAACGAGCTTTATCCGCTTTGTAAAATCGGTCCCAAATATGCACTAATTCATTTTCAGGAATTCCTTCCCCTCTATCCTCAACACAAATACTAACCTTGTCATTACCAGAAGTTAAAACCACTTGAATGGTACTTTTTTGTGGAGAAAAGTATAGGGCATTCTGCAATAAGTTTATTAACACTTGTTCAATTCGATCACGATCCGCATAAACGGTTATATCGTCTTCTTCCCCAACGATCTCTACTTCAATTTGTTTTTTAGCCAATTCAGGTTCCATCTTTGCAACCGTCAGCCTAATTTGCTCGGATATATTATAAAACATCGGGTGAATGGTGATTTTCCCAGCCTCTAATTGAGACAAACTTAATAAATCATTGACCAACTTAATGAGACGATCTGTTTCATTTTTCATAATCGAATAATAATGGTTGGTTCGTTCTTTCGGAATTGTCCCATCAGTTAATGCGACTAAGAAACCTTTAATTGACGTCAATGGTGATCGTAAATCATGAGATACGTTGGCTACAAAATCCTTTCTCATCTGCTCTAAACGATCTAATTCTTGAGCCATGAAATTAAAAGTTAATCCTAACTGTCCTACTTCATCTTCTGTTTTCACCTCAACGTTTTGAGAAAAATCTCCTTTTGCATATTGCAGTGCGATATCATTCATATGACGAAGAGGAGCAGTAATCTTTCTAGAAATGAACCAAATGGCTACTCCTGTTAGAGCGATCGTGATAAGCATCGTTACAACAATAAGAAAGATCATTTGTCTGGACTCGTGATTGTATTCATGAAAAACCATGACCATTGAATACGTATGTTCATTTTCAAGATCAATTTCGATTGGACTTGCCATTAAATAGATAAGATAATCGTTCATTCTCATCGGCTCAGTTATCACTTCTCCACCTAATGAGGCTTCAACAATCACAGGGTCAACCTTCGTTAATTGTGCATGTGGAAATTCTGATTGATAATGGACTTGACCAGTTTCGTCGTAAATCGTAACGATCGTATTCGGTTGATTTAAACTCATTTGAAGAGATGACTTAACAACCTCTTGATCCCACCCTTTCTCATGAGCCAGTTGCAAATGATCAACGATTTGATCTCTTTGGTGATAAAAAACTTCTTCATAATTGCTGTATAAGTAATGGTGGAACAAGTAAATAAAGATTGAGCTAAACATTAAAAAGGCTAACAGGACAATAACTGAGTAACTTAAAAATAATTTCGAAAATATTCCTTTTCCCTTAATCACCTGTAGTCACCTCAAACTTATAGCCTACTCCTCGAATTGTTTTTAATGCCCATTGGATAGTCGGTTGCCCTAATTTTTCCCGAAGCCGTTTAACATGAACATCAATGGTACGTGGATCACCATCAAAGTCAAATCCCCATACTTGATCTAATAGCTGCAGACGAGAAAATACTTGATTTGGATGCGTAGCCAAAAAATAAAGTAAATCTAATTCTTTAGGTGGCATCGTAATTTCCTTACCATTTACTAAAACTTGATACTGTTTCATATCAATCGATAGATAAGGCCATTCAATCATTTCATTTTCATCAAATAGTGGATTCACTCTTCTCATGACTGCTTTCATTCGGGCAATAAGCTCATTTGGGTCAAAAGGCTTGACGATATAATCATCCGCACCTAAGTCAAGCCCACGAATTTTATCGTAACTCTCTCCCATTCCTGTAAGCATAATAATTGGGATCGTTGAATTCTCCCGCCGGATATCTTTACAAACTTGCCACCCATCTAGCTTTGGAAGCATAATATCTAAGATAATTATGTCTGGTTGTTCATCATAAAACTTTGATAAACCATCCTCTCCATCCGTAGATAAAATGGCAATATGTCCTTGTTTTTCAATGTATAGAGAAATAAGTTCACAAATATTTGCATCATCTTCAATAATTAGCACCTTCCATTTTTTCATGCTGTTCTTCCTTTCAAATCTCCTAAAACTTTCAATTTATTAGGCTGTTTTCTTAAAATTTGTTGCTATTGGACCGTTTTTTGAATATAAATCAGCCCTAATGGATAAATTCATTTATCCATCTGGCTGATTTATATTCAAAAGCTTCACGCTAAAGCGTGAAGAACCAAGCTTTCGCTTGGTTACGGTCCAATAGCTAAAAGCAACAATCTCTTAGAAAAGAGCCATTAATTATGAACTACTATCTTGTAACTTAGCATGGATATATGAACACAGTATGAACAAAAAGAACATGACTTAATATCCATTTCGTCGATCATGAAAGAGGCCTACCTTTAAAATATTGGCTGGCTCCTATTATTTCGGCAAGCTTAAAAGCTGATTAATTACACCTTTGAAAATTCATCCTTCATCATTTTGTTTTCTTTGGACATACTTTAAATATTCCTAGAAATGAATTGGAGGATTTTTTATGGTGGACGAAAGCATTCAGGCAAGAGTTGAAGACAACTTTATGATAACTTGTGAGTCTTGGCAGAATTGTAATGAAGCAAATATTCAATCGTTCTTAGCTGAATGCTATGGACAAAGTATCGACCCGCAGTTTTGTATGAGGTGGCTTGAACAAAATAAAGAGCAATTACCTAACTGGTCCTCTCTCTCTAAGTTTGCACAAGAATGGGTCAATGAGCACACATCTACTGGATCACCACTTTCCATGGACAACCAATCATAAGCTACTTACATACAGAAAAGCTTCGAACAAAAAAATTCTTGTTCGAAGCTTTTCTAATTATAGTTTTTCTTCAATTAAACGATGGCCAATAAACCTTTTAAGTTCATTGATTTCATCTAAATCTATGATATGGGTTGTTTCACCAATCATTACTAATTGAATTCCTACTAATGCTAACAAATGATATCCTTCTTGTACTGCATCATTCAACGCTACTTTAATTTGCGGATCATCCATTTCATTTTTAATATCCATCAAATGCTCTCCAATGGATTGTATTGCATCGTGGTGAACGATCATAGCCTCTAGGTAATAATTCCGCACAAAATCGACTTCATTCGTATGCAGTTGCAATTCTTTTAAGTTATGAATACGCTTTGGAACAACGTCCATAAATAAGTTGTAATGAGTTGAAAATTCATTACCTTGTTCAAATGCTAGTAATACATTATGTAAATAAAACGTATAATCTATTGTATAGTCTGGGAGTTCTTTCTTTTCAAGTGCACTATAAAATAGATCTAATTCGGTTAACAGACTCTCACGAGAAGATACGATATCTACCCCTAAATCGTCCCAGCTCTTACCATTAAGATAGTCTTCTAACGCCTCGTTTGCATCTTCTTCATACTCCAAGTAGTGCTTTCTTTCACTAGCACTCAAATTGGATACTGTTGGTTCCAAACGTTGTACTTCATCTATATCTGTATCATCATTCGATTGAACCGTATCGCTTAGACCACAGGCGCTGGTCAAAACAACCATTACTAAAATAGGAACCAACTTTTTAAATATTATTTTCATAAGAACCCCCTACTACCAATAAAAAACCATAGTTAGACACATTCCTATGATACATTAATGTCGATTTGTGTAATATAATGAGAAAATACTAAAAAATGTTTGCTAAATATCTCATTCGTTCAATCGAACCAATCCTATAGTAATGAAGAAAGATAAAAAAGAAATATCATTCACGAATTACATACTAACGATCCATATAGAAACGATATTCAGAGACTATATTGAAAAAATTAACAAAATATCACACCTTTAGAATACCTTAGCATGAGCAAATTGAAATAAGGACAAAATAAAAAAGCCGACTAAAATGCCTTTCTTCTACACTAGACTCTACTAAATGAAAATCATATTTTAGCAGTTAGTTGAAGCTTTGACACTGTTATAAGCCAGCTCTATAGAGAGTTTACTATAATTTTAAATAGGTTTTATATCTAAACTTGTAATCTTGGAGGCTTTTGAACAATCGATGCATCGATCCCTTTTTTTATAAGATCGCTCACAATTTGCTGGATAGGATTTACGATTTTCTTATCTTCTCTTAAATGAATAATCGATTTCTCACTCTTTTTCATTTGAAACCCTCACCTTTTTCCTATGCTAACTAAACAATAGCATACAAATATGAACTGAATATGAATAAACGAATTTATTTCCTACCTACTTATTCAATATTCCTATTCGTTTACCCCCACCAATTTCCATCAAACATAAAAAATTCTACACCTAGATGCGTTCCAACAGCTGTTACAACCGCCCACAGCAGTAAGCTTCCAGTCATATAAACCGTCATTTTCTTTTTCGTTCCGCCAAAACTCATTGCCATAATGACCGCCAGATGACTACCAATTAGTATCGGCCCTATTAGTGCTAACCCAAATAATCCGTAACGTTGCCAAATTTGTTTTGCCCGATTTTCCCTTTTTGTTGAGCCTTCCTTTCCTTTCGCTTCACGTCTTCTTTTTAACCAAGCTTTAATTTTAGTCATCATTAGTATGACGATGATAACCGTTAACAAGTTACCTAAAAAGGCAACAATAGTTACAGGAATTGTATTAAGCCCACTAATAACACCCAGCGGGATCACTGCTACCATTTCAAAAAAGGGTGTTGCTGCTAATATAAACGCCATCACATAACCAATTGTTTCATTCACTATAAATTCCTCCTTACCGTACTTTTCAAACCTTAAAGTTTATTCCGTTTATGACAATTCATGATTCATCTAGGTTGTACTAATAACAGTGTAATTATTTCTTCAATTTGTAATGACTCTTTTTCCATCCAACTTATTTGATGGGCTGTAAAATATTTCTCCGCTTCTTCAGCACTATTTGTAACGACAATCCGTTTACCTTTTCGCTCTAATTCTCCTGGAATTTTCTCCTGTAAGGGTCTTTCCAGCCAATACCTGCAATATTGTTCAGTTAATTCTTCCTTTTCAAAACTACCGATATGTTCACCTTGCCTTAAGATGACGAGATAGTCTGCAAGTTTTCGAATATCTTCTGCATCGTGACTGGCAATTAAGATGGCTTTATCACCACTGTCCATCCATTCGACTAATATATTCATTAACTTCTGCTTAGACGGAATATCCATATGCGCCGTCGGTTCATCTAAAATAAGAATATCGGTTCCTTTTGCTAATGTCAGGGCTAAACTTAATTTTTTTTGAACGCCTTGCGATAACTTACCATATCGTTTCTTTAATGGGATATCCAACGTTTCAACCATACTTTCAAAAAGACTTTGGTTCCAACGAGGGTACCATTTGGATACGAGTTCAACAAGCTGCCGGCCTGTAAATGCATTACATCCGATCAGTTCCTGTGGTTGGTAGGCAATATCGACTTTCCAATGTTCACCATTAGCTAATGGTGTCCCAAAATATTCTATTGAGCCTTCGTCAGACTTAACTAAATTCATCATGATCTTAATTAAAGTACTCTTTCCTGCCCCGTTATCACCCACAAGAGCCGTGACGGTACCTGGTACCATTTCGAAATCAACTGGACCAAGTTGGAAGTCTGCGATTGTTTTTTGGACTTGCTTCACTTTAACAAATGGACCCATCTATTTTTCTCCCCTCTTTTTCTTATCCGTGATAATCTGCTTAAAAATGTCTTCGATTTGAGTAATCGTATAATCATGGCGTATTGCAGTTTCAATCGCTTTTTCTAACGCTTCATAAACGGTCGATGTTTTCACTTGTTCTTTAATGCCCTCATCGACCTCAGCTACAAATGTTCCTTTTCCTTGTGTAGTTCGGATAAACCCCTGCCTCTCTAAATCTTGATAAGCTCTTCTTGTCGTGATCACACTGACCTCCAAATCTTTTGATATTGCCCGAATAGAAGGAAGAGCCGTACCCGCTGGTAACTGACCTCCAGCAATTAGAGCTTTTATTTGATTTTCAATTTGATGATAAATCGGTTCTCTCGATTCCTTCGATAGACGAATTGGCAGCTCCATAAGGGCTTCACCTACTTTCCGTACGACTTATTTAAAATAGTCCATCTTTTCAATTTTCCTACTCATATAAGATTTCCAATAGAAGACGCTAGTGATTGCTAACAAGAGGGATATAACAACAGTTAGAAGCGGCCACTTACTAGCCAGTACAAGTGTCGCATGAACAAGAGACATTCCTGTAAAGAGGTGAAATAATGTTAGACCCCCAATGAAAACGATAAAAAGAACGACACCCCATATGATCATTCCCACGATCGTTATTTTGTCGCCGGGATCACTTGCTGAAAAAAGTCCCGCTGCAAAGATACCAAAACAGATCCATATAAGAGAAAAAACAAAATACGTTCCAATGGGTGCTTCTTGTCTTGCTTCTGGACTTAAAATATAAATAAACAAAAGAAGAAAACTATGGAATGGAATCGTATATACGAAGTTAACGATAAAGCGACTTTGTATTAATACCTTCTTTGGAATTGGTAATTGTAAAAGGTTCATAAAATACGGGGAAGCCCATAAACCATCTTCCACCTTTTGATATTGAAATTCCTTCGGTTTGCAGTAAACCGCAAAGGCACCAAATACAAGAATAACTAAAAGATCTAAACCTACATTTCCCTCAACAAAAATAAACGGTGACGCTGTAACGATAATGAACAATAAAAGCGCTAAAAATAATAGAAGTGATAAGAAACCTTGAATTGAAGCTTTCAATTCAAATTTAGCCAACCATAAAGCTTCCTTAAAATGATTCATCATTATGAACCTCCTGAACTGTTATACTGTATATATCTATATACACACTATAACATATATGATCCATTTTCAAGCCTAAATTTTAACAATCACTCAATTCCCTCCAACCTTTTACGTCACAAACATTGAAAGATCATGCGTTCATGTTGGATAAAATTGTTGTAAAAAACGTTTTCCACAACCACTGAGAAAGCCCTTTGTATAAACAAAGAACTGCCTCACGGGATTACGCCCAAACATGAGTCAGTTCTTTTTATATCGTTTATTTTCTATTGTTGTCAGCATAAATGGCCATCGCATCACACATGAATTGCGCTAAACCTGATCCGTATTGGTCAATTGTTTGAGTGAAACGTTCATCCTGCATATATAATTGACCGAGTCCTTTGAATGCATCTAATGAATAGGATGTAAAATTATCGTTCAAAAAGTCAAACCATTCTTTTATCGCTAGTTGCGCCTCTTCTGATGACGGTGAACCATCTTTGAGGTCAGCTAACTTTTTATAAATCACAGCCGATTGTTCTGTCAATCCTTTTTGTTCATCTTTCGACAGTTTTTTTACCTTAGCATTTGCTTCATTAACTTTTTCATTTCCCCAACGTTCGCGTGCTTCTTGTTCAAATGGATTTTCAGTAAAATCAAACCCCGCAAATTTATCTTGATTCGTCATTTCAACTTCTCCTCTCGTATACGCAATCGTTTGGTCAAGCGTTTCAATCATTCGGTCGAGGCGTCTCCTCTTCTCTAACAGCATGTTCCTTTGTAACTCTAATGCTTCCTTTTGATTAAAGGCTGGACTATGAAGGATTTCTTTAATTTCCTTTAAAGGAAAATCCAGTTCTTTAAAAAATAAGATTTGTTGGAGGATGTCTAGGTTTTGTTGGGAATACAAACGATACCCTGTATCACTCGTTTCTTCAGGAGATAATAATCCAATCGCATCATAATGATGCAGCGTTCTTACACTAATTCCTACCAAATCCGCTACTTCTTTTACCCGCATCATCCGCCTTACCCCTCCTTTCAATTCTTACTTTAAAGTATCACGCAACGAGAGAGTCAATATAAATCTTACTTATTTAATTTAAACTTGCTCACTAACTCTTGTAGGTTCATTGCCATTTCCGATAAGGAATTCGATGAAGCTAGTATTTCCTCCATCGAAGCTAACTGTTCTTCTGTTGATGCTGCTACAGTTTGTGTGTGCATCGACGTTTCTCTTGAAACAGTTGAGATGCCATTTACGGTTGCTGAAACCTCTTGTGCACTAGCAGAGATCTGTTCAGCAGTTGCTGCCATTTCATCAATCTGATCGCCCATTGCTTCCATCGAACGAAGAATTTCTTTAAAGCTACCTTCCGTTTTTTCAGTAATCCCTAAACCTACTTGTACATCTTCTTTCACTTGATCCATCGCCTCATTTGAAAGGGTCATATCATTTTGTATTTCCGTAATGAGGGAAGAAATTTGAGTCGATGATTGTTGGGATTGTTCTGCTAATATTCGAACTTCATCGGCAACAACAGCAAACCCCTTTCCATGTTCTCCCGCACGTGCAGCTTCAATCGCTGCATTCAAAGCTAGTAAGTTCGTTTGATTTGCAATGTCTGTAATAACCTTAGTAATATCACCAATTTGCTGTGATCGCTTTTCTAATAGTTTAATAACGTCACTACTGTCATTTACAGAAGAGTGGATCGTATTCATTTGCTGAACCGTTTGCTCAACATACTGTCCACCTTGTCTTGCCCGTTCACTTGTCTGATTTCCAGCTTCAGCAATCGAAGAAGCATTTTCAGCTATAGTATTAATTCCTGCTGATACTTCTTCTATGGCCCTTGCACTTTCTTCAACACTTACCGTTTGCCCGTCAGCACCATCTGCAACACGCTGAATCGATTCCGTAATTTGTTCTGTCGCTTTACTCGTTTGTTCAGCCCCTGCTGTTAATTGTTGCGAAGATGCAGCCACTTGTTGAGATGTTTCAATAACTTGTTCAATCATTTCACTTAAATTATCTTTCATCGTATTATAACTATCTGTAAGATCACTTAATTCATCACCACTGTTGTCAGTGACTTCAATTGTGAAGTCTCCTTGTCCTGCTTTTTCCATGCTCGTTGAAAGGTGAGCTAAACGTTTTTTAAGCCCCTTCGTGAACCACAATGAAATAAGACTAGCAATAGCAATAATAGCGATTAATACGATAAAGAAAATCTTTAAAAAAGAAGTAATTGTTTGATCAATAATGTATTGAGATGCGCCAACATAGAAAATTCCAATCGCGTTACCACTTTGGTCTTTAATTGGCATATAAGCCGTTTGGTACATATGCCCGGCTACTTCAGCTTCGCCGTAATAATTATTTCCTTCATTTAAAACAGCCTGGGCTACCTGGGCGGACACTTGAGTACCAATGGCTCGTTGTCCATCAACCATTACGTTAGTAGCAATTCGTGTGTCACCTTGAAAGATGGTGACAGTATCCCCTGTTTCATTTCCAATCTCATCGACAACATCATAATTCTCATTCATAACGGTTGTGCCTTTATATAATTGATCGTTTTGGATCGACCATTCCCCAGGGTACAAGGCATCAATGTAGCGATAACCCATATACATGTCTCCACGAGCTTTTTCGATTGCAAACTCTTTGATCCCTTGTGTGACTTGTTGTACGACAACAACTCCTACAGCCACTGATAGCATAAAAATAACACTAAATACTAAAACATTAATTTTTGTTCCTAATTTCAATTTAAGATTTCGCATTCCTTCTTCTCCTCACTAATATCCTATAAAATTGCATTAAAAAAACGCTTCTTAAATAAAGCTAACACGGCTCTATTTCAAAGAAAGCGTCTAGACTATCGGCAGGTCCTCTACCAAAATCATCTTCATCTTCTTGACCAACAATAAATATATGCAGACTGGATAACAGGTTCGCTGTCCCACATCTTACAAATATTTAGCAAAAGCATATGATTTTTTTACTACTTGTTTTATAGTTCCAAGTAAATTATACCTAGTATTTTTTTAATTTCAATAGTAAATCCACTAAATTTCGACAAAATTTTAATAAATTCGAATACTATAATAGCAAATATTTAACTATATTTTGGACTTTATAGTTTGGTATATATTTTTCAGCAGAATCTTAGGTAATTCAATCTCATCTACAGAATTTAAAGTACTTTATTACCGCAAAACAATTTTCACGAAAAAAAAGTGACCCCACAAGTTCAATGCACTCAGGGTCACCTTTTTTTGAGAATATCGTACTCAAATAATCCAATAGTGTGCTCAAGAAAAGGGTTAGGGTTTTCATAAGATTTACCCCACCCTTTTTGATTTTAATGTGTATTGCGTTTATAAAATTTAAACAACCGTCCATTCGTCATCCATATGAAAATCATTTTCCTTCCTTTTTCATTTGTTTGTCCTTCATCTGCTTTATGAAGGACACTTCGCTTGATGTTCTTCCCCGTTTTGTCCTTCATCAGCTCTATGAAGGACATTTTGTCTTTGTTGCAATAAATCTGTCTTGTTCCGTAAGAGTATCTTTTTCATATGAAATGGTAGCCCTCCTGTACATACCAATTACATACTTCTGCATCAAATATCCAGAAATAATACTTGCTATTCCACCTGTTACACCTACAAGTAGTGTAAGTAACTAAAAAAGCTAACAGCAGATTTTTAGCTGTTAGCCTTTTTCATCATCTCATTCGATACCATGTTCTATTCAATATCCTTTTTACTCTTACCTTTCACCAACCGATACGTTACGTAAGCAATGTACAAAGGAGTAGCAATATAGATCAAGTATGGAAATTGACCATAAAACCCTTTGTAAATGACAAATAGTGCGCACCCAAAAAAGATCGTCACAATTGTCCCATATTTCGGTAACGGGATTTCTTTTAAGCTTGGTATACGTAACTTACTAACCATTAAAAAGCACAGTCCTGTAAATACGACCGATGTAATAATATTAGGGATTAGTTCTCCAAATAAAGTGAGGATTGCTAAAATTCCACCAGCAGCAGTAATTGGGACACCGATAAAATAATTCATCGATGATTTCGTACTCACATTAAACCGAGCTAAGCGATAAGCCCCAAACAGCGGAAATAAACCAGCAACCATAAAGCCTATTAACCCAAATTGATAAAAGGATGTATAATACACTAAAAAGGAAGGGGCAACACCGAACGTCACGATATCAGCTAATGAGTCTAACTCTTTTCCTAAAGCACTTTCTGCTTTTAACATTCGGGCTACTCGTCCATCCATACTGTCTAACATCATTCCGATAATAATTAAGATGGCTGCATTTTTGTATTGCCCTGTTGCAGCATACCCGATCGATAGGAAACCACAATACAAATTCCCTAACGTAAAAAGGTTCGGGATGCTTTTTGTAAATCGCATATGTTGTCACCACGCTACTTAAGTTAATTTTCCTTATGAACCAATCCATACTTCTGATCGTTCATTAACAATTACATCATTGTTCTTATTAATAAGAGGAATGTGTATCTTAATAAAAGCAAAAATAACCTGTTCTGTCAAAGATTTATTTGTTAATTTTCCAATAATCTCCATAAAACAAACATTTCGTCGAATTATAAAACTAAGTAAAAAGAGGCTGTATCTGATTGATACAGCCTTATTCTAGTATTCACTTTATTACTCAAAATACTCTTTAACAAACTTCGGCTCCTTGCCTTCAGCAAATGTATAGAAGTCAGGGTATGAATGTTGATGATAGTAGTATCCAATAATGTATCTTCCGTCACCACCCCACTGTGACAATTGTAACGCTTCTTCTAATTGTTCAGGCCCTTCAATTTTTAATCCCTTTTGTTGCATTTTGATGTTTTCCTCTAATTCATATTTGCGTATATAATCATACATATCCATATGCTCATCCATCTTAAAAACAATCGCATGTGAAATGTCATCAGGTGTCACTCTCGCTTGGTCTCGTAAGCCTTTTTGTTCGAGCCAACGATCCATTTCATCGTAGGATTTTTTCCATACGGTATTAATTCTCTTTTCATTTGCCCATAAATATTCAATATAAGCCCAAGGTTCACGTCTATCATTCATATCTTCGTACGTTTCTGCTTCAATTTCAGATGTGAGTACTTGATGGAACTCTTTCAATTCTTCAGGATCAGTTAAGACCACTCTTTTCCCTAAATGCGTGTGTAATGAGATTCGATCGAGCGTGGATAAATCATCATCAACGGTCAACACTGGATTTTGATTACGCCTATGTTCTTTTGTTTGATAAATTGGCTTGTAGAATTCATCGTATACTTCCATGGGGATACGATACTGTCTTACAAGGGTCTTACCGCTTTCTAAGTCATATCCGAACACAACAAACCCTGTGTCTCCACTATAATTTTCAATCATAGCCTGGTCACGAACAATTTGTTCGTGTAAGCGACGAATGTTTTTTATATTCTCTTCTTCCTTATAGGAATAGGACAGTCTAATATCTGATTCTTTGTCACGCCTAGAATTATTTGACTCCTCTTGCCCTTCCATTTTCAGCTCATCTAATAGAGGGTATATACCATTAGACATGTAGATTTGATTAACATTCGCTAAATCTGGAACTTTTTTCTCGTATCCTAAAATATCAAACTGCATGATAAAAGCTACTAAAATGATAGCAACCGTATAAATTGCATAGCCTTTCCATTTCGCAAACACTCGCCACGACTTTTCTAAGATCATTTCAGCAATAAAATAACCAATAATGGATCCTGCGATATAACCAAAGATAATCCATCCTATTTGTTGATGTTGCATTGCTCCAAAATAGAGCCCACCAACTAACATGGAACAAACCGTAACTCCATATTTAAATATTGGGCGCAGTGAACGGAAGGCAATCGCCTGCGTCGCACTTTCCACACTTCGATTTTTATAAACGAATAACGCGGTTACATAGAAAAAGGTGATAAACAAAAGATAGGCGATGATCTCTAGTCCAGTTAAAGGTGTATGAATAACTTCAACAATCCGTACAAACGGTAGTATTCTTTCGATGTTTTGCATTAAATAATATTCACCGGCAAAACCAAACAAGAAGAACTCAAGATTCATGAGGAAGAGTACCGTTATTCCAGTTGGGAAGATTAGCATGATATAAATAAGTGCCCCATGTAATACAGACATCCCTGTGAGCATGGCAACAAAAACACCTGCTAAGAAAACAAAAACACTAAATAACAATGATACTCCCATCCAACTAAAAACAGAAGAAAACGATAATAATTCTCCAGCTGGTAAGACATTTCCTAAAATCCAAGCAATTAATCCTGTTAAAAAAATCGGGACAAATAGAATGACAATCCCTAATAAAACATGTTGGTTATATAAACTTTCTCTTTTTACCGGTAAGCTATGTACAAAGTCACTTGATGCTTTAACTTGAATATAGCGAAAGATAAAAATTGAAAGTAATACAGGCATTAAAAACATTAAGAAGATTTGGAACTCGATAGAAACCTCAAATAAACTCGTGATAGGCCTCGTAAAAAAGGGATGCTCATGTCCATCTCTCGTATAGGCCATTAAGAGCTGCAACGGCAATGCAAATAATAAGCATATAAAGTACGCAATTCCAACCCAGCCGACACTTCTTAAATCTTGGATGAATATACCTCGATTAAACGATAATGTTTTCGATAGCATAACCGACATCCCTCATTTCATATATAAAAATCTCTTCAAGCGTTAAAGGTAAAACGTCAAAAATAGCCGGTTTGAACGATTGAATATGAGACGCCACCTTTTTCTGATTGCCTCTTACAATATAAAGGCGTACACTGCCGCGTTCTTCTTTATACAACACATCAAATCCATGTAAAAAGATCGGTGGTACTTCATGTTTGAAGGCGACTTGGATTTTATGAATATCTGATTTTAAATCATCTAGGTCTTTTTCAATCATCAGCTCCCCGTGATGAAGTATTCCAATTTGATCACACAGGTCCTCTACTTCTCTCAGGTTATGTGAAGAAATCATAATCGTCATTTCTCGATCAGCTACATCCTGTATCAGGAGATTTTTTACTTTATTCCTCATAACCGCATCGAGCCCATCGAGCGGTTCATCCAATATGAGCACCTCAGGCATTGTTGATAAAACTAACCAAAATGCTACTTGTCGCTGCATCCCCTTGGATAAACGATGGATTTTTTTATCGACATCAATCGGAAACACTTCTTGTAATCTTTGAAAACGCTCTTCGTTCCAGTTAACATACATACTTTTATAGAAATCAGCAGCCTGCTTAATGGTCGTGTTTGGAAAGAAAAATAAAGAATCTGCTAAAAAAATAACGGATTGCTTCCGGTCTACATTTTCAAAAATAGGCTCACCGTTAATGAGAACTTCTCCTGAATCTTGTTTGTAAATACCCGCAATCATTTTCATTAAGGTCGTCTTCCCTGCACCATTAGAACCGAGAAGCCCGTAGATGGAACCTTTTGAGATTCGTAGATTTAAATTCTTAACCGCTTCTGTTCCCTCAAATTCTTTGCAAAGTTTTTTCACTTCAATCACTTTCTTCTCCCCCCTTCACTGTCTCCTCAGCGATTGCAACTAGAGATAAAATATCCTCTTTTTTCATTCCTAGATACATAGCTTCTGATAAAAGCTTCACCAATTCTTCTTTCATCTTCTTCACCTTTTCATCATTTTTCGTTTCTGATTGAGGAGCAACATACTTTCCCTTGCCTGGAACCGAGTAGATGTATCCTTGGTGTTCTAACTCACGGTATGCTTTTTGAATCGTATTTGGGTTAATCGTTAATTCTTGTGCTAAAGCTCTAACTGAAGGTAGTTGTTGATCAGCTACAAACACCTCATGGATAATCAACTCTTTCAATTTTTCAACTAACTGCTCATAAATGGGTTTTCTACTTCGGATGTCTAATTGAAACATGACTTCCTCCTTTCTAGGAAGCTTACTTTTATAGCTGTTGTAACTTTCTTATTTAAACCATTTAACGTATTATGATCACTAACTGTACTATTTACCCTATTACAGTTCTAATTATATATGACAAAATTGAGTTTGCAACCATTTTTTTCTAATATTTTGTTCATGTTCGGAGTGAACACAAAATAGAGATGCCAATTACATGATGATTAGCACCTCTTTTTGTATGGAGACAGCAGCTTGTACTTAGTTTTTTCATAGAATGATAACTTTTGATAAGAAAAGCAAAAGGGGACTCCAGAAGCCCTTATTTGTGATAAAACCAATGATTTTTACAGTTTAGGGACCCCACAGGCCCTTATTTACTAAAAAGACAGTCTTTTGCTCAAAGAATACTACAAATAAGGTCCTCTCAGTGCCCTAACATTGTTAAAATGCTAGATCCCAAGAAAATAAGGTCTTCTCAGTGCCATAAAAAGGTTAGTACTTAAATTCCAACCGGATCGACTTCACAATCATGACAGTACTCCTCGATGGTATTTTTGATAGGTAGCTAAAGCTTTTTTATATAATGCCGCGTCCATGCCAAACCGTTCTGTTACCCAATACTCCATTTCTTTTTTAGTAAGCTCATTTTGCGTAGTTCCTGTTTTGATATGTTGTTTAAGCGTTTGATTTTTTATTGAAGTGGGAACGCCATCAATGTATCCAAAAATTTGGATTTCTTTTAAAACGGGTGAGACCTTCCAGTCATTTGAACGGTTGATGTGCACCTTCATCTCATCTATACGAACCAAGTCTGTTCGAAGAATTTTCGTTGGCCCTGGAGTTCTAGTGATCGTAATTTCGTTTTCTTCGACTTTATACACAAATAGTTCCCGTTCATTTTTTACCTGAAATGACTGAGAGATGGGATAGGCTTGAAACAATGGTGCACCAAAACCGACATCTACATAATAGGGTTGATCTAAATCAACTCGTAAACATAAATGACCAGAGTCCATATACATATAATTCACTTCATATCCGAGATGGGTCAGTAGCCAATGAAGCACAACGGAATGTGACCAACACGTTCCTCCCATTCCTTGATGAATAATCCGCTTAAAGTATCGTTCAATAGGCGGTAAAAACTGTTCTGTCTCATTTCCTTCTTCCCAGTCAAGCACCTTCGAAAGCGTTTCCCATTTAATTTTCAGTTGATAATTTTTAATCATCTCATTTAAGAATGCTAGATTTGCATCTTGTCTTTCAACAGATAAAAAGTCTAATATTTGGTCCGCTAGCTTCATTTGTTCATTCATATTTTCAAGCCCCTCTCCCAAGTTCTTATCCTTAGTTTATCAAGGAAGAACACAAATTCCGCCGATCAGAAGATGGATCATTTCTACAACTTTTGATGTAGGATTTACAAACATCTCATCACCGTATCTCCAAAACTACGAATATCAGCTAGATAGTCATATCCTTTAGGAGAGCCGAAGCTATTTAACATCCGCACGACAACTATATCATGTTTGGGTATGACCAATAGAGCAACATTCGTATACCCTAAAATTTGATAGGCCCCTTTCGGAATAAGCGGACCAAGTTCAGACTGTAAAGCAGGCAAGTCTTTTACAAACCATAGAAAGCCGTTTTGTGGTAGATCTCGGTCTACTAACCGTGGGGATTGAAGAGCTGTTGCGAGTTCAATTATTTCTTTTACTACCTTTTGTTCTCCATTTATTTCTCCCTGTTTTAAATGAAGGTACCCCCAGTAGGCAAGTTCCCGGGTAGACACATACATATTCATCTTATCGCCTTCAGTACTTTCACTTGTCACCCAATTTCGATCATTCGGTTCACGGATTACATCGACTAGCTTTTCATTTGACTTAACATACCAGCCAGTTTCATGAAAATCGACTCGTTTAAACACTTCTTTCTGGAGAATTTCCGCTATCGTTTTACCAGTTGTCACCTTAATTACCGCTGCTAAAAGATCTATACTAACCATACGGTACGCCCAGCTGGTACCAGCAGGAAATTCACGAAAAAGAGTTCCGTCTTTCATATGAAGTCCATGTGTATGGGTTAGGAGAAGCCGAATCGTTGTTCCTTCTAAAACATTTCTATCATGGTCGCTCAGATAGATTGTTACGAGATCATCCATTGAATGAATGTACCCATTATAAACCGCATAGGCAACCGCAAATCCGATATAGCTTTTCCGCACCGAAGCTACATGAAATTGGGAGTCTGCTTGAATCGGTCTCGCTAACGGACCAATGGAATGGTTTCCCCAATACTGTTCTGTTACGATCTTGTCCTTAGAAATAACGATACACGCCGAACCAGACCAATTGACAGCCTTTTGCGTTTTTTCAATATGTTTCAGCACAGGGGTAAATCGATCGGTTAATTGTTTTCGCAAATTCATGACATTACCTTCTTTCTAAACATCATCAACTTAAAAATTGCTTTATAAAATAGCGAGGATTTAAGTATTCCCCTGTTGCTCTTTTGATTTTTTCATTCCAATGCAATGAAGCTCCAGGTCGAATGAACTCATGAACTAAATACGATCCAACCTCTTCCGTAAACAAATCATTTGATATATTCTTTTCAATAAAACAATGCAGCTGAGATGCGGTTAATTCGCCTAATAAATAGTCTTGATACGAAGCAGGGGCAAGGGAGAAGTGCATTTTAGCTGCCCAATCTGGGAAATGAGTCTGCTCTGGTGGATTCATGAATTGAATGTCTTGAACGAGCTTCCACCACAATTGATTTAAGTTTTGATTTGGATTTTCATACAATTTTCTTTCAAAAGTCGAAAATGTTATAATCCAGCGAGCCGAGACGAGCATTTGACGCTGAAGCATCTTATTAGCAAACGGCTTCATCTCTTCTAGTTGGCTTGGCTTAAGGCCCAGAAACCGTTTCTGCCAACGGTCCATTTTACTCATGCGACCAAAGAATAATGCAACCGCCTCAGTTGTTAACGTATGCGAATGAAAGCGAAGAACAAATGGTAATTGACGATCAATGTTTTTAAAATACACTGCATGACCGAGCTCATGCAGTAAAGCCGTACACCAAAATAGACTCTTATCCAAGTTTACTAGTATTCTGACATCTCCTTCTCGATTGATATCCGAGCAAAACCCAAATGGATTTTTATTTACTCGAGGGTATAAATCACTCCGCTTCAAAACGTCCTCAATGTCTAGTCCTATTGCCTGAAAGGTTTGGTTAGCCATTTCCACTACATTTTTTCCTTTAAAATAACTATCTATATCTATTCCTTGAACAGCAGGCGCTTCTTGAAAGAAAGGATCTGTATAATGCCATGGTCGAATATCACCTACCGAAATTCCCCACTTTTTTGCTAATTCTTCATCGATTTCTTGTTTCAATTTCTCAAATGGAGCATCAGATTGTTCCTTTAAGTCTTCTAATATCTGAAAAACATTATTAATATCTAACTCTTGTGTTTCCATAGACATCTGATAAAAATTATCATATCCTAACACCCTTGCATCTTCATTACGTTTATGTACCAATTGCAAGACTTGCGCTTCGATTTTTTTACTAATTTGCTTGCTGGCAAGCCATGCTTCTTCTCTTTGAACAAGGTCGTGACTATTCTTAAGAATGTCATTGATCTCATTATTTGTTACTTCGTTGCCTTGCAAAATGGGACGAAAAGCAGTAAACGTTTGTGAGATTTCCTTTTCAAGTTCCAACGTTTTACCTAGCGACTCAGCACTGAGTTGATTTTTGAGCATTTTTCGATAGATATCATCTAATTGTCGTTGTTGTTTGTATTCTAAGCCCTGTGCGCCTCGAAAATATAACACCTGATCCATCAATTCTTTGCCGGAAAAATGACTATAATATGTATTTAAAGCTTTTTCATGCTGTTCACTCCACTTTTTGTCTCCTGTTGTTGCAGCCATCCAGTGATTCGTAAGTACCGATTCGTAAAGATCTTTTATCGTCTCATTTTGGTCTTTCAAGAACTCTTCTATATTTTTTACACTCATTTTATCCCTCCTCCTGCACTAAAAACGGTATACTGCCATACTAACAGATTGACCAGTCAATTACTTTGAACATTCAAATAATCAAGTAATTTTCAAAATTAACAGGGTAACTACAAACCACAATAGTTTAACAAAAGGCTCATTTCTCAAAGATTGTTGCTTCACGCTTTTATGTGAAGCTTTTGAACAAAAACGATCCCATAGCAACAAAAATTTATAAAACACCCTACTAAAAGTAATTAACCTAGTTTATGGAAAATAATAGATATAATAGTAGGAGTTGGTTAATAACTAGAGGAAATTTAACCATTTTCTAGAACTATACGGTAGTAAGTATAGAAAAAGAGGAGAATATATATTCATGCTGCAGCAATTATTATTACAAGGCGTTTTTATTTTATTTCCAACCTTACTCTATTACACGATACTAAAAAACAACAAATACCTAAAAAAATATAATAATTTAATCGTAGGATTTTTAAGCGGCCTGGCTATTTTTTTATGTATGTCTTTTCCCGTTTCCTTCAGTAGTGGAAACATGATGGATTTACGGACGATTCCTTGGATCCTCTCTTTCTTATATGGGAGCTTTCCTATCGGAATTTTCGTGACCATCATGATGTTTGCCTTTCGTTTGGTTATTGGTGGAATTGGTATATACTCCGTTTTACTAGTCTATTCATTATCGTTGATCCTTTTATTTATGTACTTTAGAAATTACGAAGCCTTTTCATACAATAAAAAAATTAAATCAACGTTAGTACTTACTTCCATTAATACGATCCTTATTATTTTAACCATTCAAATAATTTTTGGATTTTCATCGAACGATGTCTATATTTTCTATTTGTTCTTTATAGTCATGCACATATTGATGATGTGGGTCTGTATTTATGTGATAGAAACGATACGAGAGCATGGACAATTACAAGTCAAACTAGAAAAGTCAGAAAAACTTAATATTGTCGGGCAAATGGCTGCAAGTGTTGCTCATGAAATAAGAAATCCAATGACCGTCGTCAACGGTTTTGTTCAAATTTTAAAACAAGATATAGATACTCCTGAAAAACACCGCGAACACTATGCAATTATTACAAATGAATTAAGTCGGGCTGAAACGATCCTCAACGATTATCTAACATTAGCAAAACCACAAGCTGGAAAGCTCGAAACGATCAATATTCAGGAACAAATCAATCGGATCACTCACACCCTGTCATCTTACGCACTCATGAAAGGTGTGGGGGTCGAGTATTACTTACCTCCTGAGAAAAACTATTTAATAAAAGGCTACCCTGAGAAATTCCAACAAGTGCTTATAAATATCATCAAGAATGCGATCGAGGTTTCCACAAAAGGAGAAGTAGTTACCGTCACCGTATCAAAAAATCGAAACTTCTACTACATCTTTATAAAAGATAACGGTTGCGGGATGTCGAAAGACGAATTGCAAGCTTTGGGTACTCCTTTTTATTCTTTAAAAGAACGAGGTACTGGACTCGGCTTAACGATTTCATACAGTATTATCCACTCGATGGAAGGTACCATTGAAGTCACAAGTCAAAAAGGAAAAGGAACGACATTCATTATTAGCCTACCTGTAATAAAAGAAGCGTAGTTTAACCTAGAGGCGATTACATACGAACTTATAGAGAACCTGTCACAAACTACTGACATGCTGCATACGTTGAAATTAAGTTAGTAGGTACCAACCCTTTTTATATTGTTGAAAATAAGTTTAGGTTAAAAGTTTGAGCCACCTGTTAATTCATCTACTCTGATAAAAAATAGGACTTACATCCCAAACTCTTCATCCTATTAAAACATTGTATTGGAAAGTGGTTGGCTTTGGAGGGAGGGATTATATGCCTAAATACAGAAAAATACCGGTCGTCGTAGAAGCGGTAAAACTGAAAAGATCGATTACTATAGAAACAGCAGAAGGTACAGTAAGAGGTTTACCAGGTGACTATTTAATTACTGAACCAAGTGGAGAGCAATACCCGATTCGATCTGAAGAGTTTGAAGCAACCTATGAACGAGTAAAATCGTCAAAGGATCTGGGTGACTTTCTAAAGAGAGCTCTGGGGAAACTGAAGAATAAATCTACGGCTTATTTTATGAAAAATCAATAATTGCCATCCGTACTTCTAGAAAGGAATGAACAGAACTTATAATGACGAAATGATTGGCCTACTATGAAAAGTGGTGTTCCCTTAAAATCCCCTTTTCAGTAGGTTTGTTTTTTGGATCATTTCATTCTTCTTATAAAGAAAAAAATACGTTCCTCAATTACCAACTACTTTGTAAATGGTTAGTTATGAAACACTGACTCAAACGACAACCCTCCCTCAATCACTAGTTATGAGTTCCCATTTGAGCAGGCTACAACTTGCATCATTACTTAACTTTAATATACATAGATACGATCCACCCTATAAATAGAATAGCCCCAAGTACGATGAAACTTATTGTATAATTCAAAACATCTAACAGAAAAATCGCTATAACCGGCCCTGCACTTGCCCCCACAAATAAAATAAAGGCATTAAATGTAACCGCAGTCCCTCTTACTTTTTCTCCTAAGATACTGACCATAGATATTGTGACGGGACAAACTAATGCAATGCCTGCAACAAATACAACACTCATAAGAACAATCAAAATTAAATTGGAGAAGATACCTATCATCGCCACTCCTAAGGTTGCAAGAACCATTCCCACACGTAATACATTTGAAATACCGTATCTATTAGAAAGCTTTCCAGCAAAAGGAGCTAATATAATGCCAAAAATCCCGACTGCTCGAACCGTTAAAATTTCTTGGCTCGACAACCCAAACGTATTTATACTTAAATAGCTGCCCAATATCGTATACATGGCCACGAGTGAAAAGAGTGTTAGAAACGTAATGAAAAATGTAAGCAGTAACTGTTTATTTTTCAGCAAGACCGCCATTTGTTTAAAAATATCCCACACGCGTACTCCGTTCGAGTTTCGTTCCTCTCGAGGAAGTACGAAAATAACAAGAAGACTGGAAATAAAATACAACGCTGTGAGAGTAAAAAAGATAACTGGCCAGCTCCAAAGCTCATGGATCGCACTGCTCAACACCTGCCCGAAAATAGCTGCCGTCAAAAAACCTGAGGTAATAAATCCGATGGTCGTCAATCGCTTCTCAGTAGGATACACTTCCCCTACGTAAACAAGAGAGATAGGGGCATACACAGAAGCAACGGCTCCTTGAATCGCTCTTAAGATCAGTAACCAATAAAAACTTTCGACAAATCCAATCAAAAGAGTAACAATTGTAATGGAGCAAATTCCAATTATTAAAAAGGCTTTGCGTCCAAATCGATCAGATAGTGCCCCAGAAATTAAACAACCGAGTGCGTAGAAAAGGGAGAAAACACTTCCTGTTAGAGCTGCTTGTTGTAATGAAACTTCAAAAGTTGAACTAAATACTGAAATAAGCGGGATCGTAATATACATGCTTGATAATACTACGAGTCCACACCACACTAATACTCCAGTCATTAAAGAAAATGACTGCTTGGTTGGGTTAACTTTTACCTCATTTAGTTGAATTCCACTCATAGAAGCCCTCCTTTTAGTAACTCCCCCTTTAGGTCCTATCCTGCTTCCTATTTATCGAATATATATGATTATGCCACCCTTTTTTTATATAGAAGTTGTTTGACTTATTTGTTTCGTATCAAAAACACAAGTAAACCAAAAACACTTGATCGCAGAACAACTGCGACCAAGTGAATTAAATTAACATTATAAAGATAGCCAGAATAATGAATAACCATCCAGATATCAAGCTTGCATGATTTTTAAATATATTTAGCGCCACTAAATGACCAAATTTGGATCCACCCCATATAAAGAGAAAACTAGTCACAAAAGCCAATACACTTGAAAGTATAATTGGAAAACCTGCCAACCCACCTGAAAAGCCTGCGGCTAAAGAGTCAATACCTAATGCAACTCCTAAAACGACCGCGGCTTTTAAGCTGAGATCTAGCTTTTTTTCTCCGGTCTCTTTTTGATTCGATTTTCTAGCATCCCATAAAAACCATAAGCCAATGAGAAGAAAAACAAAGGAAGCTAAATATAATAATAAATGCTCTGGTAACACATGAGCGATTATGTCTCCAAAATATAACCCCGTGCCCATCGTTAGTCCCGAAAAGATAGCAATGGTGAATATAACCTTTAGAGGGATTTTCCCTCTCATACCGAGTGAAAAACCTACCGCTAAATCATCTAGATTAGACGCAATAACGAGAATTAGTATATGCCAAATCAAAAGGTACCTCCTTCATGAAACCTATTAATCGCTCCCCCAAACATCCCTACCTTACTTTCAAATTAACGGAATAAATGAAGGTAGGTCGATCTTTAATATTCGTTTCCTTCACGAAGACCATTCCTATTCGTTCGGCAACTTTGATCGAAGGGGTATTGTATTTATAGATCATCGAGATTAAACGAGACAATTGAAGCTTATTCCAACCATAGTCCCGAACAGCGCTTGCTGCTTCCGTTGCAAATCCTTCTCCCCAGTAGTCTCGAACAAATAAATAACCAATTTCCATTTCTTCTTGACCATCTACGATCTGCGGAACAATCCCACACTGACCAACGAATGTTCCTGTATCTTTTAACTCACACATCCAAAGCCCCGACTGATGTTTTTCGTAATTCTTTATATTCCAGTTTATCCATTTTCGTGCATCTTCTCTCGTCTTAGTTGATGTATAGTACTGCATCGCAATGGGATCGGAAAATATTTTCATAAGATGATCTTCGTCTTGATCAGTCATCTTTCGTAATATTAACCGTTCGGTTCCTAGTATAGTCATCTCTTTCCTCCTCAAGGGTCCCCTTATTAACAAGAGCGCGCTATATCATCGTTTAAGCCAAGTATGCCCTGCACAATATCCAAAATACTGTCTGCATGAAGCTCATGTACTGTTCATGAGAAATGATGCAGGAACCATCTTCATCGTACAACTATCCTTTTTCTATGGATATCCAAAACTCATTTATCTACACAATTCAAACAAAAATACCCGCATGGGGTTGCTGTCTGCGAGTATCTAATCGTGCGTTAATTTGCTTGTCTTATTTCAACATGCTCACTCAATTTAATATTGAGTTTGTCAAAGTCTCTTATTTTTAATAAGTCCAAATTAATCTCAACTTCTTTTCCGTTCGTCAATAGTAAGATTAGTTTATTGTCACTAATTCTACTTTCTTCAATATCATCATAGTTAATTTGCCGCTTCAAACGAATAAGGCCTTTATGAACTAACAACCTGTCATTTTCCAGTTGTATATATGTAATGTCATTTAAACGTAAATAATAAATTCCTATAACTATACTTAATGCCACATTACAGCTAATAATAATCGCGACAATAACTGTATAGGCACTAAACCCTAACCCAATAAAGAGAAATACTAGACAAATAAGATTTAGAACAGCAACTCCTAACCATAACATCCCTGTTGTTTTCCATACGCTATTTTCTCTATATTTCAAATCCACTCCATCCATCTCCCCATCACTTCTGTACCACTACTATACTATTTTTCGGTTTTTTTGTAAAAGTGAGTGCGGTACAATAAAAACAGAAGCTGTTTCATAGGAACAGCCTCTGCTTCGTCTTCCAATTATCAGTTACCCTTGAACTCCTCATGTGTGATCCGCATAATTTGATTATCTTTATATTCGCCGTCGTGTAATTCCCGTTTAGGAAGTACTTTTACTTTTTGAAAGCCACATTTCTCGTAACAAGTAATCGCCCTTTCGTTCCATGTCTTTGCTTGCAGTTAACTCAATAAATTATCTAGCTTGTTTGCTCCTATTTCTTCCACTAGTTTTATATATGATAGTTCCCTAAATATATTTGAAAAGTGTTATAACATTTGGTGTTATAACATTTGTTAATAATTCAAATTAAACATTACAATAACTATTTTACTTAAAACTCTATAAAAATGTAATATCAACTATTTTAGTATTAAATTATATTGGAGGAAATATAATGAAAAAAACATTATCTATTCTACCAGGAGTTATATTATGTTTAATAATAATGTTATGTGGTGAATTATTGTCTAAATGGCTAGGGATTGGTATTAATTATTTACAGAACCTCCCCAAAGAAAGCACGAGTCCGATCTCTGGAATTTTCCTATCTATAATATTAGGTCTAATAATTAGAAATGTCATCGGACTGCATAAAGTTTTTAAAGATGGTGTTGCCTTCTCTGTAAAATATTTATTGAAGTTAGGCATTATTCTTTTAGGAATTCGATTAAGCTTTTTTGATGTCATTACATTAGGAGCTTGGGGATTACCAATAATCCTAGTTTGTGTGATTTGTGGTTTGATCATTACTTTATGGTTTACAAATAAAATGAACCAATCACATCGACTTGGCACACTCACAGCAATAGGAACAGGAATCTGTGGTGTTACAGCTATCGTTGGGACAGCTCCTGCAATTAAAGCAAATGATGAAGAAACAGCTTATGCTATCGCTAATATCACAGTCTTTGGTATTATCGCAATGTTTTTTTATCCGTACTTAGCTTACTATCTATTTGAAAACGATCCCATTAAAGCAGGTTTGTTTTTGGGTGCCTCAATCCACGAAACCGCACAGGTAGCTGGTGCTGCACTTATTTACAGTCAGGCATTTAATATGCCACAAATCATTGATGTTGCAACTATTACGAAGCTCACCAGAAATGCTCTACTTATTATAGTTGTTCCAATTATGTCGTACTATTATATAAATAGAGTTACCAAAGAAAATCAAGAAAACTTCACTAGTCCTAAATGGTACTCTTTGATACCTCTTTTTGTTGTAGGCTTTATAGTAATGGCAATCATTCGTACAATTGGTGATTCTACTTCAGTTAATCAAGGTTTAGCCTTTGGTCTATTGGATCCTAATAAATGGGAAACCTTATGGCAAACTTTGAATTTGCTAGGGTCAAAATATATTATGGTGATTGCAATGGCTGGAGTTGGATTAACAACAAACATAAAAGTCTTTAAAGGTCTTGGTATCAAACCTTTCTACATTGGAATTGCTGCATCATTTTCTATTACCGTTATTGCACTATTAATGGTTTACTTATTAGGTGGTTTCATTACACTAAGGTAATCATCACTGTATTGATAAAATCCTTAATCAAATAACCTGGTAGCTCTTATTTTAAAGGTTTAAGTAAAATACTCGGTATAAAGGATGTATGCTATGAATTATGAGCAATTAAGAACCTTTATTTTAGTTGCTGAGAAAAGAAGTTTTTCAGCTGTTGCAAAAGTTCTATACCTATCTCAACCTACAATTACGTCTCAAATTAAATCACTGGAAAAGCATTTAAATACAACTCTGTTTGAAAGAACCACAAAACGAGTTACATTAACACCGTCTGCTAAAATTTTTTATCAATATGCCAAAGACATAATTCATTTATTTGAAACTGCTCAAAACGAAATATTAAGAATTTCAAAAAAGATACACGGTCAATTAAATATTGCTTGTAGTTTAACTATCGGAGAAAATATTTTACCGCAAATATTAGGTAAATTCAAAGAAAATTATCCATTAATACAACTGACCGTTGATATTAGTAATAGTCGTCAAATCGCATCTAAAATAAAAGATCACGTGCTTGACATAGGGTTAATTGAAGCTCCTATTTATAATCAAGAACTAATATTAGAGCCTTTTATGGAAGACGAGCTCGTTGTAATAGCAAATCCTGAATTTTTCGACCCAACTAAAACTCAAATAACGTTAAACGAATTAAAATGTTTACCAATGATATTACGAGAAGAAGGTTCTGGGACTCGAACGGTAATGGCTGAATATATGTCAAAGGCCGGTCTCAACCCTAAGGAACTAAATATTATTCTAGAATTGGGAAGTACGGAAGCCATAAAATCAACTGTTAATTCTGGTTTAGGGATATCAATAATCTCTAAAAATGCAATAAAAAAAGAAATACAGCTAGGTTTATTAAAACCTTATAATATTAAAAACCTTAAAATATCACGTCATTTTTATATAATTTTTCACCGAGAAACTGTTATGAAGCCAAAAGATAAGGCTTTTCTAAAGTTAATTAATAGTTGCACTATTTGATTTACTTGCTGGTCATGAAAATATAATTGAATCAAAAACTATTAGACAAGGTTGCAACGTCTGTGAATTCCCCTTTCAATACTTTCGAGGTTTTAATATCTTTATAAGATTTTGAGGTGCTGAGTATGAAAAAAGGGATTGATAACATATTTGTTTGGACTGTAATCTCCTTTATTTTCATTCACTTTATGTTTAAAATTCCATGGATACCATCAGTTGATGTTCTCCTATCCTTAACAGGCCTAATAATTCTACTTTCTAGCATTCCCTCTCTTAGCAAAAAAACATTAATTATGCCTTCTATCTTAATCGTTTTTTCCTTAGGAATATTGTTTATAACCAGATCAAGTTTCAAAATTCTCTGGATTGGCCTACAAGAAATGAGAGAAATTATACCTCTAGTTATTTTAATATCATTGATAAATTGGATTATAAGTTATAAACCCTACGTATCCACATTAACTCATTTTCTACAAAGAAAAGAAAAAAAACAAAAGACTAGAAAACTCATTCATGTATATTCCCTCTCTAATATAATATCCTTCTTTTCTGCATTCTTTATGGGAATAGCATCAATTGCTTTTGTATTTCAACTATTCAAAAGGGGAGAAAAGTCTCAAATAAATTCTCTTGCATGGGATTTCACATTAAGTTCAGCTATAATGAGAGGCTTTGCCTTATCAGTATTTTGGACGACAATTAATCCAGCTTTTGCTTACGGGATTGCAGGAACTAACGCACCTCTTTTTTCAACAATGGTAAAAGGACTAGGTTTATCCATGATTGGCTTAGTTATTGGTCTATTTATCTATCTAATACAAATAAAGAGATTAAACGTAACAACTAGATTTGAAACTACTATAAATAATGAAAAATATGATAAAAAGTTATTATACGATTTTTTCTTTTGGATTGGATTATTAATTAGTTTAATATTTTTCTTACATCAGATAGCTAATATAGAAATTCTTGTTGTTGTCCCTCTCGTAACACTATTCGTTACCCTAATTTATTTTACTTATAATCGTGATATTATTCGGTATATCAAGCTATGGAAGATATTCACAAGTTATGAAATGAAAAATAAACAACAAGAAATGACACTACTTATTTCTGTTGGTATATTAGTTTCAACTTTAAAGTATACTGGCATTGGTGATGTGTTGTTTAATAAATATTTGTTGATAATTGAATGGTTAAAATTAGATTTATTAGTTGGATTAACAATTATGATCTTATTACTCGGATTTTCAGGTTTGCCACCAATTTCCGCTATGGTTTTGTTATCTGGTATTATTATAGATATACCTTCAGGTTACTCACCTGAATTAATAACACTCTCACTTTTATTAGGTGTATCGATAACTTTCATAACAGGCCCAATTACAATGCCCTTATTTATAGCTAGCAGCCAAAATGGTAGGAGTTTACACCAAAATGGATTTGTTTGGAACATTTTTTTTGGGATTACCTTATTAATTATAGGGCAAATATATCTACAACTATTACGATTGCTATAAAAACAAATACTTAGCGCCCCAATATTTACTGCAGTTGAATTTAATATCTATAATAGTTAGCCAATATTAAAATGCTCCCCTCTAGGTAGACAGGTTAAAAAATAAAACCTATATACTGAAGGGGAGTATTATTGTTATGGCTAAAAGGGTGTTCACTGTTGAATATAAATATAAAGTGATACTAGTCTGTTAGTGCCTTTAGATATTTTACATAAAAAATTTCAGCTATTCCTAGTGTTTGAAAAAGCTTTTAATTGTGTATTTAAAAAAACTCCACCGAAGTGCTATATATTTTTGGGTTCACCAAATAATATATAGCAAACGGAAGAGCTTTATTGCTTTTTGTATTTCTTATTCCTAATTTATAGTTCTATCAAAAGGTTGTCATCCTCTTTAACCACTTTATAATTCTTGATACGTGTCTTATCACTAAACAATGAACAACCGGTATTTACATCAAATTCCCAACGATGCCAGGGACAAGCAATAACTTCTCCTTCTTTTGCCCAGATATGCTCTCCAAGCTTATCTGTACATAAGGTCGTTCCACTTACTCGCCCATCGCTTAATCTTGTACCTTGATGCGGACAGAAATCACGAAATGCATAAAATCTATCATTATTATCACGGATAACTACAACTTCTCTTTTACCTAGAGAAACTGCTTTCATTCCATTCGGTTTGATATCTTCTATCTTGCATACAAATTGTTTCATCCTTTTCCTCCTTATAACTTTGGGTTTCTTCCATCTTTCAATCAATTAGTATTCTTATTAAAATTAAACGTATTAACATAGACTAATATTAAACATTATATTAAGAGTTCCTTTTAACCCAACCTCATTATAATAACTTCTAATCAAAACCATAAAATCTCTTTGCATTATCATATAGAACTTTTTGCTTAAACTCTTTTGAGAAACTTGTAGGAAGAGAACGAGTTGGTGAGTCAAAATCCCAGTGTGCGTAATCTGTTGCAAACACTAGCATTTGATCACTCTCCATCATATCAACAATTTGTTTCAAATATTTAGGGTTAGGATCTTCAATGGGCTGAGTAGAAAACACAAAATGGTCTCTAATATAGTCACTTGGCATACGTTTAACCCAAGGTACTTCGGAGCGCAGTGATTTATAATTTTGGTCCATTCGCCACATCACATGAGGTACCCATGTAAATCCACCTTCTAACATAATTACCTTTATCCCTGGATACTTATCAAATACTCCATTAAATATTAAACTACCAACTTGAGCCATAAATGCCTGAGTAAACATTGAGTGCCATTCTATATAATAGTTTGGATGACCATACGCCGGAGATGTTTTATCACTTTGATGGAAGGCAATTCGTAAATTATGACGTTCAGCAGCCTCAAAGATAGGATGAAATTGAGGCTCTCCCCATCTCCAGGCTGACACTGGTAACATAACCTGCACCATATCAGGATGTGGTCCTAAACGGTCAATTTCTCTAACTGAAGCAGGAACATCTTGCCCTGTTATTTGGATTGAAGCTTTAAATCGTGAATCCTTACTCAACCATTCATCGATCACCCAATCGTTGTATGCACTAGCCAGTGCGGATGCTAGTTCCCGTTGACAGTCTAATTGAGAAGGATAAAATAATCCAGTTAAAATCGCATACTCTACATTGTATTCGTCTAAAACCTGTCTTTTTACTAATTCATAATCAGAACCAGGCAACCCCTTATCCGGGTATGAATCTAAACGAAGACCACCAATTGGATGTGCATATCGAAGCCCTCCTGGCCTCCATCCATATTTAATCCATTTCTTATAAGGTTCTTTTAGATAAGGGAATAGCTGTTTCACGGATTTCAACATTTCATGAATATCACAATCTATGACCTTTGTTTTAACTCCTTCATTTTTTTGATTTAATTCTTTCTCGTTAATTGACATATTAAACCCTCCATTTTTTAAATATTCTGGATATTTTAAAAGGACTATCTATTTGAAAGTTCTTTATAAATATTTCTCATAATAAAATTGTCACTTGCATCTGCACACTTCCTTACTACTTCTCTCTTAAGTTTCTTTGCCATTGGATGCTGCTCGGAAAGAACTAAAAGATCAAGTAAATGCAATGCCATTTGGTAATTTCCGTCATTTACTAAGGTTTTAGACCTTTTTATGATGATATCTGGATCATTAATCAATGAACATATTTCAACTGCAACTTGATAACTTTTTTTCGGTCTTAAATTTGTTGCATTTCCATCAAACCATCCAGCATACCTTCTGTAAGTTCCCCTAATTGCAAATTCAAGACATCCATAAGAAGGTCGAACATATTTACTTTTTTGTAAATTTTCAGGAAGTTTAATTAGTTCTAACATATCTTCCAAGGAGGTCCCTTTGTTCAAATGTAATATAACTTCTTCATGTATAAAACGAAGAGTATCAATAACATCGGATAAGGCAATTTGGATCTCCTCTTTTCCATATAATACCTCTCCATGTCCAGGAACTAAAATTTTTGGTTGTAACTGCATAATTTTTTCTAATGCTTCAAACCACTCCCGTTCATAACGAATAACTTTTAGAGGGTTCCCTATATTAGGGAACGACCAGATAAAAAAGTCACCACAATAAACCAGATGATCATCTGGTAAATAAACGAAACAATGGTCGTCCGTTTCACCTTTACCATGAGTAATGTAGATGTCTTTTCCACCTAAACATAAATGATATTGATCGTTGAAAATAATATCGGGATATATAAAGTCAAAGTTCTTTTTATTATCTGTTTTATTTTGAAATTGGACTGCATTGATACGAGTGGTATGTTCCATCAGACTATTGTAAGTTTGAAACCGTTTAATAACATTCTCATGTGCAATTACTTGTGTATCCTTTTCTTTAAATACATGCGCTGAATTTACATGATCAAAGTGACCATGGGTATAAATGATATGTTTGATAGGCGCAATTGTATTCCGACGAATTTCCATGTAGATCTTTTCGGCATACTCAGTATTTAACCCTGAATCTACAATAATTACTCCTTCATTAGTCATAATAACCCCAACGTTTCCAAAGCTTGGGAATACATAATTATGTTCAGTCACCTTAATAAATTTTAAATCATTTGCAGAATTGGAGGCTATTCTATTTAATTGAGCATCAATTTCTTTCATTTTATTAAAAGTATAATCTTTTCTGCTTTCACTCATTACAGTTGATATCCCTCCCCTTTCCTATTAGTAATGCATCCAGGGCCGTTACACCTTTTCCTTCTTCATGTAAAATTAATGGGTTTATATCAAGTTCTTCAAGCCAACTTCTTTGATCCCAGCAAAGTTCAGACACCCTTACTAACGACTCTGCAAGTGCAGTAATATCACCTTGATTTCTTCCTCTAATTCCTTGTAAAATAGGATATGCTTTAATACCTCTAATCATTTCAAAAGCACCTTCTATACTAAGAGGAGCAGGTTTTACTACTACATCATTTAGTATCTCGACAAAAATACCTCCTAGACCAAACATAATACATGGGCCAAAAATAGGATCTTTATAGGATCCAATGAGAATTTCAGTTCCCCCTTCTATCATCTCTTCTATAAGGACACCCTCTATTTTAGCAGTTGGGTCATATCTTTCTACTTTTAGATAAACCTCTTTAAGACTATTAATTAATTCCTCTACATTGCGTATATTTATTTTCACTCCTCCAGCATCACTTTTATGACTAATGTGAGGAGATACAACTTTTAAGACTACAGGAAAACCAATTTTCTCCGCTATATTAATTGCCTCTTCCTGTGACTTCGCCAGTTCACCTTTTGGTGTACTTATCCCATACTGTCTTAGTAGTTCTTTTCCAACAGTTTCAACTATAGGCCCTTCTTCCCCCTTTAAGACAATAGGTTTAGTCAATCTAATACTTTGATGTGAGCGATTCGACAATCGAATTTTGTTATTATTATAGGATAGGACATTCTGAACCGCTTTTATTGTCCGAGTAGGTGTTGGTAACCAACATACACCACTATCTAATAAACTTTCTTTTGTTTTTGAGGAGGCACCGCCCCAACAAACAACAAATGTCTTCTGAGCATTTTTTGAAATATTTGTTAACACGGGAACGATTAAGTGCGCAATACCATCCGAAACTTGTGTATAGAACACTACGACTTCAACACTTTCATCATCTAACAATATATTTGTACATTCTTCTAATTTGTCTAAGCTTTGTATTGCTTGTGCAGTAACGTCTATTGGATTTTTTACAGAAGCAAATGGAGGTAATAGCTCTGTTAATTTATTTATTGTCTCATCACTTAACTTCGCCATCTCCACTCCATATTCTTCACACTTATCAGCCATTACAATTCCTGCACCTCCAGAAACCGAAATAATCCCTATTCCTCCCCGATTAGGTGACGACCTTGCTCTATTAAACAAAGTCATTGTGTCTACCAATTCATCTTCATTTGATACTTGTATGACATTATTTTGTTTATAGTAGCTATCATAAACTTTTTGGTTCCCAGCTAAAGAAGCAGTATGAGAAGTTGCCGCCTTTGCACCTAAATCAGACTTTCCAACTTTTAGTAGAATAAGTGGTTTTTCTTTCTCTTGGCAAACTTTTATTGCCTGATCCATTTTATTAAAATTCCTTGCCCCCTCTAAATAACCCCCTATAACGTTTATATCTTCTTGTTTAGCAAAGTAATCAACGTAATCAAAAAAATCTACGGATGCTTCATTACCTGACGAAACAAAATAGTTATAACCTATTCCTAGCTCGTTTGCCATCACAGAAGTCAATGAACCAAACGCACCACTTTGTGTAATAAACGCAACAGGATCTGCTTTGTCTATTCGATCTACCATAGCAAATGATGCATAAACCCCGTCTTTTTTATTTAAGAAGCCAACAGAATTAGGTCCACATATTGGAATATTATTTCTTTTGCTAAATTCAGTTAATTTTCTTTGGAGCTCCTCTCCTTCTGCCCCAATTTCAGAAAAACCTGAACTAAAAACAACAGCACTTTTTATTGAACGCTCTGCTAGTCGTTCTAGCGTAAATAAAACATTACTAGCTTTAACAATTATTATTGCAAGGTCAATGTCCATGGGCAAACTTTCAATTGTACTAAAACAAGGATAACCACCAATTTCCTTATACTTCGGATTTACTGGATATATCTTGCCTTTATACCCACTTTTTTTTAGATTAACTAAAGGCCTTGCACTGATTTTAGCTTCTGCCTCTGCCGATGCACCAATAATTGTAATTGATTTCGGTGACAGCATTGGCTCTAAATTAACTAGAGTATCCATATTCACGCCCCTCTATAATTAGTTAAAAACGAGAAAAATTCTTCTAATAAACTAATTTCAACATTACTCTTCAATTACCCCAATTTCTTTCAGATACTTTTCTGCACCTGGATGTAATGGTAAATTAACCCCTCTTAACGCATTCTCCATTGAGATTTCAGAAGCAGTTGGATGATATTCGGATAATTGTTCGACATTCTCTAGAAGCAATTTTGTAAAGTAATAAACAGTTTCATCATCTACTTCCTTATTTGTTAAGAACACTTTTCCTCCACCAGTTGTAAGAACATCCTTAGTCTGACCGTTATATTCACCAGCCTTAATCGTTACAGGAAACCCTGTAGGATCCCACTTATCAAACATTAAATCAAGGACCTCTTCCTTCAACGGTAGTATCTTTATTGGTGTTGTTGTATCTAGATTAGAGTAGACAGGAGAAGGAACAGACGTCCAAGTGACAAACATATCAATATTACCATCCGCCATCTGATCTGCCATTTCTTGGGCTGTTAATGTTTCTAATGTATAATCCACATCTTTTTTCATCCCATATAACTCTAAAACATCCTCAATAACTAACATTCCTGTACCCTGAAAGGAAGCAATTCGAATTTTGCCCGTAAAATCATCAATTGTATCAATACCAGAATTTGCTCTTACGATAAACTGCATAATTTGGGACGGTGCACCTAGAACAGCCCTTAAATCAGTTAAATCTTCCCCTTCAAAATTTGCCCTACCCTCGTAAGCTAATATTGCATTTACCGATGTTCCTAAAGCAAAATCAGCGTTTTTTTGACCAACTCTACGAAACCCTTCTACATGTCCACCAACTTCTTGAATTGTTATTCTCAACGGTAAATCTTGATCTGAAGCAAGCTTCGCTAAACCTGATGCAATAAAATAATCACTTCCAGATGAGGTCACTTGAAGACTGACCTGATCAACCTGCCTTACTTCATCCCCTGAGTTTCCACACCCGGCCATAATGATTACAATTGACAATAAGCAAACACAAATCCAAACCTTTTTCACTTCCTCACTCCCCTTTTATGGTTTATAAAAACAAAGGCTAGAAACTAACCAAATCGTATTCCGTAGGATTTTTATTTTATAAGGTTATTCAATGTTTAATTTATTACTAGATTTTTGTACGATAATGTACTCTGATAAAACTATAATTGTAAACAAGCCATAGCCTAATATATCAGTTAAAATGTTAGAGTATACAAGCAATATACCAGTGCTAAACAAGAGTAAGCGCTTCCAAATGTTAATTTGCTTAAAAACAAACCCTTGAACAGCCATTGATATTGCAGTAATTCCTATTAAGGCTGAAAAAATAGCCAACACTATATCCTTTTTTTCCCCGATTAGTAGTAATTCTGGGCTATAAACAAACATAAATGGTAAAATGAAAGCACTGATTGCCAATTTACTTGATGTGATAGCGGTCTTCATTGGATTCGCGCCTGCAATAGCAGCACCAGCATAAGCTGCAAAAGCTATAGGTGGAGTTACATATGACAATACTCCAAAAAATAAGACAAACATATGAGCTGCCATTGGTTCAATCCCCATATTGATCAAAGTAGGTGCAACTAGGACTGATAAAACCATATAGGTAATTATTGTTGGAAGTGCCATCCCCATTATTATTGAAGCGATCATAGTCATCAAAAGCAAAGGTAATAAATACCCTTGTGATAAATCAACTAGAATCGAGGATAATCGTGGGCCAAAACCTGTTATTGAGAAAGTTCCCATAATAATTCCTGCGGTAGCACAAGCAGCAGCTATCTCCATTGTAGTATAAGAACTTCTTTCTAGAATTTTTAAAAACCTCTTTACTGTAAAGCGGTTACTCTTACTAAAAATATTAATGATGATAATTGAAACTATAGCAAAAAATCCAGCACGTACTGGTGAATAACCTACAATAACTAGAAGATATAATAGTAGAAGTAACGGAAGAGCGTGGAACCACCCTTCCTTCAAAACTTTTATTAAAGAAGGTAATTGTTTTTTCGCTACTCCCTTTAATTGATTTCTCACTGATTCAATATCAACCATTATTAGGAGAGCTGAAAAGTATAAAAATGCAGGAATTATTGCAGCAATAACTACCTCTCGATATGGTACGCCCATTACCTCCGCCATAACAAAAGCTGTTGCTCCCATAATTGGAGGCATAAACTGTCCACCGGTAGAAGCTGCTGCCTCTACCCCACCTGCAAAATGGGGTCTATAACCTAATCCCTTCATCATTCTAATCGTAACTGACCCAGTACTAACAACATTTGCAGCAGGACTTCCAGTAATACTGCCAAAGAAAGCACTACTTATGACTGCCATTTTTGCAGGTCCTCCCCTAACCCATCCAATTAACGCTGTCGCTAAGTCCATAAAGAATTTTGCAGCACCTGAAGCAATTAGAAAGTAAGATAACATGATAAAGATGACAATCAGTGTTGCTGAGATACCTAAGGCTACACCGTATATTCCATTTAAAGATAAAAATAAATAACTAATTATTTGATCAAGATCATTACCTGCGTGGGAAAACATTAAAGGCCAATGATGTCCAGTGTAAGCATATATTAGGAGGAATACAGCAACAACTGGTAGTACCCAGCCAAAAACTCTTCTAGTAGCTTCTAAAATTAATAGTATTGCTAAACCACCAAAAATATAATCCGTAATAATTGGTAGCCCCGCTCTGTTAGTAAGTACATCTGCGTTAAAATAGACGTATATACCAATACTAATACTTCCTAATGCTAGTATTAAATCAATAATAAAACCCCATTTACTTTCTTTAAATTTAATTGAGGCTGGAACTAAAATAAATACTAGTGTTAGAGCTAAAGTTAGATGGATACTTCTATGAATCAATACATGAATAGACCCAAAATAAGATGTATACAAGTGAAACAATGCCCAACAAATAGCTATAGTGGAAACTAAAAATGCTAAAAATCCTTTAAACTTTCTATGTTTTTTAGTTGTAAAGCTTTCTAACTCGTTATCATTAAATTCATTTACTTTTGTCATAATACCCCCCCATCAACAAGATATATTTTAATCAGTTTTTACAATGGTTGTATCTTAAAAATTATTAGTAATTCTATTTAACCTTTCTACTATATTTATACAAGTTTTTTTCTCAAATAAGAACTATTATTTTCAGAATTTAATTTAAATTCTGAATAAATATAATTGAAATTTATAATTAATTAAAGTCAAACTAAACTTATTCACTTTATATAGTATTTAATCGAAATAGTTAATATAGTTAATTTTTTAAGGTATGTGCTAATATAATAAGTAAGTTTTTCTTTTTCAACAAAAAAGGAGTGCCTAAAATAAACTGGCCCCCATGTCAATGACACTATAAAAAAGAGATTAAGCAACTAGAAGGTGATCCCTATATTGAATAGGGGTCATCCTTTTTAAATTCCACTGATAGCGATAATTGTTATAGTAAACCATATAATGATTTGTCTTTGCCTTTAACTCTTTTAATGTTCTGGCGATTGGTAATCTACATCATCTTTTAAATGCCTTTAATATAAATTCTTTCACTTCTAAGTCTAATTGTTCTTTTGCTTCTCTACTATTTAATGCTTTTACGTTGCTATAATACCCAGAACGTGAAACCTTTAAAAGGTCACAAAAATATTTAGTCATTCGTTTAAAGTGATTTTGTTCAATCGTTTCATATATCACCTGATACACACTACATGGATTTAAATTTTTTCTTGCGTTTAGCAGCCTCCTTTCTGTCGCTTCTAGCTTTTTTAATAGCTCTACTTGTCCTTCGAGAAGCTTGATTCTTGCTTCCTGCCTCTCAATCACTTCTGAAGGTGTAAGTTCCCGTTTCAATAGTCTACCTGAACTTGTTTTCCTCGAATCGGTCAGTCCAATCAGCCCATTCTTTTCATAGGCTTTCTTCCATCTATAAGCTGATTGTTCGATTGGCTTTATTCCTATAACGTCCACACATTGAAACCGTTCTCTGCAAAGATTTGCGAGAGAGTTTTCCTGCAAGGTACTCATCCATAAATCTATTTTTAAAGGAGTCCGTATATGTAATAGCCTGCTCACTAACTCGTTGTACATTTAGATTTGTTGAAGTGTATTTACTTCTTTGGTTGAAAAAAATATTTTGCTCATCCTGTTCTCCTAATCCCATATCATGAATTCAAGTATATAAAAAAATACCTGTAGATAAAACACTCTTTTTCAAGTGTCCTAACTACAGGTACCAGTTTAAAACTCCTACACTCTTTACTATCTTAGCTCTAATATTCGTTTAATAATTTTTCTAAATCCGATGGTTTGTTAAATTATAGTTAATCTATTAGATAAGTGAGTCCTGATCTTAGCCACGTTAAGTACAATATATATATCGAATCGCTTTCAGGAATGGATCGAGAAACAATTACCGTTTTCCACCAAATTCTAACCGTTCTTCAACGTCCTGTAATATAATATATTACTCTTTCAAAAATGATACACATTCTACTATCAATTTTTGCTTTATATTTTAAGCAAACATAACCGCTCACATAGCTGTAAATAATTTTGGGCATATTCCAAATCATATGATCCTGACTCATTATGAACTAACGCCAAAACCTCTCGTACTGAACGAGTACCATCGATCCAATATTGTAAAAACACTTCATACCCTGCTGGTGGCTTGGCTTGCTTTTTATATTCATACCACTCTAAGCGATCTTCTAACGGTAAACGTTCTAATTCAAACGTTAAGTCAAAAGGACCCTCATAGGTTCTTTTATAAACCTTATCCGCAAACTCTGATGTTGGACGAGCCGCTTTTGTTTCAGTAGCTACAAATTGTTCGCTTCCATCTGCATGCAGTTGTAATACTTTTATTTGTTCACCTAGTAACTCTTTTGCTCGATCTACTTGCTGGGCGATGCTAGCAAACTTGCGAATATTCGCATACTGTCGATAGCTGTCCAATGCACTTCTTTCATAGTCACAGTAAAATTCAAAGGCTTCTGCCCAATTATTGTTAAGGCGCTGATCATTAAATATTGTTGTAAGCGCCTGTTGTAAGTCTGTGTATCTTGTAGCAGTATCATTGTTTAATAGTAACGACCAGTCTTGTTCACTACCGTTGGCTAAACCATAGGCATATAAAGATGTCGTCAGTGCAACCATTTTCATCAAGTTTGGATCTAGATTATTCGTCGAATCTTCAGTCGTATGGTAATGCTTATCTGGCCACTGGATCAGCATCGGACATGGAATCCCAATCGTCGGGTCAGCAATAATATAATGATCACTTCCTCCAGAAAACCGTGTTCTTAAGAAATGGGTTGTACTGTAGCTGAAGGTCCCTGTTAAATTGCTCGTATTCTGACTTGCTTGCTGAAACAAGTTATAAGCAAAACGATCAACAAAAGTCGGCGTTGCCATTGGAGGTTGTTCAATACATAACGGACCTCCACCTTTCGTCTGATCTGCTCCCACCATATCTAAGTTCAGCGCTGCAATTGTAGTGTCTTTCCGCTCCGGGTGTTGAGCAAAGTACGCATACGTTCCTGTCATTTCAGGCATCATTAAAAACCGAATACCTAAATCAGGTTGCGGTAGCTTTCTTTCACTGATCAGTCGCTGTAATGCTCGCATTGTTTCCATTAATGTACCTGGGCCTGATGCATTATCTTGTCCCCCAGGGTACGGATGACATAAGTGACTGACTATAAGTATTTCCTCTTGTTGTTTTCCAGGAATAAAAAACTCGATATTCTCGTATTGACCATCATACAGCTCTGCATCTACTTTTGCTTTCAAACGAACCGTTCCTTGTTTACACTTTGCGCGTAATTCCTCTCCTACTCTTGGAGAAACCGCAAAACCAAATGCTTTTTGTTCGTCTCCCTGCCACCAGAATGACGTATACTGGATAGCATCAGGCATATCTAACCGCGTTCGGATCGGTGCATATTCATTTAAATTATCAAAAACAAGTCCGATTGCCCCATGCTTAACAACGGCTAGATCATGAATTAAAAATTGGTTTCCGCGAACAAGCGCAATTTTGCCTTTTAGATTGTGCCCCTCATAACTTTTCGGGTCTTCTGCCTGTTCAACGACAACAAGTTCCGCCTCAACTCCTTCTGGAGGTGTGGACACACTCCGTTGTACAACAGAAATTTCTTCTTCTTCAAACCTCGCTATCCGCTTCCGATCTTCTCCTTCAATCCATAACTCAGCATGATTACAATGCCATTCTTGAAAGGTCCGATGAGCTAAAAATCGGCTGCCCGCTTCAGCTGAATAGGATATTAATTCGGCATCAACCCCATCACGTTTTAATAATTTGACAACTGCTTCTGCAGCCTCACGATAACCTGTTGAAGCTTGGATCCGATGAAACTGCGCAATCCGATCTGCATATCGAAACGCTTGTCTTCCTGAAAGTTCCTCTTGTAAAACTTTTCGCCAGGTCGAAAACATATTCATTTCCCCTTTTTCTGAGCTATGTATTGTAATTATTATTTTTAGACTATTCGGTTATTATTGTACCAAAATGAAGGGAGCTTTTGGCGGTCCCTGATAAATTTATTTAGAGATACGTAATATTTTTTTCAAACAAAAAAATACCTCCTGCAACATTACAGAAAGTATTTTAAAAGGTGTATGTTTAAAACCAATGATTTCGTTAACTATGCTCTCTTGGGACGCCAGGAGGAGAGTATGGTGGCGGACTTTTCAACCAACCTCTGGCTTTCATTAAATTTTTAAGCGGTGAGGCAAATTTCATAAGTTGCACTTGGATTTGAAAAAACATCAGACCGACATCACTTCTAATACATTGAGACATGGATGTTGCACAAAATGAGATGGATGCAGCTACTTTTGCTGAAATTAAATTCGCAATTTCATCATTTGTTAATCTTACACCTTCAGGAACTGCAGCAGGGTCTGAGTGCGGCTTATCTTCATTTACAGCAGGTAATTGAACCCCCTCTTTAATTAAGAACTCCTTAATCATTTCGTAATCTTTTTTAGATCCTTGTATCGCATTTTCTAATGTATGTTTTAAATCAGAATCAGTCGTTGTGTTAAGTGCGGCTTGGTAAAGGGCTCGTGCCTCTTGAAATGCAGTGACAGCCGTCCATAAGCTCATTACCTCACCTACATGTAACGGTGGTTTGGGTTCATTATCTATAAAAGATTGTAACAACTCCGTTACCGCTTCTATCGCTCTTGTCATCGCTTCCACCCCATGGTTGGTTAGATTTATGAACTGTATTATGTAAAACTAGTGCATTCGGAAGGCACTAGTTTTCTAATTACACTTTTACTGTTCTCATCAAATTCGGCTGGTTCGAACCGTCAGGAGGTAAGTTAAACTAATCAAAAACACGTGAATATTGTTCATTCTTTGGATTAGTTTCGACAACAAATCTTTAAACAATACGCCAAGTCGATTGATCATTTTCATCCCCTCCATCCATTATTATTAGCTATTGAAACGGAAATTTTATTATAAAATTTTTTCCAATTTATTTGTTGAACATGAATTTTAAGTAATAAAGAAAGACCAAACGGAATATCCATTTGGTCTCATTACGGTATTACCATTCATCACAGCACGATCTACGCTTCGGTCTAACAATCCATGGTCGATCATCAACTTTTCTACGTTTATTGGAATGTTTGTGTTTAAAATCATGCTTCCGTTTATCCTCATCGTCTTTCTTCTTCTTTTTTTCCACTTCTTTGCAGACAAGGACCACTTTGTCATCTTTTCTTTTGTCCTTCACTTTACATTCCAAGAAGAGTTTATCTTCATGTTTCTTTTTCTTTTTCTTTTTTTCTATCTCTTTGCAAACTAAGAACTTTTTGTCATCATCTTTCTTTTTTCGATGACCGTCCCTCTTTTTATGATGTTCAATTAAATCTGCCAGGTCATGAAGTAATTCTCGATAGTGGTCAAACATCTTCTCCCTCCTTCCTATCAAGAGATGTTATATTATATTTAGGAAGAAGGAGTTATGGAAAGGCGCTTGTCTTACGATAGATGACTGTTTTTTTCTTTTAATTCTAAACTTATTCTCAATCTAATTGCCTTATTCCCCTCCATTAATAGAGTACTAGTTCACGTTCCGCTCAATAGTACCCCAGTATTTTGCCCGTAATGCCTTCTTATCGAGCTTTCCATATGGTGTTAAAGGAAACTCCTTGACGAATTCGATTTCTTTAGGACGTTTATATTTGGATAATAGCTTGGAACAATGAAGGAAAATATCATCTTTCTTTACATCCTCATGCGTAGGAATAATAAGTGCTAGAACTGATTCGCCCCAATCCTCATGAGGTACACCTATAACTGCAACCTGACTTATATCTGGATGTTTTTGAAGTACATTTTCAACTTCTGTTGTATAAACATTCATTCCCCCAGTAATAATCATATCTTTTTTCCGGTCTAATAAATAAACGTAGCCATCCTCATCAATTTTTCCAACATCGCCTGTAAATAACCACCCATTTTGTATTGTCTCGCTGGTCTTGTCCGGCAATTTATAATACTCATTCATGACATAAGGAGACTGAACGACAATTTCTCCCTCTTCTCCAGCAGCCAGCATTTCTCCAATAGAATTAACAACTTTTACATTACACATTAAGACAGGACGGCCACAACTTTTTAATCGGTGAACGCGGTCTCGATCCAAGCTGTGGTCTTGTTTGGAAAGCTTAGTGATAAAATTTGGACACTCAGTCTGTCCAAAAAATTGGAGAAAAACTGAACCGAACCGATCCATTCCCTCTTTTAACCGCTGTTCCGTAATAGGTGCTGCTCCATAAACAATGGTTTTTAGAGATGAAACCTCATAGGTGGTATTTTTTAATTCGTCAAGCATCCTATAAATCATCGTTGGAACCATAAACGTAAATGTAACTTTTTCTTGTTCAATGATTTTTAAGATTTCATTCGGATCAAATTTTTGTTCAATAATAATTGTAGCACCTTGAAGTAACCCAGTTTGTGTAAACAAACCTGCTGAATGGGAAAGTGGAGTCGAAAATAACATTTTCTCTACATCATTTATTTCAGTTTCAATCATATGTGAGCACATATTAATAAAACCGTTTTTTTGACTATGAAAAACACCTTTTGGTAATCCTGTTGTACCACCTGTATAAGCGAGCAAATATAAATCTTCTGGTTGTACTTTGCTTTGAGGGTTTTCACTAGGTTGAAGTGCAATAAATTGGGACCATGGAATGAATTCTGCAGGACATTTTTTTTGATCACAAATAGCTACGATGTATTTTAGATGAGGGAGATTTTTTTTAATGTTGAGGATCACTTCGAAAAAGTCAGGTCCAACAAATAATATCTTTGCTTCAGAGTCTTGTAAAATATATTGAATCTCTTTTTCAACTAACATATCATTTAACGGAACCTTACCAGAACCCGCTTTCATAATTGCTAAGTCAGCCATAATAAATTCTGGACAGTTAGACATGAGTAGTGCAGACCGTTCACCAGGTCCGATGCCTAATTCAATCATCGACCAACTACAACGATTTGCATTTAGTTCAATTTGTTCATAAGTATATTCTTTATCTTGAAACTTAATCGCCGTTCGGTCCTTATAATTAGCAAAAGCTTGTTCAAATAAAGATTGCATTGTTTCTCTATACATAAGTAGCCTCCCTAATATAAACTCTACTATAATTGTATATATTTTTTCTGAAAATTTCAAATATTAAACGTACTTTTTAGTTGAGTTTTTGGAGTTAGCGCTAGTATATATTCACATATAAGTATTTTAATTTTATAAGACTACTTAATTATCTTCATATTTAAATATTGCTAATTTCTATTTCTTTTAATTGCCGAATAGCTGCTTTACAAACCCCGTATGAGAGCCATTTACAGCCTTTGCATAAAACGTCTAAATCATCAGGTTCAATATTCTCTCGGATCCGTCGAAAAATGGTTTTCTTGGAATAATAAAAGCCAGGGCGAACTTGTAATTTTTCATTGATTCTTCGATCCAGTTCTCTGATTTCATAATCCACTTTTTCAAATGTCGTGCAGTTGTTCCTTTCCATTGCCGGGCAATGCTTACAAATTTCGTCCGTATGCTCATTCACAAAGATCTCAAAATCGAGATCTAATTTACGATAAATTGGCGCGAGGTGCTCCATTTTATTGATAAAAGAAGGAGAATAACCATGTCCACTATAGCCTAATAAACATAATAAATGATGCCCCCGTAAATTCATTTGACCTCCCCCTTATAAATCTAGTCATATCTTCAAGCCAGCACCAAAAATCAAAGATATATTGTACAAATTATTTTAAAGTACGTTTACATTTCACTTATCTTTTATAAATATTCAGTATCACTAAAGGATAATCCTTTTTCATTAAACTTAATGTAAACCTATCTTGTTTTTATGTTAACATATAAACTTAAAAATAGCATGTGACAATGTCTGTTGTATTCTTGGGAATTTGGATGGGAATTCAAAGCAATTTGAAGCTACTATGAGGAAAGTAAAGGGTTAATACCATTTCAGACTAAAGATGTACTTGCATGAACGAGGGAGTTATTGCAACAAAAAAATAACCTACAAAATGCTGATCAAAGTCAAAAGCAATAAGGTTGGGCAATTTAAGAAAACCCAACCTTTTTGTATGCTAATTATACTGTTTTTTATGTTGCTAACTTATCTGGATTTTAATCTGTGATTTCAAATTTCTCCACGTTATTGGAACTACTGAACTTCATGAAGTATTCTTCTTTTTGTTCATTATTTAAATTTTTACTTTATATTAGAAAGTTGGTAAGTTGTCTAAGTTATTCGTTGGATCTCCATCTGCGTCACTGCGCAAATGCATGTCTCCATCTCGTCCTTTGAATACATTGACGTGTTCAATTTCACCGTTTTGTGCCATCATTTGAGCTTGCTTATAATCAACAATTTGTCCACTAGATAATTTTAATTCTACGATATCACCTTCATTATTTTTTCTGACAGCTACAACTTGTTGATTCATCAGATAGCCTCCTTTATCGTGGTGAACTATTTTATTTCTAACTTAGTATTACACAAACTATAAACTTTATCCTTGAGAAGCTTGTAAATCTCTCAAAAAGGATTACGTTATTTCTTACATAAAGTAACCGTCCTTATCGAACAATACAATCAAGATCAAGGGAGTGGTGATGGGACATGAAATCAAATTCCGCTGAACAAAAAGAAAAACCGTTACAGTGGTGGCAACTCTCATTATTAGGTGTTGCTTGTACGATAGGAACAGGTTTTTTCCTCGGCTCAAGTATCGCTATTAATATGGCTGGTCCATCTGTTATTTTTTCATATATTCTAGCTGCCATAGGAACATACTTTGTTTACGAAGCACTAGCTAAATTAATGATCAATGATCCTCAAAAAGGGTCTTTTCGTACATATGCCAAGCATGCTTACGGGCGTTGGGCTGGTTTTTCGAGCGGATGGGTATATTTCCTATCTGAATTGTTGATTATTGGTAGCCAAATGACTGCCCTATCAATTTTTTCACGGTTTTGGTTTCCCAATATTCCGTTATGGGTATTTGCAACGATTTATTCCGTTCTCGGTTTGCTCGTCATCCTGATGGGACCTTCTGGCTTTGACCGCGTTGAAAACTTATTAGCCGTGCTCAAAATTGCAGCAATTTTAATGTTTATCATTCTAGCGCTCCTTGCTTTATTTGGAGTGTTAGGGGCTGGAGACGGTGACGCATTTCGTATTCCAAGAACGTATGACACTGTCTTTCCCAATGGTTTAACAGGCCTGCTGCCATCGCTAATTTATGGATTTTACGGATATGCCGGGATTGAAATTATGGGGCTATTAGCTGTGCGTTTAAAAGATATGAAAGAAGCTCCCAAATCAGGGAAGGTCATGCTGTTATTATTAGCTATTATTTATGTATCTTCCATCGGACTCGCATTACTCATGGTATCATGGGATCGATTTACGACAGAAAAAAGTCCGTTTGTAACCGCACTTAATCAATATGACTTAGCCTTTGTTCCTCATGTCTTTAATGCGGTCTTTATCATCGCAGGTTTCTCTACGATGGTTGCCTCTTTGTTTGCGATCATTCGTATTCTTGTAACACTTGCAGAAGACCGTGATGCACCAGAGATTCTTTCAAAACGGGTAAAAAAAGATATCGCCCTGCCTGCCATGGCTTTAACTACAGGAGGTATAACGATATCTATCATCCTGGCTTTAATTATGCCTGGGCGAATTTATGAATATATTACTACAGCCGCTGGACTCATGCTTCTATACAATTGGTTTTTCATTCTCGGTTCATACGGCCGAATCATTAAGTTGACGTTAATGTCGAACATCAAACGGATTTTAGGGTTTACCCTTGTTTTTCTTGGCGTTTTTGGAACTGTCTTTCACCAGACGAGTCGTCCAGGTTTTTTTGTGAGCTTAGGTTTTATTTTAATTATAGGAATCGTCACTTTAATTATGAAACATTTTTGGGATAAAACAAACGGTGATGATAATGGTCCAAGTTCCTTGTTTACGAAAATAAAACAGTAGCCGCTTGTATACCGAAATAGATCCCAAAGCCAATCAATGATAAACCTGAAATAACAGAAATAACAGTCAATAATCGATTTGTTAAATATTTACGCATCGTACTTGCAAGTCCAGCCATTGTTAAATCCCAGACGGTAATTCCAATGAATATTGCGGCGCTATACAAGATGACTTTTCCTGTACCATAAGTCGTTACGGTTTTTGCTAAAATCGACCCAAAGATCCCGAGCCAAAAAAGGATGGTAAGCGGGTTAAATAATGACATAAAAAAACCGGACATGAATGATTTTAGATGTGATTCTTTTTGACTCCGCATATTGTTAACATCGATTTGACTTGCGCCCGATAAACTTTCAAACCCTGTATAAACGAGTACAAAGAAACCGAAAATCCAAAGGAATGTTTGCATAAAAGGAATCTCTAAAAAATGTACGACCCCTACAAAAACTAATAACATATAAAAAGCATCGGCGACAGTTGCACCTAAACCTACAAGCCAGGCATGAAAAAAACCGTTTTTTATGCCTCTATCAATTTGGGCCGCATTGACCGGCCCAATGGGTGCCGCTAATGACAAACCTAAAATAATATAGCTTATAAAAACACTCATCGTCTCCTCCTCCAAATCGACTTTCCTATCTAACGGACAAACTGTACGACTTGTACATTGTATTCAGCTAGATTGGAACTTACGACTGGAGGATTTATTTTTTTAATACAAATCTGACTCCAATAGAAAAGCTGCTACTTCAAAAAATAGCAGCTTTTCTGTTAATTTAATTGAATGGAAACAATATAGACGTGGTCATAGTTTGTTACCTCTTTTAACTCTTCTTCCGTTAAAGGCCCATTGATCACTGTGATTGCATCTTCATTTGTCCTAATGACAGATGCTACTGCGTATGTCTTATTTAATGTCAAAGACACTGGATCCGTTATCCCACCGTATGCACTCAGTGAATAATCTTCATTTAAGTTTAATTCTTTATCAATCGAACCATGAGTGGTTTCCGAATTGGTCATCACAGATAAAGTCCATCGTTCCTTCTTCATATTTTCAAATTGCTGATTAATAAAGACGGTTCGAATAACGTTATCGTCACTATTTTCATAAATCGATGTTGTCATCTCAACTACTTTTGAGACAAGCTCACCTTTTGTATAGTGATCGACAGTCACATAAATCTCAGATACATCAACATTATCAATGTCAATATCATAAACAAACGCACGGTCTCCAATACTTTGTAAAAGCCCTTCTTCAAATGGCGTTAATTCACCATTTTTGATCACAGCGGTTGTGACTTCCTCTTTTGATTGTTCTGTTTGATTTGTTGCATTTTCATTTGAGGGTTCTGTTGCACAAGCAGCTAAAAAAGCAATTGTACAAAGAACGAAAAGTAAAAATACGCGTTTCATTTTGCCATCTCCTCTTTCCTGTAAAAACATCCTATGATAAATTCAATACGTAAGACGTTATTAAATCCAGTAGGTTACACATAAATTAAAAAATTTTGTAAGGTGGTTTTAACCGTGAATTCAATACATACTTTAGATACTCCGGCATTATTGCTCAATTTAAATCAGCTTGAAAACAATTTAAATGAGATACGAGACATTGCTAAACAAAATGGAATTGACTGGCGTCCTCATATTAAAACACATAAAAGTGTAAACATCGCAAAAATGCAATTAGAAAAAGGTGCGTGCGGTATTACCGTTGCTAAATTAGAAGAAGCAGAAGTTATGGCCGCGGCTAATATTTCAAATATATTAATTGCCTATCCACTAGCTCAGCCAAAAAAGCTTGAGCGTTTAAAAAAGCTATCTTCCCAAACGAAAACTATACTTGCCATTGACTCATTCGAGCAAGCTAAAATAGTAAATTCAATTTTTTCGGGATGTAGTCAGCCGTTGGAAGTATGGATCAAAGTGAACTCAGGATTGAATCGTTGTGGTATTGAAATGGAGGAAATCGTTGAATTAGCGCAAAAAATAAAGACGATGAATCACCTAGCGTTAACTGGTATTTTTACACATGCAGGTCATTCCTATGCTGCGACTTCACAAGAGCAAATTGAAAAAATTGCGGAAGATGAAGCAAAGTCAGTGATTCAAAGTGCCGAACTTTGCGAGCAAGCTGGCATTCAAATTCAACACCGAAGTGTCGGCTCTACACCTACTTTTAAGTATGGAGCAAAAATGAAGGGCATTACTGAAATTCGTCCGGGTAATGCTGCGTTTTATGATATGTGCCAAGTCGGATTAGGTGTTGCCGAAACCAAACAATGTGCCTTGACCGTTCTTGCGAGTGTCGTGAGCAAAAAGAAGGACCGGATCATCTTTGATACAGGTAGTAAAGCCTTGTCATTAGATCAGGGGGCACATGGGAATAAGAGTGTTGTCGGTTACGGCAAGGTTATCAATCACCCTGAAGTTACGATCGAGCGACTTTCCGAAGAACATGGAGTCGCAACGTTTAAAGACACCCAATTAAAAATGAATGATACCGTTGAGATTATCCCAAATCATTCATGTGTCGTTGCTAACTTGTTTGAAGATTATATTGTTCATCGTGATGGAGAAGTTGTTGATCGTTGGAATGTCAATGCTCGTGGAATGATGAAATAAGTACTTTAACTATTGAAAAAATCGATAAATTTACGTGATTAAACCTAACTGATGTGTAATCATCAATGGAATTTACCACGTCTGAGTGCTTTGCTGTTCGTTTTTTTTCATTAATTATCGGAATTTTGTTTTTTATTGTCCGTTTTAAAGATTTATTGTCCGATTTCACGATTTATTAGCCAAAGTGTGAACAACAACTACAATAAGCAAAGGGCTGACCGAAGTCAGCCCTTTGAAGTAACTACCTAAATCGTACGATTACTAATTAATAGCTATCGTACAACTCGCTGTCGCTGCTATATTGTGATTGTTGGTCTTGTCCACCATACATTTGGCTTTGACCTTGGCCACTTTGCATTTGCGAACTTTGACCACCTTGTGACATTTGGCCTTGAGACTGACCACCTTGTCCCATCTGGCCTTGTGGCTGGGATTGCATTTGTTGTAACTGTTGTTGCGATTGGTTGATTTGTTGAGTCATTTGATTAAGAACATTAAATGATTGGAGGGATTGGCTAACGCTACCTAACATTTGCGTCGCTTGCTGGATTGATTGCTGCAATTGTTGGAACGTCTTTTGTTGTTGTTGTTGAGCTTGTGAACTAAATTGTTGCATTTGCTGTAATAATTGATTAGCTTGTTGCTGATCTTGACCATTCGAAGATTGTGAGCTCATGGAACTATTCTGTTGCTGGGTCGACTGCAATTGGTTTAATGTCGATTGCATTTTTTCAAGATGACCACGCAATGGAATTAACTCCTCTCCAATTTCCTCTTCGGCCTTGGCTGCTGCTACTCGTTCAACGATGTCTTGTGTCTCTTTTTCCATCCCAAACTCCTCCTTAAATTGTTCTCGAATCGGTTCTTGATCAACGTCTTGCCCTGTAGTGACTGGAACATATTCCGGCTTTACTTGTCGACGTGACCAAGCGGTAACCAAAATAACGCCAGCTAAAACTACAATTGTTAAGAGCAAAAACATCATGATATCAATGGTAATCAACCTCCGATCAACAGCACATCATCCTAGTCACTAGGACAACCATTATTATGATCAAGACCATCGCCTTCTATTTGATTAGAATGGTGTTAATTATTACCTCTTTTCTCTATAAGTAAATACAATGAAACAATAAACATGGGGGAACATTATCAATGAGGTGGTTATCATGTTTAAAAAAATAATGGCTTTTGTGTTACTCTTTATCTCTTTCACTACAGTCGTTTCAGCGGAAAACCATAAGCCAATCGAGATTTTTCATATTGAAAAAGGCGTGGTTATTCAATCCGTACCTTCAACGGACAAAATACAAACAGAAACCAAAAAGCTCATAAATGGAACAACGGGACTAAGTAAAAAGTTCAATCCCATTCCAGATCAAGGCTATATGATAAAAGTTCCATTTGAACGTGCAACTACAATAGAAAATGAGTGGTTTCATGATTTAGTGGATCAAGTCGTATTTATTTTCCCAAAAGACGACAAGCCCCATTACCTGTTATTTAATGATGAAAACACTCCTTTCTTTTTCAACTTTGATGGAAATCCCCATCACTTACTAAAAGAACTAAACTTCGATCCAGCTTCAGTAACCTAAAAAAAGACAAGCTTAACAAATTGTTGAGCTTGATACATAAGGTTCCGCGTCACGGTTTCACGGTCGTATACTCACTCTCGTACCAATAGGGATCGTACGCGCTAATTCTTCTACGTCTTGGTTAAACATTCGAATACATCCTCTAGAGACCGCTTTACCAATCGAAGAAGGATCATTTGTTCCATGAATTCCATAATGTTTTTTGGATAATGACATCCACATCGTCCCAAAAGGACCTCCAGGATTTGGTGCTTTATTAATGATGACAAATTCTCCTATTGGTGTTTGTTTTAGAATTCGTCCTACAGCAATCGGATACGTTTTTACAACGGCACCGTTTTGGAACAGTGTCAGCGTACGATTTGAAATGGATACCATAATTGAATATGGAAGTAAGTCTGGATTGGGTAATCCGGGGATTGTAATCGCTTGCCCTACGTAAATCAGGTTAGGATTAACGATCTGATTGGCTTGCAATAAGGTTGTATAAGGTATACGGTAATCTTCTGATATTTGCCACAAGGTTTCCCCTGGCCTCACAATATGTTGATACATTTTAACAACTCCCCCGAAATAAATGTTATTTTATTATATGGAAGAAAGTATCTTACGGAGCTTTACCCATAAATCATTTCATATGATTTAAGCCCATAGTAAACAAGGACAATCACCTAACCAACAATTTTGCCATAGGCTATATGAGGTTAGGAGTGAATATCATGAATTTATTATGGACAAAAGAAAATGCGCAACTTCATCTATATGGGTGGAAATTAAATGCGATAAAACAATTCGAGAAGAAAATGACGAATCGTCACCACCTCTTTCCTTGTATCCCAGCAACTCAAGCTTTTGCACTTAGTCATTTACGTTATGGTTTTTTGGGTGATCCTGATGATGACTTAACTTCATATGAACTGGCACATGTATTAAAAGAGTACTCAGAGAATTATCGGCAATTTGGTAAATATACAACACTCATCGTTTTTTTTAGAGGTTTGAATGAAGAAAATGTGACGGTTGAAGAATTTGAACAAAAGTATTGGAACCTATTAAGTGATGTGACCCAACTAGATGAAAAACCGTGGCCTGAACAGATTCCTCAAGATCCCCATGAAAATGAGTGGGAGTTTTGCTTTCATGGAGAACCTTACTTTATGTACTGTGCAACACCCTCTCATACGCAAAGAAACAGTCGATCATTTCCTTACTTTATGATGGCCATCACACCAAGATGGGTACTACAACAATTTAATGCAGCACCCGATTATGCAGAAAAAATGAAAACCCAAATTCGGAAACGTCTTGCAGCCTATGACCATATTGAAGCTCACCCAGAATTAAAGAAGTATGGTGAGGAAGATAATTATGAATGGAAACAGTATTTCCTTCATGATGACGATACCGCTCTTTCTAAATGCCCATTCCATCGGTCACAACAACTGATGAATAAGAAAAAGTAATGGAACAGGTGAAAACAGGATAGAGTGAAAGGAGAGTCTCCTTGTCCTTTCACTATCCTCTCATTTAAGAAAATTACATACCCGATGAAGATCTGATGGTAGTGTCTGTATCATTTAGTACTGCTTTCATTTGATCTAAACATACAAAATTAGATACAAATGGAGTCGCTGGCTTTTTAAAAAAATGTTCTTTTGAAGAAAACTGTTCGATTTGCCCGTTGTTCAACAGCATGACTTTATTAGAGAGGGCCATTGCTTCCATAAAGTCATGGGTGACATGAATTACCGTCACATTTTCTTCAAGGTGAATCGATCGAAAAAGATCGTAGAGCTCCAGTAGCGTTTTAGGATCAAGAGCTGAAATGGGTTCGTCTAATAATAAAAGCTTCGGCTTCATAAGGAGAGCCCTTGCTAAAGACACTCGCTGTTTTTCTCCCCCACTTAATCGCTGTATTTTACGGTCTAATAGATGGTCAATTTTCATCTTTGCTGTTAAGTCTCTCATTCGAGCAATAATATCGTTATCACGTTTCTGCTCTTGTGCCGCAAATAATATGTTTTCTCTCACTGTAAAAAAAGGATAGAGAAAACTATCTTGATACGCAAAACCAATCTTCCTTTTTTCTACTGCTGTATTCGTTATTTCTTCTCCATTTATATATATACGCCCATGATCAATTTTGGTTAGATGGCAATACTAACTGTTTCTGTCTTGAATTTTGTCATACCTGCAACCATTGATATCGCTCCAAATTCCCCCATAGCCCTCGCCCAAGCCATGATAAGCCCACTCGTAATCCCAGATCTCGCCATCGGTAAAGACGTTCGCACAAATACTTGAAATTGCAAAATGAAACTCTTTATCTTGTATCGTTGTAAAAAAAGCAAATAGATCTACATAAAAAAATAAACCAATATAGACGGAAAATAGAAATAATGCAGATAGTATATAGATAGTAATAAAGGTTTTGTTTAGTAATTGATTTGTACGCATAATTTCCTCACTTCTATCTTCGGTTTTTCGTTTAACTACTCATTATTAAAACAAAGAACGATCGACCTCAAGGATAGACCGTTCGCTTTAACCAATTAATTACTGATGAATTTCACCTTTGATGTTATATCCGTGATATTGAAATACGGTTGGTGCTTCTTTTTCTAGAAACTGAAGAAATTCAGTTGCTGCTTCTTTTTGCTCAGAATAAGAGATGACCGTCCCCATAAACGCGTGGAGGACATTTAGATCTGGATCAATCTGTGCGGCATCTAACTTTTCACGATTTTTTTGAAATGCAGCAAGTTCACTAATCGCAGCATCTACTTCTCCTGACATTATCGCCATAACGGCCTCAGAACCTGTTTGAGCAGTTATGATATCATTCGCTTCTACTTGTTCTGTAATTCCTAATTCTGCAAACATTTCATACGCTGATTGTCCAAGTGGCGTTCCTTCACGATTGGGTATAGCAATCGTTAAATTTGGCTGGGCAAGGTCTTCAATACTGTAAATTTTTTTGGGATTATCTTTTGCTACTAGAATGACTGGGGTATGAAAAGCAAACGGACCAAATACATCATCTTCAATATGGCCTGCTTCTTTCATCGAATCAATGACCCGTTGTGATCCTGGAATAAATATATCACCTTGCATGCTCATCTCAAGTTGCCCGACTAATCCCGCATTATTGTTATAATTCACTTCCACTTTTACACCCGTTTGTTCTTCATACATTTCGATCAGCTCGTCCATCGGTTGGGCAAGACCTGCCCCGATTAAGGCTTGAAGAGTAATGTCTCCATCAATTTTTTCATTTTCGTTATCAGATGTAGAGCTATCATTCGAACCACATGCAGCAACTGTCATCATTGTAAAAGCTAGTAATAACGCAAAAATAAAGCCTTTTCTCTTAATCATTTTTTATCCCTCATTTTGTTCCTACTAAGTTTTGTTGAAAGTTATAACCGAATTGTCGTTCAAAGTGGTGACCGAAAAAATCAGCAAATGTAAAAATATGACCTGCACCATTTTCTCCAATCAATCGATGGGCTTCATCTAAGTCTTTAAAGGTGTTAATACCATAGCCCATCGGTGTTTGAATGGATGCATCATAGACAAAATAAGCGTCTTCAATTTCTAACCACTCCAACGTATGATAATCACGTACATATTGAACCGCAATATCCCGGTCGTTATATTGCTTTAACCACTGATAATGACAGCCAAAATCATCAAACATAAAGTATTGGCCATTGGTCAGATGAACTTGCGTGGCATATTGGTTATCACCCATGATCATATTGCACTCATTGCATATGTCGACCTGAAATGTAAATTTTGTTCACGATTTTGTCAAAATACCCTATAATGTATATTGAATTAGAGTCTTGCATTAAAATCACAAAAAGACTAGCTTTGGTTACAAATGTAACTCGAGCTAGTCTCTGATATTTGCATATATTGCTCTTCTCTACAAAAACTCCAATAAAGAGATTAAATTACATTTTATTGGTTGTCATCCCTATCACTTTCAACGACATGTTTTAGCATCGCCATCTTGTTATCCCAAAACTGCTCGTAAAAAGATAACCATTCCTTTAACTCTAGTAATGCATCAGCATGTAATTTATAACGAGATTCTCTTCCTCTTTTTGAAACACTCACAAGATTGGCTTCCGATAGTACACGTAAATGTTTAGAAACAGCTGTCCGACTGACTGGAAAGTGTTTACTAATCATAGTAACAGGCATTTCTCCATCTGCTAGCAACCGTAGCATTTTTCGCCTGGATGGATCAGCAATCGCTTGAAACACATCATGTTTTTGTTCTAGCGCCATTACCCTTCCACTACTTTACGTAATGCTTCATGTACAATTGATTCCCAACCATTGTTCATGCGGTCGCTGATATCAGCATTCGTCTGATCTGGGCCTGGGCCAGGGACGATTTCATCTGGTCCACCCCATCCGGAATGGATTAGCGTAAATTCCGTTTGATCTCCTAAATCTTTAAGTTCAAAAGATACTTTCCACCCAAATTCACCCCATGAAAACATTAATCGGTTCGGCGGATTTAATTCTATTACTTTACAAGGCGTCGGACCAAACGGTGACTGTATCGTGAATTCATAGCCTAACTCTTGTTTAAAATCATTCGGCATAAACCATGAGTCAATGCCATCAGATGTTGCAACCGCATTCCAAACTTTTTCTATCTTTGCATTAAAAACAGCCTGTTTACGAATATCTAAAGTAGATGTCATTTTTATTCCTCCAGTATGTAAATGTGTAACCAATAGGTTTCGTTTACAGTTTACGACACCTTATGGTTTCATGTCAAATACTCGTTTGTTACTATTTTGTTTCATAGGGCTATATGTATGTAGAAATTTAATTAATTTGAAATTCGATGAAACAGTTTCTTTTGGACAAAAATCGGATAATAAAACTTTAAATTTGCCTAATAATTACTCAACGGACAAAAAAGCGTTACTCTCTCAACCGTTCCTTCATGAAAATATATCTTCATCAGCTCTATTTCCTATGTTTCTGACTAGTTTCATAGCTTAATAACGTCTAGATAAAATAACAAATGATAAAAATACAGTGACAATCGTTAACATTGCTAAAATGGAGATCGTCTGGTACCCATCAAAAGCGATTACTTCCAATTGAAAGAGCCCCATCCCAATAATCATGTATCCAAGGATAAAAAAATAGCTAAAAAACATCCCCCGTTCACGAATTCGTTTCGAACGCTCATCATTATCTTTAAATTGAGGAAATAAATAGGCAATACAAAACGACATGACACACATTGCAAAGATTAATAGTTCATGTCCAGCAGGGAACAGACCGGTATAAATTGTGGCCGATCCAAATAGAAGAGTATAAACGAAAAACATACATCCAAAGAAAAAATATAACTTTCTTGATCCTTTCGTAAAGCTTTTTGTGATCATCATTCTTTCATCCCTCCCATATCCTCTTCATCAAGTAAAAAAACGTCCTCTACAATCGTGTCAAAGCAACGAGCAATGTGTATGGCTAGAGGTAAAGACGGATTGTAACGTCCGCGCTCAATCGAAATAACCGTCTGTCTGGAAACCCCTAGCATTGTCGCCATTTTTTCTTGTGAAATTCCCTTTTCCTGCCTTAATTCCTTCATCCGATTTTTCATAGCCCACCGACCCTCTCTTTACACCACCCACTATAATGTAAAGGACACTTTACTGTCAAGGTCCCTTTACAATCCAATTCCCATTTTTCTAAAGAAACCCCTATCACACTTTTTGTAGTGTAATAGGGGTCGGCAGTCTTTTAATTATTCCTTCTACTCTCTTTTTTTCTCTACCGCATATCTCCTGCTGTGGTTGAAGCCTCCCTTAAAAGCAGCCAATTGGGCAGGATTACGACTAGAGAAAGTAAAATAATAGAAACGTAGTTTATGTCTAATCCAGCATTATAAGTTCCTACAAAAAGATCGATTAGTACACCTCGAGTAGAAGGTAATATCAACAGCAGAGCAAGGAATAACAATCCACTATATCCACCGACTAAACCGAGACGATAAAAGATCGAACTCATCATAAAGCCAAGTTGCAGTAGGAGAAAACAGAAAATGACATTAACCCAAAGCTCGTTATACCAAGTAGCCGCTATAGTTGTTCCTTCTAGCACGACAAAATAAGTAAAGTTATCTACATTTGTTAAGTTATTGGCAACCATAACGAGTTGGTTAACAAATACTGCAATCACTGACATAAACACGGCTAAGATCAAGTTAAAAATGACTGCAGACATTATATATTGATTTCTTGTTGAACCGAGCTTAATTAAAAAAGGAAACGTATCTTTCGTCATTAAAAACCCATTAATCGCACAATAGAAGTAAATAGCTAAACTCATTGAAAAAACGACAGTAGTCGCTGGATTTAATGCACTAATCGTAAAGAAAATACCCGTCGACAACAATAAAATCGCCCAAAAGATTGAAACACTATATCTGTGGTCATAAAAAAAATATAATAAATGTCCTTTCAAATCCTTAAACATGTACTTTTCCTCCTTTTTCCTCGGTTAGATATACCATTAGCTGTTGAACATTGCATCGTTCTACATTTAATCCTAGTTGTATCGCTTCTTCGTGGTTATACTTTTCACTAAATAAAAGAGCCGTTTTCATGCCGACGATCTCTGCTTCGTGAATGACATTTTTACCAGCTGTAAATCGATCTACTACTTCCTTATTCCCGCTAACCTGTAAACTCAATTCCAATAACTGATCTGTTTCTTTTTGTAATAACAGTTTTCCGTTTTGTAAAATAACGACTTCTTCAAACAAATTACTGACTTCATCTATGAGGTGAGTCGATAAAATAATTGTTCTTGGATACGCCTCATATTCCTCTAAAAGTAAGTCATAAAATCGATACCGTGCCGAAGCATCTAAACCGATGTATGGTTCATCAAAAATTGTAATTTTTGCTCGGCTGGCTAAGCCGATTGTAATTCCTACCGAAGACTCCATCCCTTTGGAAAGACCTTTTGTTTTTAAATTTGGATCTAAATCAAATTCACCTAACAAGTAATCTGCCGTTTTTTGACACCAATTAGGGTAAAAGAGTGACGCAAGCTTCAGAACATCCTTTATTCTCAGTTTCTTTTTGAAGTTTCCATTTTCATTAACTAAACAAATATGTTTTAATACTTCACGATTATTGAAAGGCTTCTCACCGTTCAATTCAATGGCGCCATCGGTCGGAAGCGTATGACCTGCAAGAATTTGCATTAACGTCGTTTTTCCAGCCCCGTTTCTACCTAACAAACCGTAAATTTTATCTTCTTCAAACGTCACCGACAATTGATCTAACGCTTTATTCGGTCCAAAGCTTTTCGTTAAACCTTTTACTTCAATGTTCATTGCGCTTCCCCTCTTTCTAATAAGTCTTTTAATTCACTTACGGTAATTCCTAATTTATCCGCTTCGTTTTTTAGTGGAACAATATAGTCTTTATAAAAATCTTGCTTTCTTTTTCCTAAAATGATCTGTCTCGCTCCTTCTGCTACGAACATTCCGATCCCTCTCTTTTTATAAACGATTTCTTGATCCACTAACTGATTAATTCCTTTTGCTGCTGTCGCCGGATTGATTTGATAAAATTTCGCAAATTCGTTTGTAGATGGAACGCGATCCCCCTCTTTAATCGTTCCGTCCAGGATGCTAGACTCAATTTTTTCCGCGATTTGTTGATATATTGGCTTATCTTCTTTTAAGTTTGACTCCATATGCCCACCCACTCACTTGGTTAGTTACTTATGTAATTAACCATATAACCAATAAGGGTCGTTGTCAATAGTTGTAAATAAACTAGGCAAAGTTTTTCTGCTTCACCCAAGCTAACCCGATTAGTTGTTTAATTGTCTGCGTATCATTAAGAAAGAGACATAAAACATCTATAAAACAAAAAAACAACAGCACAATAACTGTACTGTCGTTCATTATTATCAGCATGCAACCTCGGTTACTTAGCTTTTTTCAATATCTGTTTATTTAATTTCGCATATAGTTCATCGTCTGTATCACATGTAATGATTTTCTTTCCGTCAATCAAACTAAAAGGACAACGTTTACATGTTTTGCATTCACCAATGCAGCCTTTTCGTTTTACGGTGATGTCTGGATACTTTTCTTTTATATGTTTAAACAATTTTTTAGATACGTCATTCTCTTTACAAAAGTAGATCTTCTTCATATGTACGTCCACCTTTAGAAGTAACTAGTTGATAATTATAATCATTATCACTATCTACATCATATCAAACGTGGTTACATCCGTCAGCTTATTTTTATCAGATTTCAGGTTTTATTTTTCTACAATTCTTTTTAAATTTGTGATGGATAACCTTTCATTTACCTTTACTTCATTTAACACTTGAAATCCATTTCTTTTATAAAAATTGATTGCAGGAGTATTCCCCGTTCCAGTAGAAACGATCCACTCACGTATTGCAGACTCACACTCTTCAAGGTAGGTTAATAATACTTGTGCAATGCCTTTTTTGAAATGAAGAGGATGAACCATTAACCGATGAATATCTAGTAAATCTGCAGACGTTTTGTAAGCCATCGCCCCGACTACTTTTTCCTCTATAACATATCCTAAAAAGAGTTCTCCGCATTGTTGGAGGTCTTGAACAGATTCTTTTAAAGGCGGGAGATCCAAATAACCAATGATATTAGCTTCTACTTTATAAGCTTTTTTCTGCAAGTCGTAAATCTCAGCAGCCATACTGGGTTCTGTAATATCTAACTTTATGATCATGTACACGTTCTCACCCTGTTCAAATGAATTATTTGTAAAAAACATATTAAGAATGTAAATTTACTATGTTTTATTTGCGTAGTCTGTTGTTTCTCATTTTTTATTTTGTTATTTTTATAATATCGGTTTTCGATATTGGCAAACAATACTGAAAGGAGCTTACGATTGGAGGATAAAGTTTTACGAAAGTTATTTCTAGGGTTTATTCAGATACATATTTTACATCATGCCAAAGAGCATCCTATTTTTGGTTTGTGGATGTTAGAAGAGCTAAAAGAACACGGTTATAACATAAGTGCAGGTACATTATACCCCATCCTTCACAGCATGGAAAAGGACGGTCTCTTACACAAAGAGGATCAAAATGTTGAAGGAAAAATCCGAAAGTATTACTCAACGACTGAAAAAGGTGAAGCCTTACTCGTTGAAGCAAGAAACAAAGCCTATGAGCTTTTTAAAGAAATTAGAGATTAACTAGAGGTGAAAAAGATGTCCGATCAAAAGGAAAACAAATTTAAAACGCTGTTAGAAGTGTTACTCGTATCGACTCGACTAGGTTTCACTTCATTCGGTGGACCAATTGCTCATTTGGGCTATTTTCACGAAGAGTACGTTCGAAGAAGAAAATGGATGGACGAAAAAAGCTATGCTGACCTTGTAGCTTTATGTCAGTTTCTACCTGGTCCAGCAAGCAGCCAGGTAGGTATCGGAATCGGTGTTATGCGCGCTGGTTTGCTAGGAGGAATATTAGCTTTTCTTGGCTTTACCCTCCCTTCCGTTATCGCACTCATAGTATTTGCCGTTCTTCTCAATCAGTTAGGGTTTGCTGACTACGGATGGATTCACGGGTTAAAAATCGTTGCGGTTGTCGTAGTAGCGCATGCTATTCTTGGTATGGCAAAGAACTTAACTCCTGACCTGCAACGACGAACGATTGCCTTATTTGCAATTGTTCTCACCCTACTCTGGCAAACGGCATTTACTCAAGTTGGAATTATTATTTTAGCAGGATTTGTCGGTTATTTACTATACAAACAGCAAACCATTGATGATGCTTCATCGAGTTCAAAGTTTCCGATTTCTCGTCGCTTTGCTTACGGATGTTTAACGCTTTTATTTGGGTTACTCATACTTCTTCCAATTCTAAGAGAAGCTACTGCGATCAATTGGATTGCAATGTTTGATAGTTTTTACCGCTCTGGAGCACTTGTATTTGGTGGTGGCCATGTCGTCTTACCATTACTAGAACGTGAATTTGTACCAACAGGGTGGTTAACAGAAGAACAATTTTTAGCCGGTTATGGTGCAGCCCAAGCCGTACCAGGACCTTTATTTACATTCGCAGCTTACATCGGAGCTGTCATTAACGGGTGGCAAGGCGGATTGTTAGCAACCGTTGCCATCTTTTTACCTGCATTCCTACTGATTTTAGGAACACTGCCATTTTGGGACACATTACGTCGCAACCCTAAAATCAAAGGAGCATTAATGGGTGTTAATGCTGCAGTTGTCGGCATTTTAATCGCAGCCCTTTACCATCCGATCTGGACTAGCTCGATTTTATCTGCAGTTGATTTTGCATTTGCTGCGGTCCTATTCAGCATGTTAGTGTTCTGGAAACTGCCTCCTTGGGTCATTGTATTGACTGGAGCGTTCGGCGGGTTCCTGTTATCTTTACTATAGTACAAAAAGGAGTAAGGCTATTCGGATTAGCCTCACTCCTTTTTAAATTTATTTATTAATCTGTTGTTTCTTCAACTTTTAAGTTCAACAGTTTTGTTAATGCTGGTTTACTTTCCCTTGACGTTAGTATATAAAGAATGTCCCCTGATCTAATTTTAGTTCGTCCACGCGGGGTAATTAACTCTGCATCACGTATTACCGCATTAATTAGAACCTTCTTTGGAAACTCAATCTCCATCACTCTTTTACCGTTAATGATATGGTTTTCATTTACTTGAAATTCAATAATTTCTGCATTCGCTTTTCCAATCGAAACAAGCTCTAAAGAATGAGGAGAGCTAGCTTTTGGTGGCCCTGTTAACTTTAATTTTTCTGCCATGTAGGAAATCGAAGACCCTTGCACAAGTGCAGATGTTAATACGACTGCAAAGACAACATTGAAAAACATTTGACTGTTTTCTAATCCCGCAATCATCGGGAATGTTGCTAGAACGATTGGGACTGCTCCCCGTAAACCTGCCCACGATAAGAAGATTTTTTCTCTCCAACTATATTTCATTCCAATCGTGGAGATGAATACAGCTACTGGCCTTGCTACTACAATTAAAATAACAGATATCAACAATCCCTTTAGTAAAATGAAGTCATTAAAAAGTTGACTAGGAAAAATGAGTAAACCTAAAATAACAAACATCAAGATCTGCATCATCCATGCAAACCCTTCATTAAACCGGAAAATCGACTGTCGATACGTTATTTCTGAGTTTCCAATTACAAGGGCTGCAACATAAACAGCTAAAAGACCACTAGCGCCGATAAGTGCCGTTACACTGTAAGTCAATAAAGCAAAGGCTAAAGCAAAGACAGGATACAACCCACTTGAATCTAAGTTGATTCGATTAATTGCATAAGTGGCAAGCCGGCCAAAACCTAAACCAATGAGAAAACCTATCCCCATTTGCCATAAGAATAATCCTCCTAATAGTAAATAGTTGGGTTCGTCTGCAAGTATGAGTTGAATAAAGGAAAGGGTTAAGAATACCGCCATTGGATCATTCGTTCCAGACTCTGCTTCTAATGTTGCTCCCATTCTCGCTTTGATATTCTGACCTTTTAGAACAGCAAATACAGCTGCAGCATCAGTAGAGCCAACAATGGCGCCGAATAACAAAGCTTCTAGCCACGATACATCAAGAACGAGTTTTGCTGCACCTGCAACCACAACTGTAGTAATAATAACACCTAATGTGGCTAAAGATAACGAAGGGATTGCAACCCGTTTAACAGTTGGCCACTTTGTCTGTAACCCACCTTCAAACAAAATAATCACTAATGCTAATATACCAATCAGTTGTGCGAGCTTAGCATTATCAAAGTAAATTAATCCTAGGCCATCACTGCCTGCAATCATTCCGACTAATATGAAAAGGACAAGAGCTGGTACACCAATTCTTGTTGAAAATTTTGTCGTTAGTACCCCAATAATGAGTAAAAGGGACCCGAGCAAAATGAAGTAATCTAGATTAAAAGTACCTCCCATTACTTGATTTTTCTCCTCTCTATCTATCTACAAATTAACATCAATTTGAATTTTATTATTTACTTCGTTTTTTTCAATTCCTAAATATTTATACGTTTCTGAAGGAGTCGAATGGTTAAAATGTTTTTGTAACAATGATATAGCCACTCCTCTTTTATAGGCATGGTATCCAAATGTCTTCCTTAGTGTATGTGTACCGATTTTTTGATCTAGGCCTGCTAACCTTGCGATATGATTTATAATTCGATATGCTTGCTGCCTTGTGATCGGTTGGTCCCCTTTTTGTGATTTAAAAAGATAGTCATCCTCTCTAAGCTGAGAACTTTCAACATACTTTTCCAATGCCAATTTAACTTTGTTATTCATATAAATATATCTCTTTTTTTCGTCATTAAATTCGTAGTATTCTCTAACAACCTTTTCTTTTGTATAAACATCTTTAATTTTCAGTCTTAATAATTCAGACACCCTTAACCCTGTATTAATACCCAAGACAAAGAATAAATAGTCTCTCTTTGAATGATTAAGTAAAATTTGTTTCATTTCCTCGATCTTCGCTTTATCTTTTATCGCTTCTACGTATTCCATCGGATCCCCCAAAGAAATATGTTACATAACATTATTTTAACATACTCTTATGTAACATACATTGATATACACTCATTTTTTAACAAGCAACAGTACTTTGTTGATAATTTAAGAGTAAGCACATATACTAACAAAAAAAATAGTTGGTGTACTTATGAAAAACATACTTCTATTCCTTTTTATCTTTATATTTAGCTTTATTTTTTCCCCTTTTGAAATTGATTTACATGCAGGGACAAATGATGATCCTTTAATCGTTGTTCTACCAAATTCATCAGATTTAAATACGGGCTATTTCGGGAGTCCGCTTTCATTCAAAGGAAGCGTACCAAACTATTTGTTTACGCCAACTAATATATTGTATGTTTTACCCTGTAAATATCTATTTCAAGCCACAGTTGAAAAATTGAAAACGATAGCAAACCTACTTACAATTAAATTTCAAAGTACATTCATCCTTCAGCGTTCTTATTACTTCATAAATTAAATTCTGAAGGAGATGTCAAAATGGAATCGAATAAAAGAGCGAAATTCCCACCTGAAATTAGAGACCCAATTATGAGCATCGTTATTTCAATTATTTTAATGACGATCGTGTTTTTATTTGCGCATTTTGTATTAGGCCTGGAAGTCTTCCCTGACTAATCTATTTAAAGATGCCCCTAACACCACGTAACGATGGTCAGGGGCACTTTTCTTTTGATTACAATTTATCTCAACAACATTCATATGGTAATATGATAATACGTTACGAATAGAACAGTTGGTGCAAAACGTTTATGAATTTATTTGAAAAATTATATTCACTTGTCATTTTAATAGCTGTTGTTATTGGGTTACTATTAGGGAAGCTCGATGTTGTTAGCGGACGTACTGAGGCGTTCATTGTTCCGTTATTAGTGGCCATGCTCTATATCACTTTTTTACAACTACCTGTAGAGAATATAAGATCATCTCTTAAGAACTTAAGGTTTACCTCCCTTGCTTTGTTAATTAATTTTATTTGGGTACCGATCCTCGCTTGGCTGCTAGCCTTAGCTTTCTTATCCAACCATCCAGCTTTGTACATTGGATTTATAATGTTGATGGTCACACCATGTACGGATTGGTACTTAATCTTTACAAGCATTGCAAGAGGTAACGTTGCGCTATCGACTGCGATTTTGCCGTTAAATTTGATATTACAAATCCTATTACTCCCGGTTTTTCTCCTTCTATTTGGTGGTACGACCGGTGTTGTTGAGTGGTCTTTCTTATTAGAGAGCGTTCTACTCATTTTACTCATTCCTTTTATTGGCGCGTTATTCACAAAGGCACTGTTACGAAAAAAGCAGCACATCACAGAAAGTTTCTTTTCTTCGATTAGCTTGTTGCCGATGATTTTTCTAAGTCTTGCGATTGTTGCTATGTTCTCAGCTCACGGTCAATTGCTCTTTAACCATATCGATTTATTATGGAAAATTACAATCCCGATCTTATGCTTTTTTGTGATTAACTTTATGATTGGCCAAAAAATCGGTAAGGCCATGAACTTATGCTATGCAGATCGAGCTAGTTTAAGCCTGACAACTCTTGCCCGAAACTCTCCCATTGCGTTAGCGATAGCCATGACTGCCTTCCCAGATGAACCGTTAATTGCTCTCACTTTAGTAATTGGACCTTTGTTAGAGTTACCTATTTTAGCGCTTATTTCTCAAGTATTGTTATTACGAAAATAAACATAGAATATTTCAGAAAGTGTAAAGGCACATATCCGAAAACAAAGGCACAAAAAAACCAGTCACCACTTAGACTGGTTTTTTCTATACAATTTATTTTTACTATCTATTTAAATTTTTCATTTACCATTTCATTCAAGACATGATTAATTCCGACCGTACGTTCCACATCTAGTACAAAGGCAATACCTTTACCTGGTTCATCTAAATGCGCTTCTTTCATAATCATCGTTAATACATCATCTGTCTTTTCACGGTCAATTAATGTAAGTACGATCTCCTTTTCCGGTTCAATTAATATATTAAAAAATTTAGCCTGTTCATGGATTCCTGTGCCTCGACCAGTTAAGATCGTACCTCCTTCTGCCCCGGCTTTCTTTGAAGCTTCTACTACTTTATCGGAATCACCTTTATTAATGATAGTTACAATGAGTTCATAGTTTATCGTCTGATTTGGCATAGGTATATTCCTCTCTTCCTCCATTGCTGGATTATTTTCTATTGGTACATTTAATAAATGACAAATTCCACCGACATGCTTTAAATCAATGATCATTCCGAGACCTTTTCCAGGCTCATTTATTTTACAGTCGTTCACAATCGTTTGAACTACATTCCCCATTATATTAGTAGAAGCAAGGGTTAATATGACCTCTTTCTCCGGCTCTACCGGTATACCTAAAAACGTTTTATTCTCATGGATGCCCGTTCCTTTACCGAGTAGAATTGTGCCGCCTTCTGCCCCTGCTTTCTTAGTTGCTTTTACTATATTTTTCGCTTGTCCTTTTTTTACAACTGTAATCATTAATTTATGCTTCAGATTTAGCTTCATCCTTACCTTTACCTCCTTTGCGCTCATACAACACACCTAATATTAATACCGATAAGATCGGTGATAACGCAACGAGTGCAATCATACCAAACCCATCAATAAGCGGGTCCCTTCCTTCAATGGCAGATGCTACTCCAACAGCAATGGCTAAAATAAAAGTTACCGTCATCGGACCTGTTGCTACCCCGCCAGAGTCAAAGGCGATAGAGGTAAACGTCTTTGAAGAAAAGAACATCATTATAATAACAATTAAATAACCTGGAATAACAAAATACCATAATGGAATTCCAACTAAAATCCGTAACATTGAAACAGCAATCGAAACGGCAACTCCGATCGAAAGTGTATAGAGCATAACCTTCTGTGAAATATATCCGCCAGAAACCTTTTCAACTTCATGATTTAGTATACGTACTGCAGGTTCTGCAAATGTAGCAACAAAGCCTAATACAAAGCCTATCGGGATCAGCACCCAATTATACGATAAACTGCCTAACGTTTCGCCAATCAACTCGCCGGCTGGAAAAAAACCAACATGAACGCCTTGCAAAAAAAGGGCGAGCCCAAAAAACGAAAGAATAAAACCTTTTACGATATTTATAATCTTTTGTTTTTCTAATTTTAGAAAGAAAAATTGAAAAATAAGAAAGAAAATAATCAATGGCAGTAAGGCAAATGTTACTTCAAGTAATACATGGCCAAACCCTTCGAATACGTTAATTTTCATCCGTAAATCACTCCTAATAACAAGACAGCCAAGATCGGCCCAATCGAAGCAAGAGCTACTAAACCAAAACTGTCGCTAGAAGATGTCTTACCTCTTAATACAGAGGCTACCCCTACCCCAAGGGCTAGAATAAAGGGTACAGTCATAGGCCCCGTTGTAACCCCGCCCGCATCAAAAGATATTGGTATAAAATGAGCCGGGGTAAATGAAGCTAATAAAAACACAAGACCGTAGCCACCTACAAGCAACCACTTGATCGAAATGTTAAAAACGATTCGTAACATCGCTAATGCTACAAAAATCCCAACGCCAAGCGCGACGGAATATACTAAAATATTTCGCGATATTTCACCGTTAGATACTTGGTCAATTTGTAAGGCAAGCACGCGGACATCTGGCTCTGCAACTGTAACGACAAAACCCAGCAAAAATCCAAAGAATAAAATTAAGCCGATTTTTTTCGTTTTTGGCAGCGCCGATCCTACCATTTCACCTACCGGTAGCAATCCAATATGTACACCTAATAAAAATAACATTAACCCTAAGCTTACCATGACAACCCCTGCTAGAAATTGAAAAAACACTTCCATAGGAAGCCATATCAAAGTAAATTGTAAAATAACAATAACGAGTGTAATAGGTAAAATCGCATAAACAACTTCTTTCACGGTATCTCTTATATCCTGCATCTAGTTCTCCCCTCGTAATTTTTACGCCATTCTTTTTAGTTTATTTCTTTTTCTCTATATTAAATACCTCTTTTATTATAGTTGAAACTCTTCAACAAAAAATAAGGTTAGATCACATAATTTGACAATTCAATGAAAAGTACTAATAAATTCGTAGAAAAAAAGCTTTGTTGTTTTTAATTTCGTTTTCGGATTTTTTTAATAAAGAATTAAGGGAACATACTATCATATTGATTCCCATAATAAAACAAGTTGTCTTTCTAGAATAATCATGATATATTAATAAAGCGATGAGCTCATTGTGTAAGTCGATAAACACGCCTTTTGGTAATGCACTATGTGGAGTGCAGTTTATCGCCTCAATACGCGAAGACGACGTCCTTTGGGCGTCGTCTTCTTTTTATATGTGTTATAAAAACGTATTAATTATTCTTTTGGAATACTTGTCTACGTTCATTAAGTTTAACTTTCTAACCCCTAATACGACCGGCCCCATCAAAAACTCATTCCGAAATGGCACCTTAAAGTAACGAACTAAGAAAAGAAAAGAACAAACAGAAAGTACCCCCACTAGAATTGGGTTAATTAAAATTAAATAACTCAAACTGTACATAAGTACGTACAGCAAAGCTGACCACCCGAGGTTCCAGCTATGGAGGAAATAAATCGCATTAAACTTTTTTAAACCCAACCACTCTACCACTATTGAAGTTAGCACCCATTTTATAATGTGTAAAATTTTCTTTATTACTGAATTTGGAATATTAGATAAAAATAAAAGCGTAAGTAACGGCATGATGACAAAAAGATGTATACCCCTTACACACCTTACACTCATGTAACTGGACTTATAATCCCACAAAATAAAGTGCTTACATGTGTAATAATAAAGCAAATTAAAAAAACCAACATATAGAGCGCTAATATAATGCTTCTTTATGTTCTTCCACGTCTTTCGCTTTATATTTAACACAATTAGAAAAACAGCTAAAAATATATGCATTTTCTCCTCTACCTTTTCGAATGTAATTATTTGTAAATCACTTATAACTTCTCCTTAAAAAGCCTAAACATACCTAAAAAGTGGTGCCAGGCACCTTCAATACAGTAAAGTGTTGAAGGTGCCTGGCACCGCATAAGGATAGACAACCATTTTTCTTAGATTTATACCCGATTGATTGTATGTACATATCATAGCTATATATGATTAAGAGGTGAGTTTGTGAAATGAGGAAACCAAATTATCCCCTATGGACTGACACTCCTTATGCAGGTGAGACACATCCGCCAAACGATCCTGTTGAACGCTATGCGGGATCTTGGAAAACGCACTTTATCAAGAGATGCAAAGGTGGCGGTTTTGAAACATTAGATGGTAGAAAAATAAGATTTGCCATCAGGCATCCAAATACGATTAATTGGGACGAACAATTAAAAATCGTACAACGTGAAATGGAAAACATTTCAGATGACCGAATAGCCATCGTGAAGTATTGGGGTTCTGGTCCTCCACCGAAACAATGGTTACCCATCGCCGATCGATTAATTGATACGTATAACGTCTCAGCCCCTCGAGCTGCACGAATATTATCAACACTTTTCACTGGGCTTAATGATGCATTTATTGTGACATGGGACATGAAATATAAATTAAATGTAGCTCGTCCAAATCAACTGGATCAAAAATTAGCGACTGTTATTTGTACGCCAAAACATCCGGCCTACCCGTCAGGACACGCCACTGTTTCAGGTGCAGCTGCAGTCATTTTAAGTTACTTCTTTCCAGCCGAAAGTAGAAAAATTCATGCCTTAGCTGAAGAAGCTGCTTTATCAAGGTTATACGGTGGTATTCACTTTCCAGTCGAAAATGAACAAGGACTGCGTCTCGGAAGACAGATCGGTGAAATTATTGTTCAGCAACTAAGAAAAGATTATGACTCCAATAATCATCCGATTGATACTCCTTACCGTCAATATAAAAACGCAAAACTAATGCCTCCTCCATATGAACAAGTCATTCCTTATAACCATGATACATCTTGCAGCTCTTTAGTTATCGAAACTGAAACGGCTGTTCCAAAGAACATTACAAATACTAGTAATCTAACAAAACCAGTACTATTTATTTAGAGACAAAAAACCATCAGCGCTCATACGTTCTGATGGTTTTATCCTTTTATTATTTATAATATGAAACAACTTTATCTCTTACACCCGCTGGAATATCAAAATGCTTCGGATGTAAAAGGGCAGCAAGCAATTCGATGCCTTCCACTAACGTTGTACTCGGGCGGGTGAATAAATCTCCATCCACTATAAAAATCTGTTGATCTCGTACAGCACTTAATTCGTTCCATCCTTGTTTTTGTTCTAATCGGCTTACTTCTTGTATCGCACGCTCCGGTGTAAAACCGCATGGTGCAATGACAATCACTTCCGGGTTCGAAGCCACGACAGCTTCCCACTCGGTTGGGCTCGAATGCCCTCCCGGATTACCGAGAGGGTCATAACCTCCTGCCCTTTCAATTTGATCTGGAATCCAATGCCCACAATTAAAGACAGGCTCAATCCATTCAATCAGCATTACTTTTCTAGGAAGAAGATTATTATCTCGCAGCTTCTCCGCAATGTGCATTTCCCGCTGCTTTAACTCTTTAAGCCTGACTTGCCCTTTTGCTTCTTCATTCAGTTCACGAGCAATCAGGAGTAAATTGTCATAAATATCATCTAATCGATGCGGAACAAGAGCGATGATTTTCGGTTTTTTGGGTAACGACTTTACGACCTCTTCTACGTAACTAGTCCCAATTTGACAGACATTACAAACGTGCTGAGTAAAAATAATATCAGGTTGTATTTCTTGTAAAAGCTCCTGATCAACATAATACAGATTTTTATCTGCATCCATATATTCTTTTACTGTATCATTGATCTCGACACTTGTTAGTTTTTTTCCTTCTAAATGGGAACGAACGACCTTAGGCTTATCACTCGGGCATTCGAACGTGACACCATACAAATAGTCTTCTAGGCCCAATTCATAAATCATACTTGTTGCTGCTGGTAAAAACGAACAAACCTTCATTGAAAAGACACCACCAATTTTATAATTTATAGTTTGTCTACCTATTTCACTACAGATTGTCCTAATGTTACAATGACCACCAAGTTCATCGTAAAGGGAGAGACTGACTCATTGGAGCAGTTTTTCTCTTTTTTTGTTGATAAATTGCGGACTGAAAGGATGATCGTTATGCACGTTGGAAGCAAAGGTTGGTATGTACAAAAGTTAAAAGAACGCGGGATCCGTTCTATTGATGGACGGAAACTCGAGTTGTATAAAACTCACATACTAGCAAACTTGTATCACGATAAGACGTATTTTAAGTAGCAACCCTTTTGAGTCATGGCTTTTGTCCATGGCTCTCTATTCTTATGTTCAATAGAATAATAGCAAAGTGTATTCAGAATGTAAAAACAAAAAGAGCTCAACAGCTGAGCTCCCATCCCATTTATTCAGTTAAGGCCAATATGCTGCCGATAATCGTTTTAGATTGGATATCAATATATTTCTCCAATGTATACCTCTTTCTTAATGCCCACCCTCTAAATGCCCACATATGGCCTTGAACAATAATATTATGAGTTAATAAGTAAATATCATCTTCACAAAGTGAAATCTTTTCTTCCTTCAGCGCCTTAGAGAAAATACCCATGACATATTGAACAAAATCATTTTCTTTAGACAATACATATTCTAAATAAGGTTTCGGTAAAGATCGTGACTCACTATACATAATGCTCGTTTCATCCCATATTTCGTTAATGACGTGAAAATATTCTTTCACAAACGATCTAATCCGATCGTGACCTTTAAACTGATCACTTACTCTCCTTTTTAAAATCGTATTTAATTGGTCATAAAGGGATTCAAAGAATAAGTATAAAATGTCCTCTTTACTCTCTACATACTCATAAATGGCACCAAAACTCATTCCTGCGTTTTCAGCAATTTCCCTCGTGGTCGTTCGATGAAAACCTTTTTGTTTAAATGGTTGAATGGAAGCTGCTAAGATTTGATTTCTCCTTTTTTGGATTTTCTGATTGTTTTTTACCATCGATGGAATATGTAACTTCTTCAATCTAATTCCCCCTTTCCTTTCTTGGACATAGCCGTTTTAATTCAATTGAATTAAACCTCTTAATTTCACTTCTTGGTTTCGGTTCCTTACAATGACTTCACCTGACGTTTCGTCTTGGAGGGTGCAAGTCACTTGAACTTCCTCTCCTGGCAGTGTCATTGCTGTAAACTTCACATCAAATTGTTTCACTTTGTGGATCCCAAACCATTTGGTAAGGTGTGTACCAGTGAGCCCCATAATGTACATACCTTGAGCAATGACGTCTGGAAGACCACTGTCTTTTGCTAATATCATGTTTGTGTGAATTGGATTAAAATCACCTGAGGCTCCGGCATACCGGACAAGTTGTTCTCGAGTTACTGTAATAAAATCGCTCGTTTTGACTTGACTCATCGACCCTCACCTCTTTCAATTACTACCGATTTGCACTCTAACAATAACTCTTCTTTGTCATTAAAGAAAACGGTTTCAAATGAGTAGATTGAAAGACCCTTTCGTTGTTTCTCACCAACGAGAAAGGTTTTTCCAAATAAATGGTCTCCTGCAAATATCGGTTTATGATACGTGTATGACTGACTGCCATGTAGAACACGAGTTAACGTGAGGTTCAATTCCGCGATGATATCTTCAAAATCGAGTCCCTTCCACATCTCCGGTACGATTCCAAATGTTAATGGCACTGGTACATCTGGATATCCTGCTTTATTAGCAGCTTCCTTACTCATAAATAGATCGATATCTTGTGCGCCTGTTGCAATGGCAAATTCAGCAATTTTTCCCCGCTCCACTTCAAAGTCAAATTCTTTTAATAATCTTGGTACGTTTCGTTCACCTTTGTCCATTTTAGGCCCCCTTATTAAAGTATGTGACTTTTGCTTTTTATTACCTTTCTATCCAGTTTATTCATTTTAAAAAAAATTCAGAAATCTGATTAGAGAAAGTATGCTTTATTTATTTACGATTGGAAAGGCTAATGTGAAACACGTTCCTTCCCCGACTTTACTTTTTATTGAAATCTCACCATGCATCACCTTAATAATACTAAAAACAACCATCGTTCCTAGACCGGTCCCTTTTTCTTTCGTGGAGTAATATGGTGTTCCTAATCGACTGAGCTGCTCCTCAGTCATGCCAACACCCGAATCTTGAATTAGAATAATCGCTTTATCGTCTTCTTGTTCTACGGAAACGGTTAATTTTCCACCCTCTGGCATTGCTTCAATCGCATTCTTAGCCAAATTAATGAAGCATTGATGAAACTTTTGCTTTTCTCCAGCAATAAAAAGATTTGAAACAGATTTAAAATTGATGTGGACACTATTCATTGTCGCATAAGGAGAAACTACTTTTAATACGTATTGGAGTTCATCTTGTAGTTCTAACATTTGGACATTTTCTAACGAAGGCTTGGCAAACGTTAAATAATCCGTAATTATTTCTTCGGCCCGATCTAACTCTTCCAGTGATAATCGGACATACATTTGCTTTTTATCGTCCGGAATATTTGATTCTCTTAATAATTGAATAAACCCTCTCGTTACCGTTAATGGATTACGAACTTCATGAGAAATACTTGCAGCAATTTCGCTTACAATTTTTAATTTCTCTAGTTTTTTGAGTTCTTCTAATATCATACGTTCCGTTCGGGCACGTTCGATTAAAGTAACAAAAAAGAGAATTCCGATAAATTGCGTTCCATACAATACAACTGTAAAAACTAACTTAATTGGACTAGCATTGGGACTAATAAGAAAGATCAAAGTGAGAATTAAAACTATTCCAAAACTAGCAGCTACTGCAGCAATTTTGACCTTGTCTTTAATCTGAATCATTTTTGTAAACCGAGGAATAAGGTACCAGAGAATAATAGCTAAAATGGAATAAATGATGATTGAAGCATAATAGCCTTCATCCATTCCTATGAAGTAACGATAGCTTAACAACGTAATAACGAGAAAAATTAGAACTCTTCGACCACCATACAAAGCTCCGATAATTAAAGGTAGCTGGCGCATGTCAAAAATAAAAGAAGGCACAGGTGAAATCGTAAATGTCATACATAGAATAATAGAGATACCAGATATTACGGCTACAAAAATTTCATTCGAAATACGGTGTGAATGTCTTTCAATGAATTTATGGTATAAAAAGTACAAAAAAAAGACAAAAGATAGGTTAAGTAGAAATATTTGGATATCTTCTAGTAGTATATTCACCCTAATCCCCCATTCAAGGCAAAACTAGTACTAATTACTTCTATTTTGATCCTCTATTTTCCTTTAGCCTTTTACACATTTTAAAAGATGTCTATCGTTCCTGACCTGGCTGATCGTATATGATGTAGTTACAAAGCTACGTACCCTGCTAGGAGGATTCAATAACAATAACAAAAACAATGACAATGACATTCATCGGGCCAATGGGGCAAACTTAACTTGTGAGACATTCCAATAAAGTATTGCTCTTCACGGCACTATCTCACGAAAGCAACAATCTTGGACAACAACGCTTAATAAACTTTCCTATTTCTTTCCCGTCGACTTCTCTTTTGTTAATAAGATAAAAAAGTAAACCCCTAGTCCAATAAATACTATAATTTGGGTGACAATCAATCGCACTTCTTCAGATAGCGGAAAAAAATTAAGAACCACTTCTGGTACATACAAGAAAATTGGAACCAAAATGGGGAGCCATGTTTTACTCCATAAAGCAACTAGAATTAATGTAACAATTGCAAGACTCGCAACAACAAACGTTCCCATTGCATTGACATAAAATAACGGTGTTCCGTAGAGTCTATTTAAAAAGATGATCCCGACAAACAGGATAATAGATACCATTCCTAATGTTGTTAATATCATGTATTGCTTCATCGTCGATCGTTTTTTCTGCGCAATAAACTTATATGTAAAAAGAGTTGCGCCAAGTAACGCTAAACTAACGACAGGAAAACCAACTAATTGAATAATAGAATAGTTGAGGTCGTTTCTTACTGCATCACCTAATAGAATGAAAGCAAATACACCGACCATAAATATCGGTATGAGTTTGAACCATCCTCTATAATCGACGTTCATTTCACTAGCGATCATTTCCATATACGATTTAGGAGATTGCCCGATAATGTGCTCAATATCTTTTCCGTTTTGTTCCGCTTCTCGGAGATGATCCTCCAATTCTTCGACGACTTCATTAATTTCATCCATGTTCCTTCCCGTTGAAAACAAGTACAACCGTAAATTATCTAAAAACTGTTGACTGTTCTTTGAAAGCTCCATATTTTCACTCACCTTTGTTTTCATTGAATAGTTTCGTAACACTTGATGATAGATCGTTCCATCGTACTTTAAAATTTTCTAGCTCTTTATAACCTTCGGGTGTTAGCGTATAGTACTTCCTTTTTGGTCCCGATGGTGAAGCTTTTAAGCTCGTTGCTACAAGATTTTCTTTTTTCATGCGTAATAATAAAGGGTATATGCTTCCTTCGCTAACCATTGTAAACCCATAGGATTCAAGCTTTTCAATCATCTCATAACCATAAGTTTCTCCATTTGAAATGACTTGAAGTAAGCAGCCTTCTAAGATACCTTTCAACATCTGACTTGTCGACAAAAGTTCACCTCCAGTGCTCCAGGTACCTTGCAATGCAAGATACGAAGCATAAAAAGTCACAAAACATATCCATGTGCGAATAATATTGGTCTCTATATTGTTTTACAAGATAGTTAATAAAAATAAAATGTACCGCTTCACTATTTTGCAATACAACATAGTTAAACCTTAACAAATATGTTCATACTTTTCAAGGGTCAGTTTAAACATGGGGATGCGTGGAGATTACACCTAGTCGATAACCTACTATTTTCTAAATAATCACGATTTTTTGATAAAAATAGCTAAATACCGCTACTATTCCCTGCTATAATACAGAACAAATTTTTATAAACAGATTCTCAAGCTGATTCTTCAAATGAAAATTAGATTAATATCTAATTTCCCAATTTATTGTCGGCTTTCACTAACTTATTGTCCGGTTTTTAAATTTATTGTCCAATTTGGGATTTTATTGTCCGTTTAAAAAATATATTGTCCGATTTGCCACACTTATTTGCGAAAATGTGAACTTGTGAATTACAAGAGAAGAACTCGTTCAAGGAATAGAAATGAGTTACAGGTCCTGTGTACACTCAAAAAAACGCATGAAAGTAAATACATACTCCCATGCGTTAGGATTAAACCCCACGTTTATTTCCCCATAATAAGGTATGGAGTTGTGGTAACACCTTTACTTCGTTCAATTCTTTTGAAGCAATTACTTTTTCAATTAATTGCTCGTAGCTTCCAATTAACTTTTGCATCAATTCGGTTGGCTCGATATCGTGTAAGTCAACGTTGCCGACTTGCAAGAAGAATGGGATCTCTTTATATCGTAAATGAACATTCTTTGCATAGTTAAAATCTTCATCATTAAATACGACGACTTTTAAACTCACGTGATCTTCCAGTCTATGATTTTTCTTTAACTGATCTATGATCTCATCAAGCACTTCAAAGTTCGTTTCCATTCCTGAACTGGGTGGTTTTGGGGATATCGTTAAGTCATCAACTTTCGTAAACCAATCTTGCCATTTACTTCCTTGTGTCTCTAATCCGATTTTAATTTGCTCTCCTTGAAGAACATCAATTAGCTCATCGATAGAAGCATACAAGGCGGGATTTCCACCTGATATCGTAACATGATCAAAACGATCCTCACCGATATTTTTCAGTTCAGCGTATAATTGATCAGCGCTCATTTGTTGAATTTGGTCTTTTGCCGATCCGTCCCAAGTAAAAGCAGAATCACACCATGAACACCGATAGTCACATCCTGCCGTTCGAACAAACATCGTTTTACGGCCGATAACCATACCTTCTCCTTGAATAGTAGGACCAAAGATTTCTATTACAGGGATATTATTCGCCATCGAAGTCACCTTTTTTCGGTCGATATACAACATAGCTCGTCGGGGTTTCTCGAACAACGACTTGAATACACCTTGGTTTATTAGTTAATTGATCTAGGTAGTGTTGAATATTCTCCCAAATCGTCCGTGCTACAACTTCAGTTGTCGGGAAATGCTCCGACTGTTGATCGTTAAAGTCTTCTGTGAAGTCATTAAGAACCGTGTGGTCATAACGACCATGGACTAATTTTTTAATTATTTGAAAGTTCACGAGAAAGCCACTGTCATTTAACGTATCACCAGCTACTGTAACATTCACAAAATACGTATGGCCGTGAACATTTTTACAATGACCAGCTTCATCATGAGGAATAAAATGAGCTGCCGAGAAATTGAAATCTTTATTTAATTCATAGCGGTAATCGTGTGGGACTTGCGGATAAAACTGTTGTATCATCTAAGCTCGCTCCTCTCTCATCTGCAAAAACTCCTCATAACCTTTCAAACGTAATTCACAAGCAGGACATTCCCCGCAACCATCACCAATGATCCCGTTATAACACGTTAACGTTTTCTTTCGAACAAATTCGAGTGCACCTAAGTCATCAGCAAGCTTCCATGTTTCAGCTTTATTCAACCACATCAACGGGGTATGAATAACAAATTGTTGGTCCATAGATAAATTAAGCGAAACATTCAATGACTTAACGAATGCATCTCGACAGTCCGGATATCCACTAAAATCAGTTTCGCAAACGCCCGTTATAATATGTTTTGCGTTAACTTGACTGGCTAAAATCCCAGCAAACGATAAAAAGATTAAGTTCCTACCTGGAACAAAAGTAGATGGAAGATCACCATTTTCTCCTGCTTTTACTTCTATATCATCCCGAGTTAATGCACTCGGTGCTAATTGATTTAATAATGACATATCAAGGACATGATGTTTTACGCCTAATTCTGCTGAAATCGCCTTGGCGCATTCTATTTCATCATCATGACGCTGATTATAATCAAAAGTTACAGTTTCTACTTCTTTGAATTGTTTTAATGCCCAAAATAAACAGGTGGTACTATCTTGACCACCACTAAACACAACGATTGCTTTTTCATTTTTCATCAATGTTAAAACTCCTTTACAAACGAAAAAACAGCACCTCTAAGAAGTCCTGTTCTTCTTAGTTTTTTATAGAGGGTTGAGCTAGAACCTCTACCGACCATCCAAGACGTCCGGAATTTCTATTGAACTATTTTTATTATATTATCATAGAAATTACAACATTACTATTATACTCTTTCTTCAGCAGAATACAACCTTTTAATGAGACACTTTCCTCTGATAGAAATTCCCGACGACGAAACTGCATATGAGACCAATGATAAATGACAATACCGAACCTCCTGCCGTAAAACCAGTTGGTGTCTCCTCGTAAAAGCTGAACATCAATGATTGAATTTCAAACATATATCCTATTCCAATAAAAAAACCACTCACAAGAAAGAACGTCATGAGACCGACAAGTACTGTTTTAAACATCATTACACCACCTCGATATTACTTTGAACATACCCACATTACTTTTTGTAGATGAACTTGTTGTCTGTTTATCCAAGTTAAGTTCTCATTGTCGATTAGTTCATAAATTTTCTCCCGATTACCTCTCGATGGTTTGGCACGATCAATCCACTCATTTACATCCATAGAAGAGGTCCACGTTTTATAACAGTCTACTTCTGTAAATCCAACATTGTGAAAAAGCTCTTCCCACTTTGTTAACGAAATACATTCATGGTGAGAAGGATCCCGTAACTTTTCAATGGTATTCATTCTGTTGTCCTTTCCACTATTCTCGGGTATATAATTATCTACAATGATAAGAGACCCGTCAGTGGCTAGAACTCGGTGCATTTCTTTTATCGCTTGTTTTAGATTCGGAAAATGATGAGCAGCAATGCGACACGTAACATTATCAAACTCATCACTTTTAAATGCGAGTTTTTCAACATCACCTAATGCAAACGAAATATTATCGCTACCGCTTTTTTTGGCCTGACTTTCTGCTAACTTAAGCATATTTGGCGTCAAATCAACCGCCACAACATGCTTGACTAGTTGACTTAGTAAGAGGGCTGTATGACCTGCTCCAGTTGCAACATCTAACGCTTTTTCACGTTTACCTCTACTCACCACTTCGCCAATCCACCCTAAATCTTTTCCTTTTGCATGAACAATACTTGTTAAATATCCATCTGATGTTTCATTAAATTGACGAATGACACGGTCTTTTTCTTTCATATTTCTCCCCCTCTTTTTTTGATTGTGTTAGAGTTTATTGTTGTTAATCTGTATTTTTGAACTCAGAGTTTGAAACAGAAGTATTACAAAACATTCAATATATACCGCAAGATTAGTATAGTTCTTTAAATTTCACCATAAATACGCACCTCTATTTTTAATAGTAAGTATTTCTATCTACTTTCTAATATTTTTACAACTAAACCATTCTATTTTTAGGTATTTTGTAGTATGCTAGTATGGTATTTTTTTCTTAAGGAGGAATTTATATGGTAAAATATGAGTTATTCATGCCTGTTCACAAAGGACTAAGGTTTGCATTAGGTAATTTATTAAACCACGTTAATCAATTAAACTTTGAGAATGAAAGAAAGCTTAAGGAATTCTCAAAGGAGTTTAACACTCTTTGTGCTGTATTGCACTCACATGCTGAGCATGAAGATGAACATGTTCACCCTATCATTGAAAAGTATGCTCCAGAAGTCGCTGAAAAAATGGAAGCAGAGCACGAAGCAACAGATGTTCTATTAATCCAACTAGAACATTTAATTAATGAAATTAACAACAGCTCTATAGATTTGCGTAGAGAACTTGGTGTTAAGTTTGTCTATGGTTATAACAAATTTCTAGCAGCCTATTTAAACCATTTACAAACAGAAGAAGTTGACGTCATGAATATACTATGGGGAAAATTATCAGTAGAAGATCTTATGGAAGTTACTGTCGCAATCCGTTCTTCCATTCCGCAAGAAATATTAATGGATTATTTTAAATATATGATCCCAGGCCAAAATATTTATGAACGTGTTGAAATGTTAGGTGGAATGAAAAAATTTGCACCACCTGAAGCATATCAAGCGGCCTGTGAATTAGCCGCTTCCGTATTGTCAAATGAGGATTGGTTGGAATTAAAAAAGGAACTAGAAGCTGCATAATACCCTATTTTTTACAATTATTAGGTCATCTAACAGAAGAGGGTGATAAGGCATCCTTTTCTGTTATGTATGTTTAACATCAGTATTTATAAGCTGTCCTCGGCTACACTCATTAATTTAACAACTCTTTAGTTAGCCCCATTGTGTTCATTCCTTTTTTTACATTTCCTAACTAATAAAATCCTTTTTTAATATTAGGCTCTTTTCTAAAAGAATGTTGCTTTTAGCTATTGGACCGTAACCAAGCGAAAGCTTGGTTCTTCACGCTTTAGCGTGAATCTTTTGAATATAAATCAGCCAGGTGGATAAATGAATTTATCCATTATGGCTGATTTATATTCAAAAAACGGTCCAATAGCAACAAAGTTTACGAAAACAGACTAATATTATTATGAAAAAAACGTTCAATACTAAATTTACATAAGAGTTTTTTCACCTACAAAAGAAAGATTGTAGGAATTCGTCTAAAAAAATCAATATATTTATATCTCATTTCATTTTGAAGAGCTAACCCTCGTAAAAGATGAATAAACACAGGGAGAGCCTAGGAGAATTAAAATACAGAAAATTCTGAAATGCGATATATTGAACATAGAGAATACTAAACTATATTTCAAGGGGGATTGAAATTGAAAAAGTTCTTACTTCATTGCATTGCTGGGTTAGCGATCGTACTAGGGTTAACTGGCTTTAGTAACATAGATGCAGAACCAACCTCTTCTCCAATTAAAATTCAGGAGGATTTACCTCATCGTCATTAAAGCATCATGGATCATGGTTGACTTCGCACCACCTTAATGACTAAAAGAAACTTCAATCAAAGACTTAGTACCTAAAACTTTTAGGAGAAGTCAACCTAAACTATAAAAAGGAGTTCATAAAAAGTATGAAAGATGTCGTCTACAATCCCATGATGAACAGCCAATAATCCCCCGTAGAAAGGGGTGATAACAGTGGATGCAATGACGGTATTCTTAGCAACCGGTGTATTTTTATTAACTCTTGTAAACCTAGTCATTCTTCTAATTGAGAAAATAAAAAAATGATCGTTGTGGGGTGGTTTGCTGTTCATCCAACATTCGTATAAGTGATAATTTCATTTCTGACAATCGTTGCAAATGGTTCGTTTCCTTCTAATTCAAATATCATTTTGGCTTTCTCTAAGTACTGTATTCCTTTTTGTATATGATCTAAGCCAATCAAATTCTTTCCCTTTTGAAAGTGTAACTCACCGAATAGACACATGATTTCGTGTTCGATGCATAACTTAATTCCTCGGTTGACTTGATCTAAGGAACGTTGATAGTCACGGTAAGTTGTTAGCGTCTTCGCATAATTGTATAAAATTCTTATTTTTATACTTTTATCTTGGACAACCGGTCGCTTTTTTAGATGAAACAGTGCCATTTCATAGTGCGAGATGGAATTCTTAAAATCACTAATTTCACTGTAGATAATCGCGATACTCGTTAAGATCTCAATTTGCCTCTCCGAAAAAGTCTTAGATGTTGTATCGGTATGTTCAACAGCTCCTTTTAACATCTCAAGAGACTGAATAGCATCCCCGTGAATATAAAATAAACAAATCGCTTGATGCCATAGCATAAATTGTTGATTTACCTTCGTTTGAAATAAGGGGTTTGACATCTCACTCTCAATCATCTTTGAAACCGACCTGTAATTTCGCTTTCTTACTTCTTGGCGGATTTGGAAGAAAACTTCTTGCACATAATCTAATCGTGGACAATCCGTTATATCAAAAAAATAATTAATATCCACTCCAAATCGGTTAGCTATCTTATAAAGCACATCTGCAGATGGCGAAACATCCCCACATTCAATTTGACTGATCAGAGATTGAGTACAAATTCCTTCGGCTAATTCTTTTTGAGACAGGCGCAAATAATTCCTTAACTCTCTAATGGCCTTTCCAACTTGTATCGTTTCCATATTCACCACCAACAGCTTTATTTTCATTTTACTAACGAAACAAAGGATAAACAATCAGCCAATGGTAATTTTGTTTATATAAGTGTAAAAATGTTATCCAAACTATTAACTACCAAATGCTAAAATTTGTTTCCTTCATACGTTCGTTCACCAATTGACATGAAAAGGAGGAGTTCTATGAGTTCTGAAGTTCGTTTAATTCCATATCAAGTTGAAGAAGTTTCTGCATATGCAGAAGAAAAAGTTCCAAAGGGAGTTGTTATGGTTGAGGCCCCGCAAATATGGGACAAGGATCAAGGTGATCACATTGTTATCGCGGTATTAGATACTGGCTGTCAAATGAACCATCCTGATTTACAAGATCGAATTATTGATGGATTTAATTTCACAACCGATTTTCGGGGTGATCCAGAAAACTTTGCAGATAACAACGGACACGGCACACATGTGGCAGGAACAATAGCTGCCTCTTTAAATGACGGTGGCGTCGTAGGAGTTGCACCTAAAGCTGACCTCTTAATATTGAAAGTTCTTTCAGGTACTGGTGGTGGAAAATACGATTGGATCATTAACGCCATTCATTACGCCATTCATTGGGAGGGGAGCAACGGTGAAAAAGTCCGAGTCATTTCAATGTCACTAGGCGGACCTCACGATATTCCATTGCTCCACGAAGCGATAAAAGAAGCAGTTCGCCATGACATTATGGTTGTATGTGCTGCTGGAAATGACGGTGATGGAAAAGAAGATACACTCCAGCGAGCTTACCCAGGTTACTATCCAGAAGTTGTTCAAGTTGGTGCCGTCGATTTCAACCGTAATTTAGCTTCCTTTACGAATACAAACGATGAAATTGACTTAGTCGCACCAGGCGTAAACATCCTTTCAACATATCTTGATAGTAACTATGCTCGATTATCCGGTACTTCCATGGCTACTCCTCACGTTACAGGTGCGATCGCTCTTTTAATTAATATTTGCGAAAGAGAATTTGGGCGAAAGCTAACAGAACCAGAAATGTATGCACAATTAATTCGGCGTACGGTTCCACTAGGATTTAGTAAATATGCTGAAGGCAATGGTTTACTTTCACTGTATTCCGCCACTCAATCGTTAAATTTCTTATTCAGTTCAGATCATCAAACCGCCTAATACAAAAGACAACCACAGGAGTGGTTGTCTTTTGTATTATTATTTGTATTTTAGAATTTAAAATTACCGGTTTTGTTTTTCTTAAGTTGACCTCGCTCCACTAGCATCTCTAAAACCTTTTTGGTAACGAGTGTGTTATTACTTGTATCTTTGAGTTGCGGGTTACTCGCTTTTAACTTCTTAGCAGCTCCTTCGTAAGAAATTGCCCTTTTCGATTCCTTGACCATTTCAAGCAATTGAATAGTATAACTTTTCATTACATCACCCTTTCAAAGTAAATTTAATTGTAACACAGTTTTGGAAAAAAAGGAAATTTCGAACTTTTTCTAAAATAAATAGAGACTAATCCAAATTGGATCAGTCTCTTCATCCATTCTATTATCTTGCTTGAATAAACATTTGCACCCATGCACCGTGATAGAAACCTACCCCAATTGTGTCAAAGTTAGGGTTTAGGATATTTTGACGGTGCCCTGGTGAATTCATCCATGCATTCATCACTTCTTGTGGTGTTCTTTGACCTTTTGCGATGTTTTCTCCAGCTGAACGATAGCTGACACCAAACGTTCTTAACATATCAAAAGGTGTACCATAGTTTGGACTGTTATGTGCGAAGTAATTAGAATTAATTAAGTCTTCCGCTTTTTTATGGGCAACATGTTTTACATCGGCTCGGTGCTGAAGTGGTCTTAAGCCATTTTTTTGTCTCTCTTGATTAACAAGCGCTGCCACTTGATCTTCGAATGCACTATGATGAGCTGCATCAGGTTTTAAACGAATCACTTCACCTACGTGCATATTTCTTGGCTCTACATCTGGATTAAGTCTCATTAATTCTCGGTAGTCTAACCCATAACGTTGGGCGATAAACCAGAATGTATCACCGCGTGAGACTTTGTAGTGAGAGAATGGGGGTTCTTTAAACATTTTAATTTGTGCGTCCGCGGAAGGTTGTACAGAAAAAAGCGAAGCCATAAGTACAACTGCAACGAGAACAAACTGTAATCGTTTCATAAATAGTAGTACCTCCATGTAAGTATTTTTCAAAATTAAGTTTCTCTTTTTTGTTAGAAAGCATACACCATTTGTGACTTCTTCCTGTTTTTTTATAAGGATACTTTCTTAAACTTTGTTGCTTTTGGACCAAAATAGCCTTTTCAAAACAAATTCATTTGTCTGAACGGCTATTTTATTTTCCAAAGCTTCACGCATAGCGTGAAGAGCCAAGCATTCGCTTGGCTTACGGTCCACACGGAGCAAAAATCTTTGTAAAATGAGCCTTTTATAAAAAGGAAATGGATGGATATGCTATAATGGATAAACTACATATAAAAACTGGAGGCACTATGTTAACTTTTGAAGAAAAATTAGCTATTATTGAGTCATTTGATCAATTAAAAAGAAAAGATGTTTCGCTTGGACGAGTGAACTTTCAGTACGAGGAAAGCAAGAGCGATAAGAAAAATGTTGTCTACCATCTTCATCCTAATGGAAATGGATTTGTATATATTGGAAAAGTGAAAGGCTATTCTACCGATCAAAAAGGAATGGTCAATATTCGTGATTTCTCATCTGATCAATTGAAGGATATTATTGAGAAATCCATCACTATCCTTAATAGTGAACCAAATACGGAAGAGATAGTACCGGTTGAAGCTACCGAGGAAACATGGATTAATCGTGATAAACAAACATTGACTCTTTTGTACGAAGATGATATGTGGAATGTGTATGCCGGTTTAAACTTAGATGGTACATTTAATACCTATGGTGAGGCAACGGCGTATCTAGATGAAGAAGGGTTTAAGCAATTATAGTGTGAAAAAAGCAGCAACGTCATTGTACGTTGCTGCTTTGAATAGTGTAATTATGATTTCACTTCATATTTACTATGATTAATTACCGTTCGAGCCAAGTTTCCATTCTTTTCTTTTCTGTTTAATTCAACGGCTACAGAATTTGTATAAACAGCAATTACTTTTGCTTGCTCACCCTTTTCTGTCCCTTGATTAATTTGAATGATATCACCGATATTAACTTGCGGTTCTTGTGGTTCTTGTGGTTCTTGTTGTTCTTCTGTCATTTTAATTTCCCCCTTTTTATTAAAGTATTTCCCCTTTACTTGTAAACATTCTGCCCACACGATGAATAAAAAAGCGATAGATTAAGTAACCCACTATCACCTTTTGTTAAAATATAACATTATCCTTAAGTAACAGCTCGTTCATACTAAGGGTATTATGAGATTTAGGTCTGTTATGTATTCTTCGAACAAAGCCCTTAGATATGATATCATTAGTAAAAAAGAAAGAAAAGGTGTTTGTGTATGGAAAATCAATTAGAAATTGGCCAAATGGTCACAGGTATTTATAAAACAGGCAAATACATAGGGGAAATTACGAACATCAGACCCTCACAGTACGTTGTAAGAGTCTTAGCCGTTCTTAAACATCCTGATCAAGGTGACTTACATAACCCAAAAGAAACAGATGTTTCCTTGTTTCACGAACGCAGAGCATTAGCTCACCGAGAGCAAACAAACATTCCTGCGGTTTATGTCAAACCTTTTGAAGGGGAAGTTCCTACTTACGAGGAATCCCTTAAAGAAGCTTTAAAAAAGCAATATACAAAGCTTGAAGAAGATAATAGTGATTGGGCCAAGAAATCGATGGAAATGCTCCAGTCACTAGAAAAAGATTATTTTAAATAGATCTAAATCTACATAAAGCTAATTGGCTCAACTGGGAAACCACACTCGTTTATCCAATTAGCTTTTTTCTTTCCTCACCTGTCCAACATCAATCCACATATCACTTTGCTCCAATTCTCCTGCTAGTTGATATAGGAGTTCTTCTTTTCCTCTTGCTGCTACAAATTGAACACCACATGGTAATCCGTCCTTTGTCTTATGCAATGGCACTGTCATCGCAGGTTGTCCTGTAAGATTGGCAAGTTGAGTAAAAGGCGTCCGCATTAAGCTTTGCTCAGCAATCTGATCGACCATACCTGTCTTCTTTAGCAAGCCACCTAAGCCAATAGAACCAATCGCATTAATTAATAATTTTTCCATCGGTTTCGGCTCAAGTTCCCCAATTTTTGCGGGAGGAAATGCAGTAGTTGGAGTCACGTACAAATCATACGTTTCATGAAACGCTTCCATTGCAAATGCGGCCTTATCCCATTCTCTTAAGCTTAACACGAACTCTTCTGCAGACGTTGCTCGACCGAGTAAGCCCAATAACCAAGTCTGCGGTTCAACGTCACTACTTTTAGCTTTTCGTCCTAATACGTCTTCTAATGACGAAAGAGTTGCAGCCACTTCTCCAAAATACATCGTTAAATAACCAGTAGCAATTTTCCTACCATCTACTGGCGCCCCCTGTTCTTCAACAAAATGCCCCATCTTTTCAAGAAGTTTTACTGATTTTAAAACAGCGTCCTTACACTCTGGATGAACCTCGGTCCCTAAAGGTGACTCGGTCGTGAACGCAATTTTAAGTTTTTTATCAACCGGTTGATTGACACAATCTAGGTAGCTTCCGTCGAAAGGTAGTGCATAAAAGGCTGCTCCTTTTTCCAATCCGTGTACCTCATCTAGCATCGCAGCACTGTCACGGACTGATCTAGTTAATACATGATCTGAAGATGCACCTTGCCAGTGTCTCCCGAATATAGGCCCAGCTGGTGTACGTCCTCTCGTCGGTTTCAACCCAAAAAGACCACAATAAGCTCCCGGAATGCGAATGGATCCGCCACCATCATTAGCGCCTGCCATAGGGACCATCCCTGCTGCAACAGCTGCTGCTGAACCGCCGCTTGAGCCACCTGGGGTATAGTTTAAGTTCCATGGGTTTCTTGTTGGACCATAGTAAGTGGGTTCTGTAATCCCCATTAATGCAAATTCTGGTGTATTTGTAACACCTACAAAAACAGCGCCTGTATTTCGAACTCGTCTCACAAATTCATTATCTTTTTTCGCACGGTATGAACTGAGCGCTTTTGATCCAGAAGTAATTGGTTCACCTTCGATTTCTTGCGTTATATCCTTTAGAAGCATTGGAACTCCAGCAAATCGTCCAGTCCACTCATTACTTTCTATCGCAAACTCAGCTTGTTCATACATTTTATGGATAACTGCGTTTAATGCAGGATTTTGCTCTTCGATTACTTGTATCGCTTCTTCTAATAGCTCTTTCGGTTGAACTTGCTTGGTTTTTACAAGCTCAGCCATCCCTAGAGCATCGTAATTTTTATAGATGTCAGACATTCAATCACCCCTGTATATTTGTCATTTTCCATCAGCCTTTACTTTGCCTTGACCCTTTTTATGCAAAAAACGATCCAAAACTACAGTGTATGCGTCTGTATGACTTTTTTACCTTTTTGTTAGATAAGTGATTTCGACGTCTATATCTAAATTCCCTTTTTCATACGCCAAAACAAAAAACACAATCGCCAGACTGTGTTTTTTTGCCTCTTTGGTTATATACTTTATTTTTTATTCATCCACTGCCAGTTTCTTTAATGGTTGATCAGCCGGTCCTTCAATCACATCACCTTCAATCGAAAACCTCGAACCATGACACGGACAATCCCACGTGCGATCTCCATCATTCCATTCAACTTCACAGCCCATATGCGTACATGTTGTATCGACACAGTGGAGCTTTCCATCTTCATCACGATAAGCACCAGCTTTTTTTCCATCGACCTTTACATGCGTACCTTCTCCCTTTTTTACGTCTTCAGGAAACTTATTGATGCGTTCCAGCTTACCTTTCACTAACTCAACAGCCACATCCGTATTCTTTTTAACAAGTTCCTTAATGCTAGGGTCTGCATTGAAACGTGATGGTGTAAAGATGTCCTCGTATAGATGTCTTCCTTCTAGAATTAAATCTTTTAACATCAATGCTGCAGCTGTACTGTTCGTCATTCCCCATTTGCGATACCCTGTTGCGACGAGAATGTTTTCTTTTGTTGATGTAATAGGCCCGACATACGGAACTTTATCCAACGTGTATAAATCTTGAGCAGACCAACGATAGCGAATGTCTGCTACCCCTAGTACATCCTTTCCAAACTGTGCAAGTGCTTCATAGTGTTTGATCGTATTTACACCGTGACCTGTTTTATGCCCATCCCCACTTAAAAGGAGTAGCTCCTCATTTCCGATCGGTGTTGACCGAACCGATCGAGTCGGTGATTCAGAGGTGATGTACATTCCTCCTGGATACGGCTGTTCCGATTTTACAGCAACAATATATGATCGTTCAGGATGCATTCTTGCGAAATAAAAACCCATTCCATCATAAAAAGGGAAATGCGAGCAGGAAACAGCGTATTTACATGCGATGTACTGACCATTTCTTGTTATGATTTTGGGCTGATCTTCTTCCTCAATATTTACTGCAGTTGTATTTTCGTAAATCTGTCCCCCAGCCTTTTGAATTTCTTCAACGAGTGGCAGCAAGTATTTAACCGGGTGAAACTGAGCTTGATTTCTCATCACTAGTGCTTTTTTCATCGGAAGCTGTAGAGGCATCGAATCTAAGAGTGCACCTGGAATTCCAAGTTGTTCGTAAGCTTTCGCTTCTTTCTCCAATTTGTTTAATTCCTGCTCAGAATTTGTATAAATGTAGGCATCTTGGTCCTTAAAGTCACAATCGATATTTAGGGAGTTAACCGTATTTTTAATAAATGCAAGGGCTTGCTCATTAGCATGGTAGTATAATTTCGTTTTTTCTTCACCTAAGTGACCGATGAACTCATCATAAATGACACCATGTTGTGCGGTAACCTTCGCCGTCGTGTGTCCAGTTGTCCCATTAAGTATCACGCCAGCATCAATTAATGCCACTTTCACCCCGGCTTGACTTAATAAATAAGCTAGTGTAATTCCCGTAATTCCTGCTCCTACTATTCCTACATCGACAGATATATTTTCTTTTAAAGGTGAAAAAGACGGGAAATTGATTTCGTCACGCCAATACGGTTCTGGAAATCTCGGTAATTGGTGATTGTTATTTTCAAAATTCATTGTCATGTTCTTCCTCCACATTCTGTTTTTTCTAGTTTCCCTCGTTAAATGGAAAATATGTGAAGTTTGTCTGAAAGATTGAGTCAACTATTTTTTCTTTTCTAGCTATATTAGAGTCGGTTCTGTAATTTTCTTTCATACGTGATAAGTGCTGAAAGCAGAAATTACAATCAATTTGCTTTAAAATAAGTTGTGTTAAATGATAAGGTTGATAATAAAGGAAAGTTATCTTTTATTAGGAGGAAGAGATGAAAGAATTAATTTTTGTCTATCATGCAAAGGGTGGGTTGTGGAATGGCATACTAGATTCGATTCATAAATGGACTTCTCCTGATACTTATCCGTGCCACTTATGTACGATTACCTATGGTACGGTTAGTATGAACCACAAGTGGAAGAGGTATATTCAGTCACTCCAATTTCCTGTTGTATTTTATCATTTAGATGATTTTCCCAAAGAGTTACCAAAAGCGGAATTTCCATGTGCTTATTTACGCGTTGACAATGATATTGAACTTTTAATCCAAAAAAGAGAGTTAGAAAATTGTAAGGATGTTGAAGAGTTAATTTCACTAGTTAATAAAAAACTGAAGCATCCAATCAAGTAATGACATAAAAAAGCTGTCTTACAGCAGAAAACTAGCACCCAATGGGAATGATGACACTTAAATAAGTATGATCACATATGTAATTGGGTTCAGTTAATCACTCATAAGACAGCTTTTTATATTAATTTTGACTTTTAGTTTTCTTCCGGAGTAAACGTTCGTCTCGAAAATTCATCATCTAACATGAATAAGGCATTATTATCATTTTGAATTCGTTTCAATTTTTCAATAATGTTATCAAACATCGCTTCTTCTTCGACTTGTTCATCTAGGAAGAATTTTAAGAATTGTATCGTCGCATGTTCACGCTCATCCATTGCTATATCTGATAACTTATAAATGTTTTTTGTCACTAATTGCTCATGAGCATAACCTGCTTGATACACATCTAAAATGGTATCAAAATCATTTTTCGGTGTCTCATATCCTGTAATGATTGCGCGCTTTCCGCGGTCGTTAATGTAGTTATAAAATTTCATCGCGTGAAAACGTTCTTCTTCTGCTTGAACTAAAAAGAAATTCGCAAAGCCGTCAAGACTTTGTGCTGAACACCAAGCAGCCATTGCCATGTATGTATGTGCTGATTCAAACTCAAAATTCATTTGTTCGTTTAATGCATCTAACAGTTTTTCACTTAACATTCTATCGCCTCCTATATATGACAATGTTACATGATGTTTCCTTTGTTTACAAGAAAACTACAAGAACATAAAAATCAGATAGAGGGTTTCTCTCCATCTGATTTTTATGTTCGTTTCAGATTAGTCCTTATTTAGATTTTAGCAGCGACCTCTTGTCTTGGTGAAATCATAACTACACAAATATCGTCACTATACTCTTCTCCATCAGAAATAAATTGACGCATTAACTGTAGAAACGACTCGTTATTTTCTTTTGAGCGAGTGTAATAACTCATAATCGTGTCAATTCCTTTTTCTCCATCGACACGAAATTCGTCAGTCAAACCATCTGTGTATAATAATAAATCCCAACTTCCTCGCAGTTCAATAACCCCACAATGATTAGGAAGATCTTTAAAGATCCCAAGCGGCATCGAGCCTCTATCTAATGAATGAATTCCATGTTGATCAATTAAAAGACCTGGCGGGTGACCGGCATTCATATATTCAATTCGTTGCTTATTCGTATCAATCAATGTGTAGATACCGGTAACAAAGGTGAACAATTCCTCATCACCTTCAAATAGGTCAATTAACATTCGATTGAGTTCGCTTAGTACTTGATAGGGCTTCACCTGATCCATCATAATTTTCTTGAGTGTCGGTATAATTCCCATTCCAATTAAAGCTGAAGATACCCCGTGGCCCATCACATCCAATACAATAGATCCATATACCCCATCTTCAATCTCATACCATGCACAAAGGTCTCCTGATAGATAATGAGATGGAACATAAATGCTGTCAATTGAAAGCTTCTCATCTTCTAAGCATTTCATTAACGTAGAACTTTGGATCTTTCTTGAAAGTTGAAGTTCTCTTTTCATTTGTATTTCATACTTTTTTAATTGTTGGAAGTATTCTTCAAGTTGCAACGTACTTGCTATTAAACTAGCAAATGTCTCGAGCTTCGAAATATGGCTCTCATTTAAAATATTGGGTTCGGGGTCCATCGCGCACAATGTTCCAAACGTTTCCCCGTTCTCGAGAATGATAGGTACTCCTAAATAAGAACCAATCGTAAATAAGGATGTAACTGGCATATGTTTTACTAGTTCTGATTGAGAGCTATCCTCTATTAACAGCGGTTTATGATGAGTAACGACCATATTACAATAAGACTCATTTAAAGGTGCATTGAAGGTAGACGGTACCGTACAGCCGCCTTCTTTATTAAACACTTTTAATATAATAAACCGTTCATTTTTTGTACTGGCTATAAAAAATGTTTTTGCTGGAATAGTTTCACTCATTAGTTGAAAGACATTTTGTCCTGTTTTTTCAAAGTTTGCTAATTCCGACGCCATGAAATCCTCCAATATATTATCTTGAATTTGTATTTTAACTATAGTATAAAATGTAAGATATTTATAGGCGTATCGGAATTATTTAATGGGAAGTAACTTTATTTTTTTACTTACTAGATAAAAATTCCGTAAATTTCATTGAGAACAGTAGAGAAGCGATGACTAGAATGAATAAAATAAATAAAGATAACAGGTTGGCAAGACCATCAATTGGCGTATACGCATTCGAAATGGAACGATATAACTGAAATGAAAAAAAGCATGTCATTAAAAAAACAAAGTAAAAAATAACTGAACTCCTTCTCACATGTACACCTTCCTTTAAAAAATTATGACGATGAACAGTATTACCCCTGCAGTCAATGCAGGAAAACACCCAAATCCAGTGCAGCCAAGCGAGCCCATATTCATTGTCTTCAAATTTCTTCTTTTGTAAACGTCACATGTTCCTGTTTCTATTTTGCCATCGTAATAATTGCCTGGTTATATTTGTTTGAATATTATAAAAAATATCACTAAATTATATTCTACAAATGGAAAATTATTTGTATATTTTATTCATGTAAACATTAACTTAACGTTTAACCATACCGTCATTAATACCCTTTTCACGAAACAAATCGGCATAAAATAAAAAAGCTCAGAGAGTTTAAAATGTTCTTTACAAAGGGTACACTTTAGTTAATCCGTGCTTTTTCCTGACTTTTTATTCACCAAATTCTAAGACTACATCTAAAGCTACTTCTTCGTTTAACGCCTTGCTGTCCATTGCATTGCTATCTTCATTCACATTCATAAACTTATTAACTTGCAAACGTATTCCTTTATCTTGTCCGTTTGATAGCACCCTGAAAACTTTATTTTTTTCACCGCCGCCCATATAAAGCGGTTCGTAAGACTCTCCTTCTAAATCAAGCAGCTTTAGCTGATAGAACTCGTATTCTTTTATTGGAGAGACCCACGGATAGTCAAAAGAATAATACACTTCAATAGTAACAGGGGTTTGGATCACTTTTTCGATATAAAATTCATACTGTTCGTCAACTAGATACATTTCGTCCACACTAAACGAGCTTACTCCTTCGATCACAGGTATTTCATCAATCAAAAATTCCCATTCTCCTGCGTATTCCCCCCCTCGATAAACCGTAATATTTATATCCTCCAGCTGATTGACATCACCCACAAATGATGAGCCAAACACCCCAGCAACTTTCGTTTCGGAAAGCTGCCTCGTCGGCTTTCCTCCAAGCATATGATAATAGTCGCCACGATCACCTACAAAAAAACGCGACTCTTTTAACAGTAGGTCTTCTTCAGGAACAGCTATAAGATCAATAGGTTGTGGATGTGTTTCGATAAAGCCGAAATAAAGCCTCGTACCATCGAACATCGCTTCTGTAATTTCTAATGTGATGTCGTTACTAGTTGCTGATAAATTCATAGGGAACGTTAATCCTTCTTTACTCAGCTGCTCGAGCCCGCCCTTGCCTACTAACTGAAAAATACTTTCCTGCAGCGAATCTTCCTGAACTCCTTGGGGAACAACAGACTGGAACATCGGCATTGAAATAATCACCATTAAAAAGAAAGCAGCAGCGACACCGAACATTACCTTGTAATTCTTTGGCGCTCTTTCTTTCCTTTCTGGCAGTGAATTAAGGGTTTTATTCATACGATCAACGACTGAAGCCGGTGGCTCTTTCACGTTTTGTCGTAACCGTTCTGACAGTTGTTTGTCCAAATCATTCATTAGTCGAACACCTCTTTTCATTCGTTTCTAGTAAAGGCAGTAATTTCTTTCTTGCGCGATGCAACCTGCTTTTCACTGTTCCTTCAGCTATATTTAATACCTCACTTATCTCGTTAATCGTCCATTGTTCAATATAAAATAGAACGATGACCACTCGTAAATCTTCTGAAAGTTGTTGAATGACTTCTTCTAATTCAAAGTCAGTAGTCATCGTTTCAGTAACCGCTTCCCGGTTCCACTCCGTTAACTCGACGACACGTTTACGTTCACGAACGATAGAATAACTTTCATTCATAACAATTCTCATCAACCATGTTTTAAAATATTTCGGTTCTCTTAACGTTGTTATTTTTTCATACGCTTTCGTGGTGGCTTCTGATAGGGCGTCCTCGCAGGCCTCTTTTGAATGAACAATCGTTAGTGCCATACGATACATGCTGTTACGATGTTGTTCAATTAATTGTACGAATGCTTCTTTATCTCCGTGTTGAGCTCTTTTGACGACTTTTATCTCATTCATTGTGTCCCTCCTTTCTTTCTATACGTTAGATGAGGAACCTCGCGATCTGGTTCACAAAAAAATTTAAATAATAAAAAAAGAGCCGCCTCAATCAAAAATGCATTCTACTCATCTCAGCGGTAGCACCAATTGGTCAGGTTACCTAAGATGATAGGACACTTTTATGAGACAGCCCACAACTTTTTTTTATAAAACAGATGTACTTTATTAAGATGCTTTTTTCGGCACCAGCACTTTTTTTCCTCGCATAACAAAGCTAATAGCAAATGCCATGACAATTAAAGTAACCGTTATTAAGGTCCCGTGCATGAGCCATACCATTTGTGGCATCGTCATGTTGGAAAGGATGAATGGTGCAATAAGGAAACCACCTGCAAAACCGAGTGATTTTAACAACATTCCAACTCCAAAGATCCGCCCTCGTATATGATTTTCTGTTCGTTGCAAGATCGTTGCATGCAATGTATTAAATGAAGCATCAAAAATCCCAGTGAAAAAGGCAAAGATCATGATCACCCATAGATTTAAACCTGATAAAAAGATAATAAATCCCGTAGACATCAAAATAGCTGATATAAAGCATGTAAAATAAATTTTTTGGTCTTTGATCCACGGCAATTTAGGGAGTGTAAACGTTGCTAAAATAGAACCTAACCCCCATACCGCCCAAATCATACCGTAATAAAAGCTTTGCCTCAATGGGTCTAGTGTTTCAGCTAACAATGGAATCCCCATATTATGAGAACTCCCTGCAAATGCACTAACAAGAAACACAATATTAACAAACATTAACATCGGCGCGACTAATAAATAAGAATACACTTCTTTTAGATCAGTCCAAACCGATTTTAATTTTTCTTTAACTCCGCTGGCCACCTCTAACGTTCGAGTAGATGGAGACTCCCATTTAATTCGTAAAAGAACCAGTCCCGCAATTAAGTATAAGGTCGCATCAATAAATAACGTTAATTGATAACCAAGAAAATCTGTAATAAGTGCGGCAGCTAAGAAACCTGCGACTAGAGCAAATGACGTTAATCTTGCAACTAATGCATTGGTTGGAAGGGTGTTCTTTTCACCAAAAATTTGCGGTATCTCCGCACTAAAACTAACCATATAACTACTATTCACAAACCCTATTAAAAACGATGCAATAATGATCATAGTAGGATCAGGAAAAGGAATGAGCGCAAATATAATACCTGCTCGTAAAAAGTTACTAATGATCATAATCTTTCTACGGTTAAAACGATCCGCTAAAATACCTGAAAAAAGACTCGACAACACTCCGCCAATCGTCCGGGCGGCCATCGTTGCTGCGAGCCAAGCCGTACTTCCAGTTGCTGTATAAATAATAACGTTTAACACGATTAAATCCATAAACATACCAAAATCCGATAAAGCTTTCGTATATAAGATCATTTTTCGATTCATGTTGTTTCCTCTTATTCTTTTTTTCTTTTTTATCACATTTATTTATTTTAATCTCAAGGCTGATATTTCGCAATGCGAAATTTTTGTGTTTTTATTACTGACCTTCTATCGTTCCCTCTCTCCCTATATTTCTACCAAATCGTGGCACGAAGCAACCTGTCCTGTTTCTCATATCCCCTAGTTTCTTCTAGATTATGGCACATAGCACTCTCACCAACTCATCGAAACCTACTTTCCTCCATAAAATAATACGACTCTCCATACAAGATCATGAGACTACCTTTCTACAAATTTCTTCTTTTTATGATAAATTCCATGTTTAAAAGTCGGAAATACAAGGTACATAGTAACTAAGTCACTTATAAGGAGGAGATAATGATGAAAAAGAAAACAACAATGGTGCTAGCACCAGTTCTAGCAGTAGGTGTAGCCTTTGGAGTCAATGATCTATCACCTAAAGCGGCAACTGTAACTGAAATTGAAAGAGGCGATACGTTATGGGGTGTTTCGCAGGAATATGGGGTAACAGTGGATCATTTACTAGAAGTAAACCCGAATGTCGATCCATATGCATTACCTATTGGATCTGAAATTTACGTAGAGCGCTCTAGTGAGGACTCAAGTGAAGGAAACGGTGAAGCTACGACCTATACGATTCAACCTGATGACACTTTATGGAGTATTGCCCAACAGTATGGTGTAACTGTCGATCAAATTATTGATCTAAATGAAGGATTAAACGTTAGAAGTCTGCAAATCGGGTCAGATATTTCTTTAGCAACTGAAGACAATGAAGCCAACCATGTTTATCATACGATCCAGCCAGGAAATACGTTGAGTGAGATTGCTAGTGTTTATGACGGTGTAACTGTCCGAGACATTATTGTAGCCAACCCAGATGTCGAACCGTATGCACTACAAATAGGTTCCCAACTTCTCATACCTGTCCAGTAATCAGAAAAGCGAGGGCGTCCGGTCAGCAACGTACGTCCAGGCCTCGACCGGCAGGAGATAAAGGAAACACGGCGAACGCAAGTGAATCGATGTTGACTTATCGTACAGAGGTGAGGGTAGTCTCGATAGTTGCTGGGCGCTGGAGCTAGACAATGAAAAGCGGAAGCGCCGGTTAGCAACGTACGTCCAGGCCTCGACCGGCAGGAGATAAAAAACACGAAGGTGGCAGGGACATAATTAGCCAAAGCAAATGGAAAAAGGTTCCGAACATCAGAAATACGGTGTTCGGAACCTTTTTGTTTAATTTTTCTATTAGGCATTCTCTCTTTGATTTACTGGGTTTTGTCCCAGGCTAGACTCTTTATCATTAATCAAATCGTGAAGTCTTATAGCCGTCGATGATCCGCTCAAGTTCAATTGTAAAATTTAACTGAAGTGGACCTGGCAAGTGCTGTTCAAGTTCCATCACTTCTGGCAGTGCTTCCGCTTCTTCTAATTCTGTTGGTTCAGGATCTAATGTCCGGAACCATGTTTCAAATTCATCGATAAAATCGTAAAAGTGACGTTCAAAGCGCTCAGCGTGCTCAGCACCTTCATCCCCAGATGTTTTTTGCATCAAACTCCAGTCATAGAGAGCCGTATCTAAAGCTTCTTTTACCGTTTGGAACTTCATAAAGACGACCACCCTTTAGCTAAAAAATTGCTCTTTATACCAAGCACTCGCAGCATCAACCTCTGCTCTTGAAAGCTCATGACCACCTTCAGTCCAATACTCCTCGACAGTAGCATTCACCTTCTTTAATTCCACAATCAGTTCCTTCGTCTCATCGGCTGGGATTAATGGATCCCGTTTACCTGCTCCAATAAATACCTTGGTCTCACTTAAATTAGGTAGCTCAATTCCTCTTAGCGGAACCATCGCATGAAATAAAATTGCCCCTTCAAATGCATCAGCATAATGATACATTAAGCTTGCCGCAATATTGGCCCCATTTGAGTAACCAATCGCAATTACTCGCTTGCGATCCAACTTGTATTGAGCAGCCATGTCATCGATAAACTGATAAAGCTCTTTTGTACGAAAAATCAAATCTTCTTCATCGAAAACACCTTCTCTTAAACGTCTAAAAAAGCGCGGCATTCCGTTTTCTAACACGTTCCCCCGCACGCCTAGCACCGAACACTGTGGCGCAATCATTTGTGCTAGGGGTAATAAATCACGTTCATTTCCTCCAGTTCCATGAAGAAGCAATAATGTCGGAGCTTGTTTGTCTGTTCCTTCTATAAAAATATGTTCCATATAAAACCCTCCTCTTATTCTTTCGTATCTAAAGGCTTTAATTTAGCCTCAATCTCTTCACGTTTCTCTTCAAAATAAGGTGGTAAAGCTAGTCTTTCACCTAACGTTTCAAACGGTTCATCTTCTTCGAAACCAGGACCATCTGTAGCTAGTTCATATAAAATCCCATTCGCCTCGCGGAAATAAAGCGACTTAAAATAATATCTTTCTACGAAGCCAGAACTAGGAATTCGCAATTGTTTTAAGTGACTAACCCAACCTCTTAATTCCTCTTCATTTTCAACACGAAAAGCGACATGATGAACACTACCTCTTCCTGGTCTTTCCACAGGTAAGTCGGACCGCTCTTCTAGGTGAACCTCTGCCCCCGTTCCACCTTCTCCTGTTTCAAATACTCTTACATCTGGTTGTCCTTCTACAAGCGAACGATAAGATCTTACTTCTCGATATCCTAATAACTGTGTTAATACTTGTGCTGATGTCTCGGCCTTTGCGACGGTTAACATGACTGGTCCTAATCCGTAAACCGCATGCTCAGTTGGAACTGTACTTTTTTCCCACGGTACACCTCCAGACACACCATCATTATTCTCATCAGATACAAGCATCAGCCTTTGTCCCTCAAAATCTCGGAAAGCTAATGTTTTTCTTCCTGTATGTTCTGAGATTGCATCATGATCGACTTGATATTCCTCAAAACGCTTCGTCCAATACTCTAAGGAATCATCTGTTGGCACCCGGAGTGACGTTGTACTAATACTATTCGTTCCTGGATAAGTGTTGCCTGCATAGGGTAGTTCAAAAAAAGTAAGGTCGGTTCCTGGGTTCCCTCTTTCATCTGCATAAAACAAATGATAAACCGATGTATCATCTTGGTTAATCGATTTTTTAACGAGGCGCATTCCTAATGTTTTCGTATAAAAATTATAGTTTCTTTTTGCATCGGCTGTAATGGCTGAAACGTGATGTTGCCCTTTTAACGGTTTTAATTGCATTGTATGTCACGCCTTTCCTTCATTTACCTTACATTCAGTTTAGTACTTCACATTTTTACTGTAAAGCATACTGCTTGAGACCTTTGTTACTCGACTTTTGCTCCGTAAGATCGTAAAAAGGACACCGCTTGACTCATATCCATTCGTGCTCCTTTCACAACCATGGATTTAAAATCAACTCCCTCTAAATTGGCACCTCGCAAATCAGCTCCATTTAACTTAGCTTTACTCAGTCTGCATCTCGTTAAATCAGCATCTCTTAAATCTGTCTTTTCTAAATTCGCTTCTGTCAGGTCAGCTTCAGCTAGCTTCATTCCTCGTAACTTCTGCTTCGCTAAATTGGCATAGCGTAAATTAGTATACGACCAATCCCCGCCATCGATCGTCACACCGTCTAAGTTCGCTTCTGCAAAATCAGTTCCTGTCATTTTACATTCCCTAAAAACAGCTACAAATAAATTCGCGGAACTAAATAAACAATTCGTAAAAGACGAACCTTTATGAGAAGATGCATTTAAGTGTGCCCCTGTAAAATCACAGTCTATAAATTGGCAGCGAACGGTAGTGATTTCTTCTAAGTGACAGCCTCGAAATCGACACCTAATAAAAACACAATTTGCAAATTCAGCTTCACGAAGTTCTACCGTTGTGAAATCCTTCTCAACAAATTCTTCCTCGTTAAATGTATCCATGATTTAAAGGGCTCCTATCTCAACCTTACTGTTCCTTTTATTGTACAAACCGCACTTCCACCTACCTGAATAACTGGCCCGTGTTCATTCGATGATGTTTTTATATGTAGTTGACCAGGACGACCACAAGCTTCCCCTTGTCCAATCAAAAAGTCATGTTCAGTATGTTTGTCTAGTATGTTTTCTAACAGCAGGTAACCTGCTAATGCACCGTTGGCCGACCCTGTTACAGGATCTTCCGCGATTCCAACAGCAGGCGCAAAATCACGCGTATATAACTTCCAATCTGCTTCCTCGCTGTCGAATGTAAATAGATGTGTCGTACAGATTCCTCGAGTCATATTATGGTCTTTTAAAAGGTCTATGTTAGGTATGGCTTCATCAATGGCCTTTCGAGTTTTGACAGGAATAAGTAAATGCCAAATTCCGGTAGATCCAAGTTTGATGGGGTAGCTTGGATCAAGCTCACTTGCTGATATCCCCACCAGTTTAGAAATGGTCTCGATGTCCGCTTCAATATCCTTGATTTGCGGTGTGGCCTGCGTCATGATAACGGATTGGAGTTCCTCACCTCTTTTACTAAAATCAATGGGTACAATCCCAATATTTGTTTTAAAATGAATAGAAGTAGCCCGGTCTAACCAACCATGCTCTGTTGCCATCGTCCAAGCCGCGGCAAGTGTCGCATGTCCGCAAAAATCAATTTCTTGAGTCGGCGTAAAAAAGCGCACGCGAAAGTCCACATCTTTATCTTCTATCGTCATTAAAAATGCAGTTTCTGATAAATTAAGCTCACGAGCGATTTTCTGCATTTCATCTTCTGTTAATTGAGTTGCATCAGGGACAACACCGGCTGGGTTTCCTCCAAAGGGCTCGTTCGTAAATGCATCGACATGGTAAACTTGAATTTCTTTCATAGTCAGCACCTCTTTTTCAAATAAAAAGCAGCTCCAGTAACTCCAACTAGAACTGCATCCTATCTTAAGTTAACGTTATATTATTTTTCAGATGTTACTTTAATAAATTCTCGCATGTAATCTGGTAAATCCGGTGGACGGCGGCTTGAAACGAGGTTCCCATCAACCACGACTGGCTCATTTACCCATGTAGCCCCTGCATTTTCCATATCATCTTTTATTCCAGGTGTACTCGTAACCGTCTTCCCATCTAAAATTTTTGCTGATATTAATACCCAGCCCGCATGACAAATTTGTCCGATGGGTTTGTTTTGCTCATGTAGAATCTGAACCATTTGTAAAACATCTTCATAACGTCTTAATTTATCAGGAGACCAGCCCCCTGGTACGAGGATTGCATCATATTTCTCAGCATCTACTTCATCAAAAGCCATATCACTTATGATCGGTACACCATACTTCCCGATGTACTCTTCATTCGCTTTTTCGCCGACAATATGTACCGTTGCCCCTTCTTCGCGGCAGCGTAAAACCGGATACCATAACTCTAAATCTTCAAAGTCATCGCTAACGAGTTGAATAATCTTTTTTCCTTCTAGTTTCAAATCATTTCCTCCTTTGACAAGTAGTAGACTGGTTTTATTTTCTACTATTGCGATAGAGATTGCAAATGAGACGCTCTAGGCATTTCAGTTTTTAAATGGAAAAATGAATACGAAAAAAGCAATCCAACAACATATAATCCAAGTGCAAAATAAGCTGGGACGAGATGAATAAAATCGGTATATCCGATCGCAAAGTGAACGCCAATTCCTGCTGCAAAAGCTGGAATTCCCCCAATCAATAACATCCACCAAACCCATTTGTTTCCTTGGTGAAATCCCCATAAAGCAATCATTAAAATTAGTAATCCAACACTAAGCAATGCGCCACCGAATCCTGCTCGGTCATGAGCAATAACAGGGATAAGCCTCTCATTGAATTCGTTAAGCATTTCTGGCGGCATGCAAATGTAAGTTAGATCAGTTGCCACAAATACGTTTGTTATTCCAATATAAGCAATAATGAAACCACCTAATACAAATGAGGAGCCGAGGATAACCAAGGCAAGCTGAGCAAATAAACTTTGCTTCCAAATTCTATGATTTGTTCGATTTGTCGATTTTGCTGTACCGTTCATTCGTTTTGTCTTCACAAAGCCCGCTACATAAAACGGCAATAAAACGAGCCAAAACACTAAATGAAGCCAATCAAAATAGCCATACCCGATAAAAAGAAAGATACCTAGGAAACCAATGATTGCCGCTGCATCCGATGCTTGCTTTGCCCACTTCAATCCCAAACGTATACCGTACCTTGCTAGCCCCATATAAACGATCCCACCTGAGATCATCGTTCCGGCGAGTGTCATTCGATCATGTGCCATAAAATAAAGGATACGCTCATTAAACCCATAGATCGTTTCCCGATTCATTTGTAAAAAATATTCATCATACGGGAGAATGATTGCAGACATGCTAATGAATAGTGTCATAAGTCCACCTATCATAATCAATAATCCGAATAAAAAATACCACAGCCACCCTTGGTGCGAAGTTTCAATGTTTTCCATTTCTGAAAGTTGCGCTTCTTTAATGCGTTTCGTCAGACCCGGTCCGGATAAAACATACCCGCCAGAAAGCATGATTAAATCTACATTTGCATGAAATAGAGTTAATGCATCATCAGGCTCAGTCACCCCGCCAACTGTAATGATTGTTTTATTAAAATGATGTTTTTTTAGATACCGTATTGCTTTTAAATGCTCCGTTAAATTATAACGATCGTCTTTGTTCAGCTGATCATCTAATACGATCCCGTTGAACTGTTCCTTGATTAAGTGGAACGTTTCTCCGTTTAGTTGATTGGATTTCATTGCTAGGTAAATCGGTTTTTTCGTTGAATGGGATGTATTTGGAATACTAGTGTTGAACTCTAGAATAAATGCGTCCGCCTTATCTTCTAATGCTTTCATGATCGCAGACTGGTCATCTTCACTCCCGGCTATTCGAATAAAAACGGGTTGTTTTCGCTGCAAGTTTTTTAACTTAAGCAACGTCTTTTCTAGACCAATAGATTCGTAGTGTTGCGGAAATTCTATATAGTTATCTTTTTCATGAATGATTGGAAATTCACCTTTTAGATCAGGCTCTTTTGTTACCGGTCCGATTTCTATGAATCCAAAACCTAAATTCGTAAATGCCTTCGTTCCAGATAGTATCGGGTCCACTTTTCCAGCCAAACCGATCGAGTTTTTCAGTAGATTACCGTCGACTTCTTTCATAAGTACCGGCGAAGACTCTTCTCTTCCAAGGAAGTTGATTAAATGATGTCCACCTGGAACTGACGATATTCGGTTCATACCCCTATGAATAAACTCTCTCGAATGGTAAGGAGAAAGCCTAGAAAGTAACGGCTTAAAGAGGACATGGTAAGACCAATCAGGCATAACTTCCCCTCCTTTCTTAAAGGTGCTCTGTATATAAAGCAGCAAGCTCAATTACACCTATGTAAACGGGAATTCATAAACGGTATATTGATACTGTAACTCGAAACCAACACTTTCTGCCACTGATAATGAAGGTGCATTTACTTCCATACAATCCCAATATGGGACAAGGTTTTGAACGAGGGCGTCTTTTACAAATCTATGAGCAAGTTTTCGGGCTAGTTTATTTCCTTGATGATGTGGAACGGTTTCAATATCTATACCATGATATTGGTTAGCAACAAAACCGGAAAAGCAAACACTAACGATTTCCTTTTCATATACAATACAATAACCTAGACCTTTTTCTAGAAACTCTCTTTCTGAACGCCAAAAATGTAAAAGCTTATTTTGAAGGAAAGGACTTTTTTGATAGACTTCTGAAGCTAACCGTTCAGCCGTCAATTTTTCAACAAGATAGGTCTGCTCAATCTGTGGTTCTCGATCCACTTGGTATGTTTCTCTAGACATTAGATAGACTCTTTGTTTAGAAGCTTCAAGGTTTCTTTTGTTGAACATCTTCTCAATAGCAGAATCCCAGCTTGGATCGTGACCAAAGCCTTCAAACCATTGGAGTCCGAGTCTCTTCGCTTCACCAATGATTTCATTATTAAAAAACGCATCTACTTCTCTAGTAAATGTCTCATTATTTACATTCCCAATAAAAGCAAAACCGTCTAGATTCCCAAACCAAACGAACCCGCTAGTAGGATCGAATCGGTTATCTACAAAAATACGACCGGGATTATTTCCAGCTATTATTGCTTGAATTTCTATATGTTTACCCTTTATCACTAATGGTTGACACTTGGGAAACTCTTCAGATTTCAGTTCATAAATCACTTGTTTCCCCTCCTATAACCCCCGTGTTCTTTACCAAATTATACACGATTTAGCGAGTATTCTTATATATTATCTAAAACGGGATTACAGATTTTTAACATACTATCATTAAAATTACTAATTGTATTTTCTAAAAACGTAGTGTTATAATAAAATCCAACAAACAGAATATTGTGCTTTATGGTACTTGTTGAACAAGTTTAAAAGGGAAGTCGGTGCAAATCCGATGCGGTCCCGCCACTGTAACGAGGAGCATGCGTACGAATTAGTCCACTGTCAATTTAAGATGGGAAGGATGTATACATGTGTTGATTCGAAGCCAGGAGACCTGCCATTAAAGAGCAACACTGTTATTTACCCACGAGGATGGGGAGGTGTTTTGGATGGAAGCTTTGATTGTGATAGCAAAGGATTCGACCTAAAACATACACATTCTCATTAATATATGGGAGTGTGTTTTTTATTTACGTACATAAAAGATGACAATAAGGAGCGAATACTGCATGTTAATGCTATCAACCTATCAAGAAAAAGTAATGAGTGCAAACAAAGCCGTTCAATTAATTGAACCAGGTGATGAGATCATAGCTCCTATCGCTGTCGGGGAACCGCCAGCTTTAATGGAAGCATTAGTAGATTTCGAAGGTCTTGAAAACAATACACTTTATCAAATGCTCTCTCTTCGAAAAGTTGTACCTGTAGCAAAAGATAAACTTAGGATTGTATCCATGTTTTTAAATTCACATGAACGGGAATCTTATGCTAAACAGATGATTGATCTTTTACCTAATCACTTTTCCAACTTGCCAAAGATGTTAAAAACAAGAGTCAAAAATCCAATCATCATCGCTCAAGTGTCACCGATTGATAACGAAGGTTATTTTTCCTTAGGTACAAATTGTGATTATACAGCAACTTTGGTCAACCATGCGAAAGCAATTATCGTTGAAGTGAATGATCATATGCCGAGAACGTATGGTAAAAATCAAATTCATATATCACAAGTTAAGGCCATTGTAGAACACACTTCCCCGTTAGCTGAAACTGGGAAACCGGTCATTTCTGAAAAAGATAAAGCGATCGGACGGAATATTGCTAACTTAATTAAAGATGGTGACACAATCCAAATAGGTTTTGGATCCATACCAAATGCCGTGATGGAGCACTTAAAAGACTTTAGAAACTTGGGTGTTTATACCGAAATGTTCCCTGACAGTTTAGTAGATTTATACGAAAGCGGCGCAATTACAAATCAAAATAAACCTTTTTACAAAGGAATTTCAACTGCTACCTTTGCTTTTGGCAGCAAGAGACTCTACCAGTTCATGCATGAAAACCCTGCCCTATGTATGATTCCAGTTAACGAGTCGAACAGTATTAAGCAAATTGCTCAATTGGAACAGTTTGTAACGATTAACGGTACTGTTGAAGTCGATTTTTTAGGGCAATGTAATTCAGAAGTGGTGAAAGGAAATTATTATTCTTCATCTGGCGGGCAATCTGATTTCGGAAAAGGTGTGACATTATGCAGGGATGGCCGTGGAATTATTTGTTTACATTCGACAACTAAAGACGAGCAAATCTCAAAGATTGTTCCTTACCTACATGATAAATCTGTCGTGACAACCTCTAAAAACGATGTTGACTTTATCGTGACGGAATACGGTGTGGCCCACTTAAGAAATAAAACCATTTCAGAACGTACACAGGCGTTGATTGACATCTCCCACCCTAAATTTCGTGAGGAGCTTACGTTTACAGCTCAGCGTATGGGATATCTTTAAACAAGGAGGTTAGACCATGGAAAATTATACAGAATATTATTTAAATCATTTATTAGGCATTCTCGTAACAAAGCCCGACTTTAACACATTACTAGAAAGCTATGAAAGTTTGAAAAAAGATCTTTCAGAAAGTGAGGAACTTGACGATCAGATCGACTCACTAGACGCTGCATTTAAACAAGCCGTTGAACATTGGAAGTTCGCTAATTGAGTGTACTAAAAAAGCGACAAAGGGGACTTTTCCCTTCGTCGCTTTTTCTTATAGTTGTAGAGGCCATTTTTAGTCAGACTCTACTACTTAATAGATTAAAACGGCGCACGCTCCATATTCGTTCCATCGAGATCCATTTGGAACCAGCCGAGCTGTATTGCACTAATATGCTTAGAGTAATAAAGACGACCGTTAATAATATGAATATGTGATCCTCGTTCATCGAGCATTTCAGCTTCTAATGTATTTAAATCAATTTTATATAAACTATGATCTTCTGTAACATTTGTAAAGTATAAGGCATCTCCGGCCACATTAAAGCCTTGACTCTCATCGGTTGATAGTTGTTCTGTACTAGTCCCGTCGAGTCGAACACGATAAAGCTTGGCACCATTTAATGCGCTCTCAAAATAAACCCAATCGTCTTCCACTATGAACGTCCTGACCGGGTAATCAATCACTCTTGGAGGATGTGTTTGACCCAGTTCATCAATTCCTACGACGTAAAGAATACCTTTTGGTTCTGTTTGATAAATGACTTGATCCTCGTAAATGTTATATCGGAAAAGATCATCGATCAGTTGGATCTTAACACCTTTCTCAGAAACCATATAGAGAGATTGTTTATTGTTTAATGGATTATTTGCTTTATAAAAGATCCAGCCATCCATTACACGTAAATCTATCGCATAGTCATCTGATACTTTTTCTACTTCTGTTCCGTCTTTTTTCATCCGATAAACGTTGAAGCGGTCTCTTTCATCTGAATAATACAGCCAATCTCCCATTACATTTAAATCTTTAGCTAGTACATCAGAAATAAGTTCCTTTTCTTCTTGTCCATCTGTCCATTTATAAATTCCACTTTCTTGCATCCAGTTGGAGTAATAAACAGCTTCCCCATCGGTTGCAAAATACGATCCATTTAAGTGATTTCCGTCGCTATTACCTTTTTCCCCAGTAAGAAATCCAGCTTCCTCTTTTAAAGGGTCACGATCCCCTAAAAGAATATCCCCGTACGTTTTTGCATTTTCAATAACCCCTTGAGGTACCGTTACCTCATCATCTGTTTCGTTTAATGCGTCATAAGAAATATATAATGTTTCTACCATCTTATTTTCAACTTCATCATTTTCAGCATCCAAATCGAGAATGCTCATACTAAAGGTATATTCCAGCATTGCCGACGTGCGGTGAAACGTTTCTTTATCGATGATCATTTCATAAGTAAATGAAGCAGGACCGTTTTCTGTTCGGATCGTATGGATCATCGTGTGGAAGAGCGGGTCATCCATCACATAGTAAAACGGAAACAGTCCCTTCCATAAGGTCAGCATTTCATCCTCCTTAGTGGAAATGGAAAAGCGGTAGCCATTATTATCTTCTGTAAAATGAAATAAATCGATATTTTCTAATATAAGTTCAATTTCTTTTGCTGGCTCAAGAGCATGGATCTCAGGTGATACATTAATCCACAAATCACTTTCCTCGTCCATTAAAAAGTACGTTTCTCCACCTGTGATATAGACTTCTGACCTCATTGTCGTTCCTGAAATTTTCGATGACCGTTTGATATGAGCTTCGAGTGGCTCGACTTTCGCTGTCCCACTCAAGTAGGAGATTAACGTTCCCATATCAGCTTCATTCGTAATGGCATCCATTTCAAAAGAATAAGCTTGAACTTCCTTCATTGCTTCAATTGAGTGTTGTAAAATTTCTTCTCGTGTTAACTGCTCGCTATCTTCCTCACAGGCAACAAAGAATGCTAAAACACTCAGTAGCAGAGCAGTCGTAAATAATTGTTTAAAACGCATGTATTCCCCTTTCAAAGTCCTTGTCCTTGTCGATCTTATTTTTACGGTTAATCCGTATAATTCAATTTAGATAAAGCTCTATAAAATTCCTCTTTTAGATTACCATAATACCACAAAATCCAATGTTTACTACAAATTTTTCACGGGTACAGATGAATAAGGAGGGATAAGTGATGAAAAATAAACAAAAAGAACTAGAACTCCAAAAACGAAACAAAAAATCTCATGCATTTAAGGAAGATTGGGACAAGCAGTTAGAGCGAGACCAGATGATTATGCCAATTGACGAACCACCACTAGAAGACGTAAAACTCGAAGAACAAGAAGAACGCCAAAAGAAGAAAACCAAACAACACTCATCCAGCCAATAAAACAAACGGTGCCAGGTACCTTCCTAAAGGTACCTGGCACCGTTTGTCCATTAACTCATTAAATTATTAACCCTTTAATTTATTAAAGGTACGTGGTACCCTCTGATTAATATTATATTACTAGGTGGTATGATTCATGATCGTGGATTTTTTTGATCCTTCAGCCTATATGAAGGGAACGGTATTTTTTTCTCCTGCCCACGTAGCTTCATTACTATTATTTGCATTGTCTATCGTTTGGATGTTTGTTCATCGGCATAAGAGTTACATGGCTCATGTTCGGTGGGGGTTACTCGCTGTTCTTGTCCTTTCCGAAATTAGTATTATTATTTGGAGTATCGCTATTGGCTTATGGGATATCCGTTTCAATTTACCGCTGCAACTTTGTACAATTAGCATTTATTTAAGTTCCTTCATGCTAATTACATGTTCTTATCGTATTTTTGAAGTCCTTTACTTTTTCGGTATTGGTGGTGCCCTACAAGCATTAATTACACCCGAATTATTTTATACGTTCCCGCACTATCGATTTTTACATTTTTTTATTGCTCACATCGCCATAATCCTTGCTATTCTCTATATGATCTGGGTACTAAACTATACGGTTACATGGAAATCCGCAGTTCGATCTTTCATTTTTCTAAACAGCCTTGCATTTATTGCTTTTTGGATTAATTACTTTACTGGTGCTAATTATATGTTTTTAGCAAGGAAACCAGATAACCCAAGCATTCTTGACTGGCTCGGACCGTACCCATGGTATATTCTCTCTCTCGAAGTAATTGTCATTCTCATGTTTACTCTTCTTTACTTACCTTTTCTCTTGAAAAGTAAATTACAAAAATCATCTTCTCATGTATAAACTCGTATTTCTTGCACAAATTAATAAGAATATTTTAGAGGAGGTTATTAACTTGAATAAGATTATTGAACAAGTATCTACCTTTCTAATCGCACTATTTGAGTTAGAGTATGAACACCTTCTTCATGATGAATGGTATTACGATGAGCACGGTGATCCAACTGCCAATCTGTAATACAAATATTCTTCTTTCTTTCTCCTTATAGGTGGAGTTCATCAAACAACCTCTTTCAATTCTACGGACTCCCCTCTACCAAATCAAACCTCCCCCCCACTTCACTCTATCACTAAACTGATTACATTTATCGTTTACCACTTTAACCCCTCCACTTTATTAAAGCCTTTTGAGAGGAACTTTTCTGCACGTTTTTAACCAAAGCGCCTCCCAACCTTATATATTACCTATTTCATACTCTAAGAACTTTTATTAACAACCAATATTTAATTTGACGACTACTTTTGGTAAAATTTCTCTCCTTTACTGCATAAAATTGGGAGGAGTGTCAAAAATATTAGATACTAAGGAGATTATATCCATGCTTCTCAGGGGGTGGGTTTGTGAAGTCATTACAGTTTGATTATAGTATTCCTCGCTATGTCTTTAGCAAGGTCGTCGGAAAGTGGAAGCCTTCACTCTATTGGCATCCACGTCTGTCTTGTTTAAGGTTACGGGAAATTCAAGAACCAAATCTTCCTAACGAAGACTGGGTTAAAGTCGAAGTAACTTATGGCGGTATTTGTGGAAGCGATTTGAATTTAATTTTCCTAAATGATAGTCCAGCTACTTCACCTTACGCCTCGTTTCCTTTTACCGTCGGACATGAAGTGGTTGGAAAAATATCTGAGACAGGTCAAAATGTCAAACATCTAAAAAAAGGGGATCGCGTCGTAATTGATCCAGTCCTATCGTGTATGAGTCGAGGCTTTAAATCACCTTGTAAAGCTTGCGAGCGTGGAGAATATAGTTTGTGCAGTCATATGACGGAAGGAGATATATCACCTGGATTACTAATTGGAGCTTGTAAAGATACTGGTGGGAGCTGGGGGCCTGTCCTCGTTGCTCATAATACCCAAGTTTTACCTTTACCTGATGAAGTTGATGATTTAAATGGAGTCTTAATTGAACCATTCAGCTGTGCACTTCATGCGGTATTAAAAAATAAACCAAAGCCACAAGATCGTGTACTCGTAATTGGTGCAGGAGTCATTGGCATTTCAGTCATTGCTGCCATCCGGGCGCTCGGTATTAGCTGTCATATTACGGCACTTGTCAAACACCGCTTCCAAGGCGAACTCGCCACAACATTTGGAGCTGATGAGGTCATCTATCTTAATCGAAACGGAACATACATTGATGAGACCGCCAAAACATTAGATGCAAAAGTTTTAAAACCGATTTATGGCGCCCCTGTCATTGAAGGTGGTGCAGATATCGTATATGAATGTGTCGGTAAAAAGCAAAGTATTAATGACGCCCTGCGCTTTGCTCAAAGTGGTGGAAAAGTTGTTCTACTAGGATTAGCAAGTATTATCGATGGGATAGATTGGACTGCGGTTTGGCTTAACGAGCTTGAAGTGAAAGGAAGTTTTGCCTACAGCACCGGGGAATACGAAGGTAAAACAATGCGTACACTCGAAATTGCTATTGATTTAATTCGCCAGAAAAAAGTTGACCTATCACCAATGATTTCTCACCGCTTCCCACTCGAAAATTACAAGGAAGCCATATATACAGCAACTAATAAAGCTAGTAGTTCCGTAATGAAAGTTATATTTGAACATGGGAACACAATCAACAGAGGAGGCAATCATCATGAAAACATTTCTAGTTAATGGAACGACTGAAACTTCATTTATGGAATGGTTAGAAAAAGGGATGAAAGAGGTTTTCAGTCGAAATGGATTTACTCTTTTGGAAGATGTCGATGAAGACTTGCGGCTCGTTCTTAATTTTACTGACCCAAAATCGTGTCGTCCTTTTAGAAGAAAAGCACAAGCCACATTTGTCGTTTCGATTTTAGAAAATGAAGGAGTTATGGAAAATGTGTTTAAAGAGGCATATCCTTATTTAATTCGATCTCTTTCCAACCATTTGATGTTTGTAAACCATGACACGGGAACGACAACCTTCTACTTCTTAACTCCGGAACAAGGTTGCTATCAAATTGACTACAAGCAGGGAGATGATGAAGCTAGACTATTCCAGAAGATTTATGAACGGTTAGAGCCACTTGCTTCTTCACAGTTGGTCATCGACAATGATTTTCACTTTGACTTACCAGAACCGTTATGGAATGGAGATGAAGTCAGTATACAATTAAAAAAATCTGGGAAGAAGCTCGATAAAATGGATCTTCTTCCTGCTCCATTCCCAATTGATGAATATTTAACACCACGAGATATGCGCCATTTACATAAATTATATGGAATTGGTGGTTTGAGTTACGGTAATCTAAGTGCACGACAAGATGAGAACCACTTCTGGATGAGCGCTAGTGGTATTGATAAGTCGAATATGAATACAATTGGACAAGACATTTTATTTATTAAAGGATATAACTCAAAAGATAATAAAATTGAAGTAAGTGTTCCACCAGAAGTGACACCCAAGCGAGCTTCGGTCGATGCCATCGAACATTGGATGATTTATAAAGAGCACCCTGAAGTTGGAGCGATCGTACATATCCACGCATGGATGGACGGGATCAAAGCAACAGAAATTAATTACCCGTGTGGTACAGTTGAATTAGCAAAAACAGTCGCACAGCTAGTCCGTGAATCAGAAAACCCTTCCCGAGCGGTCATTGGACTCAAAAATCATGGACTTACGATTACTGGGACAAGCTTAGAAGATATATTCGAACGGATTGACGGTAAAATTAACCGCCAAGTCCCAATGAACTAATGTAAAGCCCTACTGTAAACACATCATTAAGAGGCTGCCATAAAAGTGGGCAGCCTCTCTTCTATCTACGATCTATTTTATTTCCTCAAGCTCTTCTTCATTTTTCCCAACTTCTCTGATTAACGCTTTATAGCCATTTCTCGTTAATTTAAACTCATTATCAACGTACCCTGACTTTTCTAATGCTTGAATGATGTCGTCAGATAATGAGGTGCGAATTTCTTCAAGCGCCCAATTCAAGTCATAAATCGATCCATTCAGTACAGAATCCTTATCCAGTGAAGCAGCTATTTCTTTGATCGGATCGACCTTTATGAAGTACTTCTTTGTTTCAAGTACGGCTTGATGGATTTTGTTTTTCGCATTATTAATTTCTTGCATAATCGTCGATATTTCGTTATCTTTTTGTTTGATTTGTTGGCGATACTTTTGCTTTTCTAAGTCACTTAATTCAGCTTTTGTAAAAAGTTCCTCTAGTAACATCGTCCGATCCAAATCCACTTTTTGTAGGTCATTTTGTTTCTTTGCAACTTCTGACTTTGTTAACTCCACATCTCCAGCTTTATCGTTCTCTATAAGTTTAGGTGCTACTATGGTCTCTTCAGCTTTTTTAACAACTGTAGGCGTTAATTTTCGATTGATAGAAACCGCAAGAGTCATTAACAACACCATAACAAATAAACGAAAGATAATGTCATTAAACAAAGCTCCTATGAAAAGTCCTATCCCTATACACCCAATAATAATAATAAACGCCCAATCTTTTAGAGAATTCGGTTTTTTTATTGTTTGAAGTAACGACGAAGATTGCTGTTTTGATCTATATTCCATCTTCTTTCTCCTTTATTTACTTTATAATTGCAACATCATTTGAAAAATATCCTATTTTGAGTATATCAATAAAATTTAAGTTTGCCAGACTTCAATTGTGTCAACTTATTATAGAGTAAGGAAATCTTACTGTAATGAGTAGTCTTTACTATTCTCTTCTACAAATACCCTATATTAAAAAAGATAAAGCTATTACAAAAATGGATAAATGGTATAAAAGATCTAATATATTTGTTCTCCTATAGGATTTTAGCATATTAAGAGCAACATAACCTGAACGAATGACGATAATAACCAGAGCAATCGTAATTAAAATGGACGGAATCATCTCGTAACACCTCCAAGTTGTTAAGTCATTCATGTATATGTTAAAAGCTATCGTCATACGACTCTTTTTTTATTGATAATTCGTACAAACAATTCCCATTTTATGCACCTTAACTTCAAGAACAGATCAATAAAAGCAACTCCAGTCTATAAAGAAAAGCCGCAACATGTAAGACAGCCTTCACATGTTACGACCTTCAAAATAAAATTTGCCATTTACTTCATAAATCTCTCTAACCTTACCTATTAAATGGGTCTCTTCATGTCGCGCACCTATAAAAAATCAAGAACGTACGTACCGTCACGTCCATTAAGATAAGGATTAATATGACCGCCAAATTTATACTTGTATCCACGGTATTGTAGAAGCGACGGGGAGATTTCATTCGATCTTTCGGTAAACTCAATTCCTTGAAACCCCTTTTTATTGGCGACCTCTTCAAGAATAACTACTAATCTGTCCAATTGATATTTAGACAAAGCTTTTTTACATTCCAATAAAACGACCAAACGTTTACTACGTCCAGGTCCAGGTCTAATCGTCAACTTACATTCGACATAATTTAAATAGAGACAAACAGAATCCTCGGTATACCCAGCATAAGCTAAAATCTTGTTCAATTCGCTGAAATCTTCCAATTTAATTCGGACAAACAAAATACTACTTCCTCCTTATTTACTAAACCGCACGGAGGTCCATTTTCGGCAACTGGCTAGCATAGTTAATTAACATTAACTGAAGCCCCTATAGTTTTGCGTCATCACTTTTCAATGATTTTGCCCTTTCGTACGATTGTTTTATATCATTACTATCTTAACAACAATTCTAGAATACTGAAACCCAAAAGATCTAATATTCATTTCTACATGTTTCTTTTGGAACTTTATCGAGAAAACGTGTCAGTTCCCCGATATAAAAAAGGTCGAGTGAGTGCATCGCCCTTGTACACGCGGTATAAAACAAATTCCGTTCACTTTCCTCGTGGTATTTTGAGTTTGAAGCATCGTAAATAATAACGGCATCAAACTCAACTCCCTTCGATAAATAAGATGGGATGACAAGCACCCCAGCTTCATAACCTGTCGATTGTTTTGTTATCATTCGAAGAGGCAGTGATTCTTTTAGATGTTCGTATACATTCTCTGTTTCCTCAGCCGTTTTACAAATAATTGCAATTGTTTCATGTCCATTGGCTTGAAGTGTTTTAATTCTCTTGCCTATTTTTGAATGAAGGTCATTTTCATCTTCTGCTGATTGAATCGTCGGTTTTTCACCTTGTCGATTAAAAGGATCAATATTTGCACCGATAATATCTTTCGTAAACTCGACGATTTGGTAAGTCGAACGGTAACTACGTGTTAGCTGATATTGCTCCATTTCGTCTTCTTGAAATAAATAACGTAACGCTTCAAAACTGTTGACGGAAGAATGCGCATAAATGGACTGGTTCAAGTCGCCAAGCACAGTCATCTTTGCACGTGGAAATAAGCTTTTTATGAATGCAAATTGAAACGGCGAATAATCTTGTGCTTCGTCAATAAACACATGACGAATCGACGTATTCACCTGAAGACCTTGGAGCCGACCTTTTAAATAAAGAAGAGGTGTCGCATCCTCATAGCGAAGATGATTTTGTTCAATATTTTCGGTTGTTGAAAGACAAATATCAGCCCACTCTTTCGGTAATTGATCCAAATACCGGTTAACATACTCTGTTTTCTTAAATAATTGGATATACGTTGCTTTCACATCAACAAACTTTAGATTTTCAATATATCTTCTAATTTTCTTTAAGCGTTTCTTCACGATGATCCCAGCAAGTATTTCTTGTTCTCGGTCAAAATCATAAAATTCATCGTTGTTTTGATTGTTTTTTTGTAGCTTTTGATAGGCTTTTAAATAGGCTCCCTTATCTAACAGCTCCATTTCTCGTTCAACCCACTCTTCTTTTCGTTGCTGAAGCTCAAAGGTCCGTAACTCCTTTAATAACCATTCTGAGATTAAATTCATTCGATTAGGTATCGGTAAACTTTGATCTAATGAGTAAAAATACTCTTTCATCCTTGTACTTGAAAATAAAACTTGCCCTTTGAATTTCAGGCCTCTAAAAATAATTCCATCTTGTTTAAGAAGACTTAAATACTCATTTATCACTTGCATAAATAATATGGACGATTTCAATTGCATGCCTGCGATACCCACTTTGTAGGATTTATCTTTTGTTTTCGTCAATACAAATTCCATTTGAGAAAATGGATCTTCTATTGTAAACCCATCGCCTAATTGATGTTCTAAGTATTCTTGAAATGTCGTTTGTTGCATATTTTCTTCACCGAGCTCTGGCAGTACACTAGAAACGTAACTATTAAACATTGAGTTTGGTGAAAATAAAACGATATTCTCCGCTAATAAAGTATCGCGGTATCGATACAACAAATAGGCAACTCGTTGCAAAGCTGCTGAAGTTTTTCCACTTCCAGCCACTCCTTGCACAATTAACAGTTTTCCTTTTTCATTACGAATAATTTGGTTCTGTTCTTTTTGGATCGTTGCAACGATGCTTTTCATTTGCGAATCGGCTTGAGCCCCAAGAACCGTTTGAAGCATTTCATCTCCAATCGTAATTCCTGTATCAAACATATGTAAAAGCTCACCGTTACGGATAATATATTGCTTTTTTCCTTTCATCGTACCATCAATCATACCAGAAGGTGTCTCATATTGGGCTGTTCCTGGCCCGTAGTCATAATATAAGCTTGAGATCGGCGCACGCCAGTCGTACACAAAAAAGTCAACGCCATTTTTATCAACGAATGATGAAGTGCCGATATACACTTGTTCAGTATCTGCTTCTCCGTTTTCAAGAAAATCAACTCTACCGAAGTATGGTGATTTCTCTAATTTATGTAAGTTACGCAACTCATTCATCGAATGACGATGTCTACGCTCTCTTTCTGATAATAGTTCAGCTTGTTGTTTAATACTTGCAAAGGTTTCAGCTTCTTCTTCTGCATTATCAAAATTTACGGTCACATCGTCCCAAAACTTCTTTCTGATGTCGACAACGTCTACTTTTACATCACCTAGCTGGTCCTTTAATTCGTGCATTCGTTCATTAATTTTATTGATAACGAAATCAACTCGTTCTTGCTCTGCTTTCCAATCCTTATTTTGTTCAGTCATAACTTCACTCCTAGCAGGTCGCAATCCTCTTATCTTTCTTTGAATAACCTTATTCCTATTTTAGACAAAGAAGGACGTTCCCTTACGTATGGATACGTCCTTTCATGATGTTTATAGAGGATGTTCAAAAAGTCCGGGAAAAATAGCTGTCAATAGAAGATCTTCGACTAAGAGCCCCACGTCCTGTGGGAACGTCGAAGTCACCACATCCTGTGGGAGCTCGTCAGCTTGCTCCTTCTCTCCTCACGTATTAACACCATACGTTCCGCTCCTTGGAAAAGAAGAACATTTTTCCGGCGTGCGAGGACTATGCTTACGGAGCAACCAGCTTTATGCTCGGTGGCTACGCTTCCTTGATTTTCTCGGCTCTTTTTGTCCTCCTTTTTAAACACGCACTTATAATTAAATGTATGAGTAATGATACTAATTTATCTTTCCCACCCTCATTATTTTGCCGTTTTATTTGAAGTCAACAAAGACTCTAGCACCTCTTGTACGAGTAGACCTTCTTTGAAATCAATTAAAAATGCTTGTTCACCGTCTGTCGCTTTTACAAATTCATCAATTAAATTTACAGGAGACGGTGTTAAATCACTTGGTTCAGCGATTGCTAATTCTTCTCCACGCTGTGCTTGCTTTACTATTCTCCAGTCTTCTAACGCAATCGTTTGATTCGTACCATGGATTGTGAAAGCAATCTTCTCTTTTTCAGCTTGTCCAACAAGACCGTCCACTAACACTTGTAAACCATTTTCCAACGTTAGTGTTGTTATTAAGCCAATTTCACTTTTCTCCTGATCTTCTGGAAATTCAATTTGTGCCTCGACGTTAGTTACTTTTCCAAACATGTGAACGATCATTTGTAAGTAGTGCGGCATTATTTCACGGATGAATCCACCTTGTTCACGTGTTCCAATCCATGGAGTTTGTTGCCAAACACGAGGCCAAACGTCAAAATGCATTTTTAATGAAATTCGTCTTACGTTCCCTAACGCCGCTTTTTCGACCCGCTCTTTTATCGTCGCAAACGGTGCATTATAAGGTAGTGGAAAATGGATCGCATGGACAACCTTTGCTTGCTCGGCCTTAGCTAACATCTCTTCTGCTTCTTGTAGTGAGTTAGCTAACGGTTTTTCACAAAGAACATGTTTGCCATTTGCGATCGCAGCAAGAACAACCGCATGATGATAAGCTGGTGGAACAGCGACATAGACGATATCAATAGAACTACGCTGTACCAATTCCTCATAGTCAGTCAAAGCCGTTACTCCTCCGCATGCAGCTGCCGTTTCGTTCGCCAGTGTTTCGTTGACATCACAAACCGCATCTATTTCTGTATGAGGATTAGCCATAAACTCTTTAATCAATCGTTGTCCAACCACTCCTAAACCAACAATTCCGACTCTTTTCTTTTTCAAATCATTCATCCTCTCCAGAATATACAAATTTCATTTTACCATCCACAAACGATAATTTCGCATCAAACGTATTATCACCTTTTTTAAACCCTTTAATAAGGTTCGTTTCTTCACCCTTCAGCAACTTCTTTACATTCGCTTGGGAAACAGTTTTACCTAACAGTTTTTTAGAAATCGTAAAATCACATTTCGTTGCCGTGTAATTTGAACAACCGTAAAATGTTCCTTTATCGACAACATCACCATTGCATTTTTTACAAGGCCCCATTTTTGTTCCTGTCGATTGGGCTCCTCTTGCTTTCGCTCCCCCTGTTTTCTTCCCTTTTCTTCGATTTTTAAACTCTTCTAGATTGTACGAAGAAAAGTTCCAGGACTCACTTTGCTTTATCGCATCTTCTATTAGTTTGAGTGAGAGTTTTTTTACTTGATTCATAAAATCACTCGGTGAGGCGGCTCCTTCTCCAATTTCGTTAAGACGTTGTTCCCACTTTGCAGTCATTTCTGGAGACGATAAGAGGCTGTCACCTATGGAATCTATTAATAAAACGCCTTTATTTGTAGCACTTACTTGATTTCGTTTCACTTCGATATACTTTCGATCTTTTAAACCTTTGATAATACCGGCACGGGTTGCTTCTGTCCCAAGGCCTTCTGTTTGTTTTAAGACTTTCACTAAGTCACTGTCTTCTAGATGCTTACCTGCTGTCTTCATTAACGTAATAAGTTGGCCTTCTGTATACCTTTTGGGCGGTTCCGTTTTTCCTTCTCTGACTACAACTTTTTTGACTGTCCCTGTTTCTTTTTCTTGTACAAGTGGCAAGTCTTGTTCATCCTCGTCACGCTTTTGCTTTTTCTTACTACTATATATGACTTTTCGCCAACCGGCTTGAACTTCTTGCTTTCCTTTTGAAATAAACGTCGCTCGTTCATCGACTACGGTATGAATCGTTGTATAATCAAAGATCGCCTGATCATAATGAGCTGCGATCAGTCGTTTTGCGATGAGCAAATAGATTTGTTGTTCATCTGGGCTCAGCTTCGCAAGTTGCGGAACTTGTTCGGTTGGTATAATTGCATAGTGGTCGCTTACTTTCTTTTCATCCACATATCGTTTGTTATGGAGGATGGAAGGCTGTGGGACAGGAAAGAACGAATTTAAGTCGTCAAACTGCTGCAGCTTCCGTAAAATATCAGGAAACATTTGTGCTTCTTCTTTTGTAACATGACTTGAGTCAGAACGTGGATAAGAGATCATTCCTTTTACATATAACTTTTGAGCAATCTCGAGCGTTTTTTGCGGTGAGAACTTATACAAACTGTTTGCCGTTGCTTGTAAGGCTGATAAATTAAAAAGGTAAGGCGGCTGAAACTCTTTTCGTTCTTTTTCAACCGATTGAATGGACGCTTCTTTCCCTTCACAAAACTGGCGAATCTTGTTTGCCATAGCTTCTTCATCTAAACGTGTTTCCCCGTCTTTATGCCATTTTCCCTTATAAACTTTTCCTTGAAAATCAAACGTAGCGTTAACTTCCCAAAACGGTTTCGATTGGAAGTTAGCAATTTCTTTTTCCCGCTTCACAATGAGTGCAAGCGTTGGGGTTTGAACTCGTCCAAGTGAAAACACATCAGATATTCCTTTTTGCTGCAATAACAAGGTGTACGCACGGGACGCATTCATCCCAACAAGCCAATCAGCACAAGCTCTCGAATAAGCTTCATAGTAAGTCGCTCTCGTATCCGTCTCATCTAATAACTTAGTAAAACCTTCGACGATCGCCTTATTGGTAAGCGATGAGATCCATAGTCGCTTCATCGGCTTTCTCACCCCGCTTAATTGGATGATGTTACGAACAATCAACTCCCCTTCTCTCCCTGCATCTCCTGCATGAATAATTCGAGTCACTTCATGTTTATTTAAAAGTTGTTTAACAATGTTAAACTGTTTATATTTCGATTTCGTCACTTTATATTGAAATTTATCAGGAATGATCGGTAACGTTTGTAACTTCCACGTTTTCCATTGTTGCTTGTAAAATTCTGGTGGACATAGCTCAGTTAAATGACCAATTGCCCACGTACAATAAGCACCATTTTTAAACACTTCATTCGGAAGGATTTCGATAAAACCATCCCTTCGTTTAATTGGAAAGGCTGATGCTAGTTTTAACCCTTGGTCCGGCTTTTCCGCAATAATTATTTCCATTGATTTAACCTCACACTAATCGCTGTTCTATATTTATTTAATAGATAAGGCTTTGTACGCGCTAAGATTTCACACGACCATAAACGAACTTAGCCTTGCTATATGAAACTACTTTTCCATTTATTAAGTATATATGAAACAAGTCATTACAGCACGCAGAAACTCGTCCTAATCCACATTATTAATCTCTTTTGAAGTTTCTTTTATCTAACAGATCTTTTCGTCGAAATATTTAAAGTTACGCCGATATATAAAGGTACCACAATAAACGGAACTCCTCACCAACCACAACAATAAAATTACAATGAAAAAACCACGGGAACCCATTACTAGTCCCATGGTTTTTTCATCGTTTTTTTACTTTTTACTTACACCCACCACATATCTGACGGTTTTTCTTCGATAATGATCGAGTTTAAGTTTTTCACCGCTCTAGCAAAGCCTTCTTCAATCGACATGATTGGGTCTTCATGTTCAATGCTGACAATGTAATCATACCCGTAAACTCGTAAAGCACTAATTATATCTGACCATTCTTGAATGCTATGACCGCAGCCAACCGAACGGAACGTCCATGCTCTCGTTTGTACATCACCATATGGTTGCATGTCTGTTAATCCGTACATATTCACGTTTTCTTGGTCAATGTATGTATCTTTCGCATGGAAATGATGAATCGCATTGGCTTTTCCTAAAATTTTAATCGCTGCCACTGGATCAATTCCTTGCCACCATAAGTGACTTGGGTCCAAGTTAGCTCCGATAGCATCACATGTCTCTTCCCGTAATTTAAGAAGCGTATACGGAGTATGAACTAAAAATCCGCCGTGAAGTTCTAAGCCAATTTTGACATTGTGGTCTTTGGCATATTGGCCCATCTTTTTCCAGTATGGAATTAATTTTTCTTCCCATTGCCACTTTAATACATCCCCGTATTCATTGGGCCATGGTGTAACCGGCCAATTCGGGTATTTTGCTTCTTCATGATCACCTGCTGTTCCCGAGAAGCAATTGACGACAGGAACTCCCATTAAGCTCGCTAGTTTAATCGTTTTTTCTAAAACGGTATCCGATACTTCAGCAAATGCTTTATCAGGAGAAATGGGATTTCCGTGACAACTAAAAGCACTAATTTCTAAGCCTCTAGATGATACTTTCTGTTTGTATTCATTACGCTTTTCTTCACTTTCTAGAAGTACATCAAGGTCGCAATGAGCATTTCCTGGATAACCACCCGTTCCAATCTCAACCGCTTTTACACCAGCATCTCTAACGTAATCTAACATCTCGTCTAGGTTTTTCTGTGAAAATAATACGGTAAATACTCCTAATTTCATCCTATGCCCTCCTCAATTTCCACTTACTTATAACTTTATACTTTGACCCGTCTCACTACTTTTATAAATACAATCAATAATCCTTGAAACTTCAAGAGCTTCTTCAGGTTTAACGATCAATTCATCTCGTCCAATGCAAGCATTGATAAAGTTTTGTGCTTGGGGAAGACCTGGATTATCTTCTCCACCAATGTATGTTGCCTGACTGTTGAGAAGCATCCCATGCTTAGCTTGATTAAGTTCAAACGGGAATAAATCAATTCCACCTGTTTCACCAGAAATACTAACACGTTCAACATCTTCTTTAATGTTAGCTGACCATGACGTTTCAAATAACATCGTTGCCCCGTTGTCAAAACGAACATACGCTGTTACATGATCATCGACATCGAAGGTTTCGTGATTAAAAGAACCCCATTCATTGACCTGGTTAGGCATTTTACTAAGTTTGTTATATGTTTTCCCAACGACTTCAACAGGTTTTGGACTGCCAAGAAGCCATAAAGATAAATCTAAAAAGTGACATCCGTAGTCAATTAAACTCCCTCCACCTTGCAGTTCTTTATTAGTAAAAACACCCCATCCTGGTACTTTTCGTCTTCTAAGTGCTTGCACACGGGCAACAATCGGTGTGCCTATTTCATTTTCAAAAATGACGTTCTTTGCTGCCTCAGAGTCTTTCATAAACCGGTAATGATAGGCAATCGAAAGTACTTTACCTGACCTGTCCCGAGCATCAATCATCGCTATACATTCGTCTGTATTCATCGCCATCGGCTTTTCACATAAAACGTGAACACCCGCATCTAGTGCCGCTATCGTAATTTCCGCATGAAATTTATTCGGTGTACAAATCGTTACTGCATCTACATCATGAAATAGATCACGAAAGTCAGTGTACACCTTTTCGATATTAAACTTTTCTGCAGCTGCTTTAGCTGTCGTTTCGTTCACATCACAGACAGCAACGACCGTTACATCGTTGGCTAACTTTAGGAAGGCTGGGATATGACGATCTTGAGCAATCCCTCCTGCCCCGATAATACCCATACGTAATTTGCTCATGCTAGACTCACCTTCCACTTACACACTCGTAATTCGTTTCGTTTCATTTGACTCAAGAGCTGAAAGAACAACCTGTAGTGATTTTAAACCTTCTTCGCCCGAAATAAGCGGTTGTTGATCTTCGATAATTGCTGTGATGAATTGGTCAATCACTTGAGTATTCGTTTGTCCACCTGATTCATTGGTTTGAATTCCACCTAGCTCAAACTTAACGACTTCACCATTTTTATATTGAATAACAAGGGAATGAACCGGATCATCTTCAAGACGAAGGATCGCATTCTCACCGTAAATAATCGTGGAATTATCTTCTTTGGAAACGTACGACCAGCTCGCAGCAAGGGTACCGATAATACCGCTTTCTGTTTTTAATACACAAACCGCTGTATCATCTACATCCGTGTTTTGTTTTGCACTTGTTTCAACAAAGGCCCCAACTTCTACAAACTCTTCTCCAAGGATGTAACGTAATAAATCTGTTTTATGAACACCAAGATCACCCATTGCCCCGATGAAAGCTTGTTCTTTTTTAAAGAACCAACTGTCTTTTCCATCAGCACTCCAACCTTCTGGACCACCGTGACCAAATGCAGTACGGAAGCTATAAATTTTTCCTACCTCACCATTTTCAATTAACTGCCTTGCTTTTTGATGAGACGGAACAAAGCGTTGGTTATGAGCAATCATTAGCTTTTTATTGCTGTGTTTCGCTGCTTCAATCATTGCAAGTGCATCTTCACGTGAAGTCGCCATCGGCTTTTCACAAAGAACATGTTTTCCTGCTTGTAGTGCAGCAATTGATACAGGTGCATGTAAATAGTTTGGCGTACAAACGCTTACCGCATCAACATCAGCATTTTGTAATAATTCTTCATAATTCGTATAAGCTGTTGCTTCATACTTTTCACCAAATTCTTGTGCACGTTCTTCAACAATGTCACAAACGGCTACGATTTCTGTATGCTCATTATTTGTATATTCTGGCATATGGCGATGTTTTGCAATACTTCCACAACCGATAATTCCTACTCTAATTTTGCTCATCAATGACACTCCTCAACTTAGTTTTTAGCTTTAATTTCTTCTAATGGCTTCGCGTTGCCGTAGACAGGTCTATTTCTTTTCGTCGGTGCTGTCCATTTCACTGCATTTTTAATCACGCGTTGAATTTCTTTGTTATAGTACGTAGGATATGTTTCATGACCTGGTCGGAAATAAAAAATCTTTCCATTTCCACGTTGGTAGGTACAACCACTTCTAAACACTTCTCCACCTTCAAACCAACTCATAAGAATCAATTCGTCAGGTGCTGGAATATCAAAATGTTCCCCGTACATTTCTTCTTTTTCAAGTTCAATGTATTCACCGATTCCTTCAACGATCGGATGGCTCGGATCAATGACCCACAGTCTTTCTTTTTCGTCAGCTTCACGCCACTTTAAATCACATGTTGTTCCCATTAATGTCTTAAAGATTTTTGAGAAATGACCTGAATGAAGAACAATTAATCCCATCCCATCGAGAACACGTGCTTTTACTTTTTCAACGATCTCATCAGCTACTTCATCGTGAGCAAGATGTCCCCACCAAAGAAGTACATCTGTCGTATTTAAAACATCATCTGATAAACCATGTTCTGGAGCATCTAGTGTAGCCGTTTTCACACTAATGTCTTCTTCACCTAAAAAGCTGGCAATCGCTCCATGAATTCCTTCTGGGTAAATGTCTTTAACTACTGGATTTTTTTGTTCATGTCGATTTTCATTCCATACCGTTACATTAATCATTAATTTTCTCTCCTTTTACATTTCTTATTTGACTTCATCATATTTGATATAGCGATAACTATAAATAGATAATATAATTAAAACATGTACTATTTTGCTATTTGTTCAGAAAGGAATTCGTTATGAAATTACATATTGGCTTTTGTGGTTATTCTCATCATACAAAAGGATATTATTCCAATGATAATTCAAAATTAACCGGATATCTTTTACGACTTCAAACGGAAGGATATTGTGAAGCGTATATTAACCAACAAAAATTTGAGATAAAAAAAGGAGACCTTCTCCTCGTAGAACCTGGGAATTTTTACGATCTATACATTGAAGGAAATCAAATGAGTGGGGATTATCACTTGTTTTGCGAAGGAGAATGGTTAGATGAATGGTGGAAGCGCTCAGTAAAACCTACCGTTTCTCGGGTCGATCTTGACGAAAAGATCCTTTCACTATGGCGCAATCTCATAATTGAACTGAGACGTCCTGCTTCGGTGGAAGACAACGAACTTTCTCAATACTTATTGAAAGCATTATTAGTATCTTTAGAACGAGCGGTTAACGACATCTCTCCAACTGTTAGAAGACCTTATGCTGTAACGAGGATGATGCGTTACATTGAAGAACATGCAACGAGTGGGTTAAAAGTGGAAGATGCTGCACAGTTTGCTGGACTGAGCGTTTCACGTGCTGTTCATCTTTTTAAAAGCAGTGTCGGAAAAACAATGATTGAATATGTACAAGAAATCCGTTTATCCACTGCTATTAATCAAATGAAGTATACGTCGATGACACTCGAGCACATTGCGCATAACAGTGGTTTCGGAACATATCCTTATTTTCATAGAGTGTTTAAAAAGAAATACGGAATGTCACCAGGGCAGTACAGAAAGAAAGGATAGACTTGAGGACACATAGGGTGGTACGAATAGTATACTAATATTTAAAAACTCACAACATAAAAAGGACGTAAAACACTCAGACTCACACCAGAGCGTTTTGCGTCCTTGTATTACTTGTTTCATTCATAAAGTGTTTTCAGCTGCTTATCTATCTTGCGGACTTCACAACCCCTTATTTCCCCAAAATAGACTAGCTCCGGACTGTTATGGAGTCAAGTCCACAATCCTGTGTAAATTAGAGAATCAATGTTTTCATCTAACTAGTTGTTATTAGTGTGGTTCATTATTTTTTGGAGAAAGAGGGGGTACCCCCTCTTTCTCCAAAAAATTT
>NZ_JBLWFS010000007.1:0-192879 GCF_048323755.1 Alkalihalobacterium sp. APHAB7
TTAAAAGTCTAGTGGCGATAGCGAAGAGGCCACACCCGTTCCCATGCCGAACACGGAAGTTAAGCTCTTCAGCGCCGATGGTAGTTGGGGGCTTCCCCCTGTGAGAGTAGGACGTCGCTAGGCTTATTTTATTTATATTTTAATGGGGCCTTAGCTCAGCTGGGAGAGCGCCTGCCTTGCACGCAGGAGGTCAGCGGTTCGATCCCGCTAGGCTCCACCATTAATTTTGCGGAGGAATACCCAAGTCCGGCTGAAGGGATCGGTCTTGAAAACCGACAGGCGGGTTAAACCGCGCGGGGGTTCGAATCCCTCTTCCTCCGCCATATCTTTTCAATATTTCATATTGCCGCGGGGGGGAGCAACAAGCAAAGCTTCGTGAATTAGCAACAAGTTGTTCCGACGCATTTTACCTCTTTGAAATACGAGAAGAGGAAGGAACAGTCAAGACAACTACGAAGCAAAACATCATCCGTATACTTTCATATTATCGCGGGGTGGAGCAGTCTGGTAGCTCGTCGGGCTCATAACCCGAAGGTCATAGGTTCAAATCCTATCCCCGCAACCAAAAAAATTATCGCATCTACTTCAAATTACTACTAGAAAATTATATAAATAGTGCTTGAAGAGTGCAACCAAAAGTGGTCCCGTGGTGTAGCGGTTAACATGCCTGCCTGTCACGCAGGAGATCGCGGGTTCGATTCCCGTCGGGACCGCCATAAGTTGGAGGGGTAGCGAAGTGGCTAAACGCGGCGGACTGTAAATCCGCTCCCTGAGGGTTCGGCGGTTCGAATCCGTCCCCCTCCACCATTTTTAACTTTACATGGCGGTTGTGGCGAAGTGGTTAACGCACCGGATTGTGATTCCGGCATTCGTGGGTTCAATTCCCATCAGCCGCCCCATTTTTTAATAATAAAATTTTTATTGGGCTATAGCCAAGCGGTAAGGCAACGGACTTTGACTCCGTCATGCGTAGGTTCGAATCCTGCTAGCCCAGCCATATTGCGGAAGTAGTTCAGTGGTAGAACATCACCTTGCCAAGGTGAGGGTCGCGGGTTCGAGTCCCGTCTTCCGCTCCATAACGAAATGTTATTTCCGGGAAGTGGCTCAGCTTGGTAGAGCACCTGGTTTGGGACCAGGGGGTCGCAGGTTCAAATCCTGTCTTCCCGACCATCTCATATAAAGCAAATATTCTGCGGGTGTAGTTTAATGGTAAAACCTCAGCCTTCCAAGCTGATGTCGTGGGTTCGATTCCCATCACCCGCTCCATTTATTTTATGGGCCTATAGCTCAGCTGGTTAGAGCGCACGCCTGATAAGCGTGAGGTCGGTGGTTCGAGTCCACTTAGGCCCACCATAAGTAAGGAGAAGTACTCAAGTGGCTGAAGAGGTGCCCCTGCTAAGGGTATAGGTCGGGTAACCGGCGCGAGGGTTCAAATCCCTCCTTCTCCGCCATTGTCATCTGGCCCGTTGGTCAAGCGGTTAAGACACCGCCCTTTCACGGCGGTAACACGGGTTCGAATCCCGTACGGGTCACCATTTTTAGAAGTTAGTAGTTAGTGACTAGGGGAAAATTTCAAACCCAACTAACCTCTAACAACAAAATGCTAAATGAAATAAACTTCAGGAGCCATTAGCTCAGTTGGTAGAGCATCTGACTTTTAATCAGAGGGTCGAAGGTTCGAGTCCTTCATGGCTCACCATTTATTTGCGGGTGTGGCGGAATTGGCAGACGCGCTAGACTTAGGATCTAGTGTCTTTGACGTGGGGGTTCGAGTCCCTTCACCCGCACCACTACATAGGAAAATTCTTAGATCTCAAGTTTAAACTTGAGATTTTTTTGTTTTTTAAAGATATGTTAATTTTATGTAATTATAGGGACTTTTAAATCAACTTATTGTATTATCAATTTAGAAATTTATAAGGAGTGATGTCGGCTACAGAATTGAAGACCAGTCAGTACCTGCCTCTATGCTTTCCCTTTTATCAAAATTCCCCTGGATTAAGACATTTAACTTACCATCCCTTATCATTAGTTCATTTGCATGTTACTAATAACTTAGTTTAGGAGTGCGTTGTCTATGAAAAAGTGGCTTAAATTACAAAAAGGTTTTACCTTAATCGAAATGCTTATTGTTTTAATGATCATTTCTATCCTACTGCTAATCGCTGTACCGAATATGACGAAAAATACTGATGTTGCTAATAAGAAAGGGTGTGATGCAACAATTGACCTGCTTCAAGCACAGGTTGGTGCTTATACGATTGAGGTAGGAAGCCCTCCTGCAAGTATTGATGACTTAAAAGATTATGCTAGTAATATATCTTGTCCGGACAAATCTAAGCTAAAGCTCGAAAATGGTAAAGTAGTAAGAGAATGAAATTAAATGAACAACAAGGCTACACGCTAATTGAACTCCTTCTTGTACTAACAATCATTTCCGTTGTCAGTTCTATTACACTGATCTCTCTTAACTCCACTTATTCCTCATATGAAAGAAAAGTTCTGCTCTCTCAACTCGAAAACGATTTGTATTATGCCCAGCAACTTGCGATATCTAATGGTGTCCATGCTGTTTTTTACTTCAATTCTGAACGTAACTGCTATGGTATCAGACAAAATAATCAAATTGTTTATGAACAAACAATTAATGTCGATGTTTCCTTTGAACGTGGTTCTTTAGGAATCACTGATGTCAGGTTCCTTTCTAACGGAAATATAAGTAAAGCTGGAACTTTATTTATGTATGTAGGAAGCCAACGGTATATGATTGTTTTTCATATAGGGAAGGGGCGATTTTATATTGAAGAGAGATAAAGGCTTTTCATTACTAGAAGTTATTGCTTCTATTTTCATATTTTCGATCCTGTCTCTTTCAGTTTTTCCTGCTTTTATAAAAGTTTATGATGAACGAATAACAATTCGTCAAGAAAGTTTCGCTAATGAAATGATAAATGAAACTATTCAACGTTGGTTATTTGAAAATCAATTACCAAATGGAGTGTTTGAAAAAGGGGAGACCATGTATCATTGGTCAGTGCTTCAAGTGACTGAAAGAAAGCTAAAAGTGTGTCTTTCCTGGTCGAGTAAAAATGGACGTGATTATGAAAAATGCGGATATGCCAAAAAACAAATCAAAGAGGATTTACATTAATTGAAGTTATCATCGCTTTTACCATTTTATTAATCATTGCCTCTATTTTCCCTCTCGTTATCAAAAGTATTCCTATCCTCCCTACTCCAACTGAACAACCTCATAAGCTACAAGTTGAATTATTTTTCAACCAATTTAGTATGGAAATAAGAGAAGCAAGTGAAATTGAAGTCACGGGTGATACACTTAGGCTTCGTAAACCAGATGGTGCAGTTATTTCGATTGAAAAGTATGGAAAACTGATTCGAAGGAGAGTTAATTATCAAGGACACGATGTATTTTTACGTCATGTATCTTCTGTGTCTTATCAATTAGTTCCTCATGGTGTCGTAGTATCAATAGTTGATACAAATGGAAAAAAGTATAAGCGAAGGTTTTCTTTCGTATGTTGTTTGGAGGTTAATAGTTGAAGAAAAATGGGCAAAAGGGTTTTATTCTTCCTATGACTTTAATTCTCTGTTTACTTTTATCTTTAGCTCTCATGCATGTATTGGATGTGTACCTGACGGAAAAAAAGTTCTATGCGGAACAAGAAGAGATTTTTCTCCTAGAGTCCTTACTGCAGATGGCTGCGGTTGATATAGTTGATGATTTAACAACCAATCGACTTTCTGATTCAGGTGCTTTTAATTATGAAAAAGGTGCAGCCGTATATTGGATTTTAGAAGAGACCCATGATACATTAAACATACAACTTAAAGTTAGGACAGAAAAGGAAAAGCAAAGAGTCGTTCGACTTCTACTAGACAAAGAAAAAATGAGGGTGAAGGAATGGATAGAGTATACGATGGGGTAAACATTATCTTTTTAACCGGATTTATGGGGGCAGGAAAATCAACAATTGGAAAAGTATTGGCTAAAAAATTAAATTATAAACTACTAGATACAGATGAAAAGATTGAAGCCATACAACGTAAAAGTATTGCAATGATATTCCAGGAAGAAGGCGAAGGGGCCTTTCGTTCATATGAAACTGATGTGTTAGAAAAGTTACCAATTGAAAATACGGTTGTAACAACAGGGGGTGGTATCGTTGTCAACGAAGTAAACCGAAAGATTATGCGAGAAAAAGGGAGTATTTTTTATTTGCATTGTGACATAGAGGAAGTTCTAGAAAGAACAAAAGGAGATACTACAAGACCACTATTGCAAAATAAATCAAAAGAACAGGTAAGTGAGTTGTTTTTGCAAAGAATGCCTTTTTACGAAGACGCTGATTATAAAATTGATACTACCCTTTTATCTATTACTGAAATTGTAGATAAGATTCTTTTGATCATGAATGATTCTCTCTCAAAGTGACAATAATAATATTAAATGTATGTTCGGGAGTGGGATCAAATGTCTTCATTTAATGATTATGTAAAATTTGTTACTCAACAATTTGTTTCTTATGTCGATCGCCCGAAAGAAGAGCGAATCGCATTGAGAAGGCAGAGGAAAGAAGCCAGGCCACCTATACAATATCAAATGTTCGGTATGTTACCTTTAGCTTTATCAATGATATTAAAAAAAAATCGAAATCGGAAAAAATAATAGCGTTTAACGATGATGGCTCAATCCATTGTGTTTGACTCTCAACCGATATTTTATCTTGTAATCAAAATTAGCAGGTTGAGTGTAAGCAATAATTGGGTCATCTTTTTCATGTTTTTTTGACAAAAAACTACAAATTATGAAAATTGATTTGAATGTTTATTGAATTGTATTATAATGGTACAAGACATGAAGAGGGAGTGACGTAATTTGGAGCAACAAACACTTAAGATAACCAGCGTTTTATCTGATCCAACTCGGTTTTCTATATATCAATATGTTACGAAACGACACGGTGATGTTACAGTTCAGGAAATAGCGGACCAGTTTAACATTCATGCCAATGTGGCTCGTTTACATTTAACTAAATTAGAAGATGTAAATATGGTAGTTTCAGAGACAAAGAAGACAGGCAAAGGTGGTAGACCAAGTCGTTTTTACAGATTATCAGATGAAGTCATTAGCCTTCAGTTTCCATATCGAGACTATCAGCGTCTAGCTGAGATGTGTCTAGAGACATTAGCTAGCTTTGGAGACGAGGGAGTAGAAGCATTAAAGAATATTGGTTATAAGTTTGGGATGGAATCGGCGAAAACATTTATAGCTCGCGTCAATCGTAGTATTGAAGATATTAGCGATGAAGAAAAAATTAAGCTTATTGAGCAAATAGCTTCAAATCAAGGACTAAATCCTGAAATAACTTACAATCAGGAAGAAAAGCAAGTAAATTTTAGCATTTATAATTGTACTTTTAAAGAGGCGATTAGGGAACACTCAGTTCCATTATGTTCTATGCACTATTCTCTATTACTCGGTATATTTGAGTTTTTCTTTGGGAAAGTTATACTCAAAGAAGAGCAATCCATGAAAAATGAAGGATGCATTGCTTGTTCCTATACAACAATTATTCTATAAGAGGATGTTCAAAAAGTCCGGGAAAAATCTCTGTTAGTAGATGATCATCGACTAAGCCCTCCAGTCCTGTGGGAATGTCGAAGTCACCACATCCTGTGGAAGCTCGTTGGTTTGTTGCTGCGTTCCTCACGTATTAATAGCATACGCTGCGGTACTCGCAACTGCACCGCCTCGAACTTCTTGGATCTTTTTGTCCTCCGTTTTGAACACGCAATATAAAAGTAATTATAGAAAGACACGATATAGACAAGGATAAGTCATTTACAAGCAAATTAGTTGTCATATATAATTGTAGTGTGCTGTATTTTTTTATGATATGATTAGCATAGACATGTGCTATTGTTGATCAATGGATTAAGACATAGAGAAGGAGGGGACAGGAATGGATCGTATGTTTCGTGTTTTAGGCTTCTGGACAGGTATTTTTGCAATACTTTTCTTCGTTGGAAGTATGTATAACATGGCGTTATTGTTTTTTGCACAAACAGGAGCTTTCGTTGCATTAAGCTATTTAAATTTATCAGAGCGAGTGTACATTTACCTTTTTGGTGCATACTTAACTGTTTTCTTTGTAGGTTTTACGTGGTATTCGCATTTCCTACTTGTACCAGGCTTTGGAAATCACTAATATGTAACTTCAGTTTACATACTGAAGAGGCTGACACTTATGAGTCAGCCTCTTTTTCAGCTTTTAAGAAAGACAGGCTTTCGGTCACTGTAAGTGATTTTGCTTGAAAAATAACATGAAACGCTTTACTCATTCCATCCGTAATAAGAGAACGTATCGCTCGATTTTGTTTACTTATTTCTGAAAATGGATTAGGATCGTAGTTTTCTTGTAAATAGTTAAGAATTCCTGCTTGGAGTAAAAACTGATCTTGAGTTGCAACGAGCTGTGTCTCCAGCCCATGCTCTTTACCAATCTTAATAAAAGGGTCCAACTGGATATGAGTCGTTAAATCCATATCACTCGGATAGAGTAAGGGGTCGTCAATCATTTGATGCTGATAGTAGCCCCTTAAACTACCATCCCCACGTTCAGGGTGTTGCCACTCTTCGTTCCAATAGCCATAATCAATTGTGAAGATGGCCCCTTTAACTAGAGATCGACTAATTTTTTCAATCCATTGCTGCATCGCTAACGGAATTTCGATTCGTTGATTGTTATTTAGCTTTGGTCCATATGTTTCTATCCACATTTGAATTTCTTTATTTTCAAGTGGTGCCTTCACTTCCATTAATTCCTCTAAATCATTTACTGTAATAAAAACTTCGTAAATAACATTATTTTGTTTTTCTATAACATGTACGGGAAATGCGTCAATTAATTCATTCGAAAATACAATTCCTTCAAAAACGTCTATATTCATATGTTCAATAGAGGGAGAGTAGTGAACGTTGTTAAATTCTCCTAGTAACTCTTTTTGCATCGTAATGTGATAAGGACTTTCCTCAATTAAGTAATACGAGAGTGCTTCATATGATTCTGGATATTTTGCTTTCCATTCTTTTAATAAGTCATAAGAAAAGCGACCTGTTCCTCCACCAATTTCACAGATGACGAATGGTAGATTATTTTTCGTAATGACCTCGTGAAAAATAGAACAAAATACTTTGGCGAAAATAGAATGAATATTACTTGTTGTGATAAAGTCACCTTTTTTTCCAACTTTTTCTTTTTGTTTCATATAATATCCATATTGTGGATCATAAAGTACTTTTGCCATATATTCTGCATAATTTATTTTTTGATTTGTTTGATTTCTTATGTAAGAAATGATTGGATGTGTCATAAACTCCCCTTAAATGCTCAAAATTATTATATTAGAATATTCTTAGTAGACCGAGAGAAAATTGTGTTAATACTGTTGACACAGTGTAAAGCCTATAATATAATTTTATTACATTGGTGAATACAATGATTTTGGGAGTCCCCCTCCCCCTCATAGTTCATTTATCAATACGATTTACTCCCCTTGTGACCTCCAAGATAGGAGGTCTATTTTTTTATGCTTTTCTAAAAGAATTTTACTAGAAACCGCTTAAAAATGGGTTTGAGTCCATTTCTTGACCGATTGTTGTCGTCGGTCCATGACCGGAAGCTACGATGGTATCCTCGGGCAGTTCGAGTAAATTATCATGAATACTGTCTAATAATTGTTGATGATTACCTCCAGGTAGATCTGTTCTACCTATACTGCCAGCAAATAGAGCATCTCCTGAAAAAACAATACCGAGTGGTTCAAAATAGAAAGAAACACTTCCCGGAGAATGACCAGGTGTTTCATAAATACTGAATTCAAAAGAACCAATCGTTAATGTTCCTTCATCGTGAATGATATGATCTGCGTTTTTAATGATAATCTCCTGATTTCCTAAGAAAAAAGCAGAACCATTCTTTGTTGAATCACCAAGCCAATCTGTTTCATTTTTATGTAAATAAACTTTAATATTCCACTCATTTCTTACATCATCAACTGCTCCAATATGATCGAAGTGAGCGTGAGTGAGCAGGACAGCTAATGGTGTAATTCCTTCTTTTTTTAGGTAGGCATTTAATTGTGGCCCGTCACCGCCTGGGTCAAAGATGACCGCTTCTTTTTGTTCGTTTATAAGTAAATAACAGTTGGTTTGAAGTGGACCTAGAGGTACTTGTTTCCAGTTCATAAAATCTCCTCCATTGCAGTTTATATAATCCTATTTTACACTGAATACATACGTTGTTCAAAGAATGGGGTTGGATATTGTGATCAGTGGGTTTGCCTTAGAGTTAAAAAATAACCATAATGTTGATATAAGTACATTAGAAAACTGCTATTTTCAAATTTATCAGCAAGAACTTTTCGATGAAACTGAAACGATGTATGTTTTTACTGAACAAAATGCTGTCGATACCTTAGCTGATCAATTTTCAGATTTAGATCTGATTGAGGAAGTTCATGAACTTTTACTTTTTGAAGAGTTGAAGGTATATGAAAAGTTTCCTGATTATGGTTGGAAAGGCAAACGCTATTATATGTATCGTGAATTAGTGGCACCGTTTAAGATTTTAGCTGGTGAAGAAGTGCAAATAAAAATGGCTGCTTTACAAATGGAAGAAGATTTAATTGCATATGATAATACCAAGCAAACCTATTATGTTGATCGTAACGTGAAAGAGTTAATTGAGGGATATGCAAATGCATATGAAATTCATGTAGAGTTCTTATAGAAAATGAGGTTATTAAATAGAAGGAGAACTTTGGTCCAAGACTCTATAAAAGAAAATACGGCTGACATCTTGGCCATTTTTATAAGAGCTTAGGAATCTTTTTTCCAAGCTCGACAATTTCAAAAAAAAAGAGTAAAATGAGGTAGAATGAGTCAAGCTATAGAGGGATATTCTGTGACATTTTCAAGTTTATAATGAAACATCCCTCATAAGTTATTATAATATAAGTGAAAATGCATGTAGTTTAAGCGTTATACATAAGGGGGGAAGGCATCGTGTTTCTTGGAATTAACATGACTTTAGTTGCAATTTTCTGTGCATGGGGACTAGTTCGTGAAGTGCGCAAAAAGAACTTTTTTGCTGTAGGATTTGCAGCAATTTCGTTAGCAGTGTTTGGCTGGTTTGGAGTTATGACACTAATCTCTGGTGCACCAGTTGCTCACTAATTAAAGAAGAGGCTGACATTATTATAGTCAGCCTCTTTTTCATTTTAAGAAAAGAACTGTTGTCTTAAGTAGAACATTCCACCGTTGATAAATTGTACGTGAATTTTTGGTTCATATTGACTGCGAAGTGCTTCTTTTTCGGTTTCATAGCTTTCAGGCTTTTCATCAACTTCTTCATAAAAACGGTTTAATAGCTGTAAATCTTCATCCCACCGCTTTCTTGCTTCTATTGCCCAATTTTTATCTTGTTCATTAATAAAATTTTCGATCGTTCGCTCTACCCTCAGTAATCCGCTTTTCGGTGTTATTAGTGGAGATAAGGTAAAGCAAAAATCAGGAATTTTCGGAGTCAATTCTTTTTCTCTTATCCTGTCAAAAAAATTATCGACTATTTGGCCGTGAATTAAATTTAACCCTAAGGATAAAATAACGTCTTTTTTCCGGTCACACTGAAACGAGATTTTCACATTTGTACAAAGCCAAGGTTGAAGAGGAATAGATCCATGTGGAACCAGTTGAATATTTTCATACATTCGAATAAATCCGCCGAGCTCTTTCGTTGTTTGAAAGATTTGATGTAATCTAGGAGATCCAAAGTGAATTTGTTCACCTTTAATTTCTTCCGGTGCTGCTGCATGATCAGTAATTAAGGTCATCTGCATCGGTTGCGGTGTCCCGCCTGTTTTTTCTAGGTAATGCCAGTAAAAAGGTCGATTCATTAATGTTTTGTCAAGGTCAATGGATAATTGAACTTGAAGATAGCCATCGCCACTATGTAGGATAGGGCTTTGATTGGCTGTAAAATAACGCTCTAAGTAATTATGGATGTGTTGCTGTTGCATGTGTATCGCCCTCCTCGTCATGACCCGATTCAGTCGAAATATCATTAATGATCGCGGATAAATGGTCCATTTTCACACGGACTTCTCCTTCTGAGTCGGAGTGAAGTAAAATCTCAGAAACGTGTTCTTCGAGTGAAGGTAGCTCTAATTTGGCTAATATGTCGTCAAGTTCCCCAACAACTCGTTCAAATAAGTTAATCTTTTCATATAATAATTTAAGAATGTGTTGTTCTACCGTATCTTCTACGGCAAAGTTGTAGATATGAACATCATTTTTTTGACCTAAACGATGAATTCGTCCAATTCGTTGTTCAATCCGCATTGGGTTCCACGGTAAATCATAGTTGATAATATGGCTGCAAAATTGAAGGTTAATTCCTTCGCCCCCAGCTTCTGTTGCAATCAATACTTGAGCGTGGTTTTGGAAGAGTTGTCTCATCCAATCTTTTTTGCCTCGTTTAAACCCACCTCGAAATGGGACCGAAGAAATACCGTGTTGCTTTAAAAACCACTGAAGATATAGTTGTGTTGCTCGGTATTCCGTAAAAATAATTACTTTCCCATCTATGCCTTTAATAATTTCAAGTGCTTTTTCTGCTTTTGAGTTTTGTTTAATATTTTCAATCATCTTAATAAACCGATCGCCATTATTTAAAGTACGACCTTCTTCTTTAGCTCTATCCATCATATTCTTTAGTGTCATGAATGCTGCTTCACGACTTGAACAAACTTCTCGTTGCAGTGTTAGCATACCAAAGCTACTAGTCAATACATTCGGGTCATGTTTTAAAGAAGAAATGGCATCATATAACTCTCTTTCTTCCTTACTAAATGTAATAGGAACTGTTTGTACAATCCGCTTGGTCCATTCTATTCCTGTTTCCTCACGTCTATTTCGTACCATTACTTTATTAACTAACTCACGCAACTGTTCATCATTTTTAGGAGCTCGTTGATTAGATCGGTAGTTCTTTTCGAACGTTGATAAATCTCCAAGGTGTCCCGGTTTTAAGAGAGATACAAGATTAAAGATTTCTTCTAACCGATTTTGTACAGGTGTTGCTGTGAGAAGTAAGCAAAACTTTTTCTTTAAGTTTTTTACGAACTCATAGTTTTTGGTTTTAGGATTTTTTAATTTATGAGCCTCATCAATAATGATTAAGTCATAATCTTGATTCATGACAATGTCAAAATGTGGATTTCGTTTAGCTGTATCAATTGAAGCAACCACTACATCACATTGTTCCCAGACATATGCTTTTTTCTGTGCGACTGCTGGAATGTGGAATTTTTGATTTAACTCGTATGCCCATTGAGAGACAAGCGAAGCAGGAACTAATATTAATACCTTTTTTGCAAGCCCGCGAATCATATATTCTTTTAAAATGAGTCCTGCTTCGATGGTCTTACCCAATCCAACTTCATCAGCTAAAATTGCTTTTCCGTTCATTTTTTCGATTACAGTATTTGCAACTTCAATTTGATGAGGGTACGGCTCTAAATGAGGCAGATGCTTAGGTGCTTGAAGACCATGAAACTCTGGAATGGATAAATGTTGCTCAGCTTCATAAGCTAATTGAAACAGCTCCCAGTTCGACCAAGGACCATCTTCATCTAACCTTTTGCAAAAATCTTCTTGCCAAGTTCTTTCAAATAAAACGTCTAAATTCAAGAAATATCACCCTTTCCTGAAAATTTTATATTGCCTTTCTACTCATCAATTGATAGGATATTAATATAATATTTTGTTTAAAACATAAAATTTCCACCTGAAAACTTTATAATGGCGAATGAAAGCAAGGGGAGAGCTCGTATATTGTTCGGATTTAGAACAAATTGGCGGCGCCGAAGGAGCAAGCGAAAGTGAATCTCTCAGGCAAACAGACTCTTGCTCGACGCGACTCTGGAGAGTGTTCTATGACTAGTAGTCTAAGAACCACCCACGAAGACATTCCTTGCTTCTTCATATAGTAAGGAAGAAACTTTCTGGTATCAGGACAGAGAAGTACATAGATTTAGTATGTACTTCTCTGTCTTTTTTTATAAACAGAATAAATACTTTAGTCCTGTCTAGATTAAGGTCAGATATATTGAATTATGCTTAATCTCAGTTAATTGCATTAATCTAGCGGCAATTTATTTTTACCTTCTATCTTGTATTCTTGCTAAATATTTAAGGAGGATTGACATGTCAACTTTAAAAAGAACACCATTATTTGACTTGTATAAAGAACATGGCGCTAAAACAATTGATTTTGGTGGATGGGATTTACCGGTTCAATTTTCAAGCATTAAAGAGGAACATGAAGCAGTTAGAACTAAAGCCGGGCTTTTCGATGTTTCCCATATGGGTGAAATTGAAGTGAAGGGTGAAAAGGCATTAGAGTTCTTGCAGCTAGTCATGACAAATGATCTAGCAAATATGGAAGCTGGGCAAGCAAAATACACCTTGATGTGTTATGAAGACGGAGGAACGATAGATGACTTACTCGTTTATAAACGTGATGAGGAAGACTATCTACTTGTCGTCAATGCTGCCAATACAGAAAAAGATGCTAGTTGGTTAGAAAGCCACATCATTGATGGAGTTGAATTAGTCAATGTTTCAGATCATGTTGCTCAACTTGCGATACAAGGTCCATTAGCAGAAGCTGTACTACAACGATTAACGAACGAAAATTTATCAAAAATTGGCTTTTTCCGTTTCAAAGATAATGCAGATGTTGCTGGGGTTAAAGCTCTCGTTTCTCGTTCTGGCTATACGGGTGAAGATGGTTTTGAAATTTATTGTGAAGAAAAAGACGCAGCGAAATTATGGGCAGCTATTTTAGAAGAGGGTAAGAATGGCGAGGTTTTCCCGTGCGGGTTAGGGGCTAGAGATACGTTACGTTTTGAAGCTAAACTACCATTATACGGTCAAGAACTTTCAAAAGAAATTTCTCCTCTTGAAGCTGGTTTGGGCTTTGCTGTAAAAGTTGATAAAGAAGCTGATTTCATTGGGAAAGCGGCACTACAGAAACAAAAAGCGGAAGGAACGACAAGAAAACTTGTTGGCCTTGAAATGCTTGACAAAGGAATTCCTCGTACGGGGTATGAAGTTTTTGTTGATGACAACCAAGTTGGAGTTATAACAACAGGTACACAATCTCCAACATTAAAGAAGAATATTGGCTTAGCCATTATTGATAAAGAGTTTACCGCAATTGATACAGAAGTTGAGGTTCAAGTTAGGAAAAAACGTTTAAAAGCTAAAGTAATTCAAACACCATTTTATAAAAGGCAAAAATAGGGGGAAAAACGATGAGTTTTCGATACTTACCGATGACCGAGTCTGATAAGCAAGAGATGCTTGAGACTGTTGGTGTACAGTCAATAGAAGATCTTTTTAATGATATTCCAGAGGACATTCGCTTTAAAGGGAACTTAAATATTAAAGAAGCATTAACAGAACCAGATCTAGTAAAATACCTTCAAGGTCTTGCAAAAAAGAATACAAATATTAAACAAATGCCGTCATTTTTAGGGGCAGGCGTATATGAGCATTATATTCCATCAGTTGTGGATCATGTGATTTCCCGATCTGAGTTTTATACAGCGTATACACCTTACCAACCTGAAATCTCTCAGGGTGAGCTTCAAGCCATCTTTGAATACCAAACGATGATTTGTGAATTAACAGGTATGGATATTGCGAACTCTTCTATGTATGATGGACCAACAGCGCTTGCAGAAGCTGCGATGATGAGTGCAGGACAAACAAAGAAAAAGCAAATCCTTGTTTCTAAAGCTGTTCATCCAGAAGCACGTGACGTCTTAAAAACGAATGCAAAAGGTCAAAACTTAACAGTGGTGGAGATTGACATTCGTGATGGTGTTACGGATATAGATGATTTAAAAGCGAAGTACGATAGTGAAACTGCGTGTGTAATTGTGCAATACCCTAACTTCTTTGGTGCAATTGAAAACTTATCTGCGATTGAGGAAGTTACGCATTCTGAAAAAGGGATGTTTGTTGTATCAAGTAACCCACTTGCATTAGGAGCACTAAAGCCACCTGGGGAGTTTGGTGCAGATATTGTTATTGGAGATGCGCAACCATTTGGTATTCCAACACAATATGGCGGTCCACACTGCGGTTATTTTGCAACAACGAAAAAGCTGATGCGTAAAATTCCAGGCCGTCTAGTAGGGCAGACAACAGATGATCAAGGTCAACGTGGTTTCGTTCTAACGTTACAAGCACGTGAACAGCATATTCGTCGTGAAAAAGCGACTTCTAATATTTGTTCGAACCAAGCATTGAACGCTTTAGCTGCATCAGTGGCTATGTCGGCAATTGGAAAGTCTGGAGTAAAGGAAATGGCGATCCAGAACGTTCAAAAAGCAGCATATGGCAAAAAGAAACTGCAAGAAGCAGGTGTAGAGGTTGTTTCTTCTCATCCAACATTCAATGAATTTGTCATTAAATTAAACAAACCTGTCAAAGAAGTAAATCAAGCGTTGTTTGCTCAAGGCATTATCGGCGGATATGATTTGGGTAAAACGTACCCAGAACTAGAAGGACATATGTTAGTAACGATTACAGAAATTCGGACAAAGACAGAAATTGACCAGTTTGCTGGTGTATTGGGGGCGGCTATCAATGAGTAAAAATCAACCACTAATTTTTGAAATGAGTAAGCCAGGACGTATTAGTCATAGCCTTCCTGAATGTGATGTACCAGAAGTAGATCTTGCTGAATTACTTCCTGAAGAATTTGTTCGTACGAACGAGCCTGAGCTTCCAGAAGTATCAGAACTTCAGTTAATGCGTCATTACACGGCTCTATCTAAACGTAATCATGGTGTTGACTCAGGTTTTTATCCACTGGGATCATGTACGATGAAGTACAACCCAAAAATTAATGAGAATGTAGCTCGTTATGAAGGGTTTGCTCATATTCATCCGTATCAAGAAGAAGAGCAAGTTCAAGGGGCATTAGAATTATTATTTGAGTTACAAGAGTCATTAGCTGAAATCACAGGAATGGACGAAGTAACTCTTCAACCCGCTGCAGGGGCGCACGGTGAGTGGACGGGGTTAATGTTGATCCGTGCTTATCATGAAGCAAATGGAGATACAAAGCGTACAAAGGTTATCGTTCCTGACTCTGCACATGGAACAAATCCAGCATCGGCGACAGTAGCAGGTTTTGATTCGATCACGGTTCGTACAGATGATAATGGTTTAGTTGACCTAGAGCATCTTAAAGAGGTAGTTGGAGAAGATACAGCTGCCCTGATGTTAACGAATCCAAATACTTTAGGATTATTTGAAGAGCATATTGTTGAAATGGCAACGATTATTCATAATGCTGGCGGTAAGCTTTACTATGACGGAGCCAATTCAAATGCTATTCTTGGAATTGCTAGACCTGGAGACATGGGATTTGATGTAGTGCATCTGAACTTACACAAAACATTTACTGGTCCGCATGGCGGTGGTGGCCCAGGTTCTGGCCCAGTTGGGGTTAAAAAAGACTTAATTCCTTATTTACCGAAACCATTAATCGTAAAAGATGGAGAGACCTATCGTCTTGATTATAATCGACCTGAGTCGATTGGCCGTGTTAAACCTTACTATGGCAACTTTGGTATTAATGTTCGTGCTTACACGTATATCCGAACAATGGGACCTGTTGGATTACGCCTAGTGTCTGAGTATGCAGTGTTAAATGCTAACTATATGATGAGACGTTTAGAGCCTTACTTTGATTTACCATATCAACAGCATTGTAAACATGAATTTGTTATTTCTGGTAAGCGTCAAAAAAAATTAGGGGTTCGTACGTTGGATATGGCTAAACGTCTTCTTGATTTTGGTTATCATCCACCAACGATTTACTTCCCGTTAAACGTTGAAGAGTGTATGATGATTGAACCTACTGAAACGGAGTCAAAAGAAACGCTTGATGAGTTTATCGATGTAATGATCCAAATTGCAAAAGAAGTAGATGACAATCCAGAAATCGTTCAAGAAGCTCCGCATCATACGGTTATTGGCCGCCTAGATGAAACGACAGCTGCAAGAAAGCCAGTACTACGTTACGAAAAAGAAATGTAAACATGGTAAAGAACTAGACAGTTAATTGCTGTCTAGTTTTTTTATAGAAATACGGCTTATAAGAATATATTGAAGCTAACTAGGTAAAGCAACTCAGTTAATAAAAAATAGCACATCAAAATCCATAAGAAAAAGACTAGAAAAATATCTAGTCCTCTTCTTTCGATTTATTTGCTTAAAATTCGTATGAGAAAACATCCTCAACTACATTTATTTCTTTTTAATTTTTCCTGTCCACTTTTTAAATCCACCTTTAAGGTGATTAAGGTCTTCACAGCCGCGTTTTTTCTTTAAGATTTCAGCAGCTTGACGACTTCTTGCACCTGACTGACAGTATAAATAAACTGCTTGGTCAGGACGAACTTCGTTCATTCGTTGTCTTAATTGAGACATTGGAATGTTACGCGCTCCTAGAATATGGCCGCCGTTAAATTCTTTCGGTTCTCTGACGTCAATGAGTTGAGCTTTTCGGTAGCCCTTAATGAAATCATCTTGCGTTAACTCTGTTAAATATTTAGGCTTAATAAAACGTTTCACAATAAAAAATACTAATAATCCAAAAAGTAAACCCCATAAAATCCATTCCATTTTTGACAAAAACACTCCTTTATTTACAACAATCAATAGTTCCCTCATTTATTATAAACATGGAAGGCATTTTTCGCAAAGTAATTGTTGGTAGTAGTTTATGGTTTGTCTACTAAGTAATTGCTTATTTAAGGAGTTTATTGAGAATGTATAAACAAAAGTTTGTTTCTTTTGTTTTAATTCGACTTTTGATACACTTAGGTTTGTATTTTAGTAGTAGAAAAGAGGAAATGTATGATGAAAGAGACATGGCGGTTTATTGATTCTGGCTTCAGTTCACCAGCTTATAATATGGCGTTAGACGAAGCTTTATTAAATTGGCACAGTGAGGGTGTTATTCCACCGACGATCCGTTTTTATGGCTGGAATCCCCCTACATTATCCATTGGTTATTTTCAAAAAGTAGAAAAAGAAATAAATATGGATGCCGTGAAAAAGTATGGCTTAGGTTTTGTTCGCAGGCCGACAGGAGGTAGAGGGGTCCTTCACGATAAAGAATTAACATATAGCGTGATAGTTTCTGAAGCGCATCCGGAAATGCCTAAAACAGTTACTGAGGCGTATCGCGTTATTTCACAGGGGCTGCTAGAAGGATTTAAAGAACTAGGACTAGACACATATTTTGCTATCCCCAAATCGCAGCAAGAAAAAGATGCTTTAAAAAATCCACGATCAGCTGTTTGTTTCGATGCCCCTTCTTGGTATGAATTAGTCGTTGAAGGTAGAAAAGTTGCGGGAAGTGCACAAACAAGGCAAAAAGGGGTTATTTTGCAACATGGGTCTATCATTTTAGATCTAGACGAGGACCAATTATTTGATCTATTTAAATATCCGAGTGATCGGGTGCGTGAGAGACTGCAAAAGAATTTTAAAAATAAGGCTGTTGCAATTAATGAATTAAGAGAGCGACCTGTTAGTTATGAAGAGGCGAAGGAAGCATTTAAGCTAGGATTTGAACGTGGGCTTGATATTAAATTAGAACCTTACACACTAACGGAAGAAGAAAAAGAAATAGTTCAAAATATTGCGAATGAAAGATATGCAAATGATAGTTGGAATTATAAAAAATGAAGCAGCAGTGTCTACTGCTGCTTCTTTCTGTAGTCTGTAAAAGCATGTTGTAATTTCCTTGTCCACGGTCCAATACTATACGAAGCGGTTAGATCTCCTTTAATTGAACGAACGGGAGTAACTTCCATTGTTGTACTCGTAATAAAAACTTCATCAGCTTGTTTTAATTCTTCCAACGTAAATGGTTCCTCTTTAATTGTTGCTTCTATTTGATAAGCTAAACGGATGGTAATTCTTCTCGTGATGCCATTAAGAATTAAATTGGTAGATGGATGTGTATAAATAACATCATCTTTAACAATAAAAAGATTTGAAGATGAACCTTCAGTTACCAGCCCTTCACGATGTTGAAGCGCTTCATGACAATTATTATCACTTGCTTCTCTTTTCGCCATGATATTTCCTAATAAGTTAATGGTTTTTATGTCACAGCGAAGCCAACGGATATCTTTTGTCATCCACGTATCAAGGCCGTTCTGCTGCCATTCGACATTAGTTTCAAGTGGCTTTGAGAAACCGCTAAGAACAGGCTCTATATCTCGTGAGTATAAATGATTACGTGGTTGAATACCCCTTGTTAGCTGAAAGTATATCATTCCACTAATAATCTTATTTTTTTCAATTAAGCTATTTATGAGTTCCTCTATTGTATCCATAGTATAAGGAACAGACATATCAAGAGCTGTTGCACTTTGTTTTAAACGGTCTAAATGTTCCTCCATAGCAAATGGAATACCGTTATAAACACGTACAACTTCATATATTCCATCTCCAAAATTATATCCTCTATCATCCATATCTATATGTAGTTCATTTTTTGGTATAATACGATTTTGGTAAAGAACGTAGTCCAATATTTTTTCCTCCTTAAATGTCTTGTACTTCAATTTATCATTTTCGCTTTAGAGATTCTCTAGGTATTATTACCTAAAAGTTGTTAAGGAAATGTTAGAAACGCTACAAATCAACCTTTTTGACTATTACTAAAATGCAACAAAGAAAATTGTTTGATTACGTCGAATTTAAGTAGTAAATTTACTCTATTCTCGAAATATCTCTGTTTTTTTCATTTCTTTTAACATTGACAAATAAGATGTGCGGACGACAAATTCACAACATATAGTATATATTTAATTCTTTGATACACAATATATTGATTTGGGAATTGTTTTATGTTACGCTTGTCCAAGTTACCCGTATTAAGAAATTGTTGGTAACTTTTAAACATTAAACCTCTTTGCTACATACAACATGTTCAGCAGAAGAAAAATAGATAAGATACAAAAGAGAGGAGCTTATTTGTATGACGATGATGATGTCAAAGGTGATGACGATCAACAAAGAAAAACTCAATGATGATATTAAGGTGTTTCCTCAAGTTCATCCAATAACAGGAGACATGAACATTACAAAAAAAGGTGTTTCTCGCCTCGTAATGCTCGATCGTTACACATTTAAAGACACAGAAAAGAAAACACTGGAAGAAGGGGATTTCGTCGTTCTTACTGTGAAAGATGACCCTAAGTTCCCAGCGAGAGGCTTTGGTTTTATTCTTGAAATCAATCGAGAAGCTAATAAAGCGAAAGTACTCGTTGATGAAGAATTTCATGGTGTTTTAGATGAACCGAACGAAATGCAAACAGGCATCGTCGAACGCTCACTAGATACAATAGAAAAGCCATTAGAGATTTATTATGAGCAAATAGCTAAGCGTGTTGCTACGGGCCTAGCATCTGCTGAAGTAGATGAGAAAAAACGCCAAGAAACATTTGAAAATTTCTATCATGAACTAGTTCATATGAATTTTATACCGGCTGGACGAGTTTTATATGGTGCAGGTGCAGGAACGGACGTTACCTACTTTAACTGCTACGTGATGCCGTATGTAAAAGACTCAAGAGAAGGTATTTCAGAACACCGTAAACAAGTAATGGAGATTATGAGTCGAGGTGGCGGAGTTGGAACAAACGGTTCAACATTACGACCTCGAAACACTCTAGCAAGAGGAGTAAACGGTAAATCGTCTGGATCAGTATCTTGGTTAGATGATATTGCAAAGTTAACACATCTAGTTGAGCAAGGCGGTTCAAGACGTGGTGCTCAAATGATTATGCTATCAGATTGGCATCCGGATATTTTAGAATTCATAATTTCTAAAATGCAAAACCCTCGGATCTTACGTTTCTTACTAGAGACGACTAAAGACGATCAAATTAAAAAGCTAGTAAAAGATAAATTAAAGTTCAATCCACTTTCAAACGTAGAACAAGCAATGTATCAAGGCATAGTTAACTTTAAAAATGTCGAAGGTCAAGGTGGATTTGACGATAAAATAATTAAAGAAGCAGAAGAGAAGTTAGCGGTTGGAGGAACATATACGGTTAATAACTCTGAGTTCTTAACAGGTGCGAATATCTCAGTATGTTTAACGAAAGAATTTATGGAAGCCGTTGAAAAAGACGCAAAATACCCATTACGCTTTCCAGATGTTGAGAACTATACGGAAGAAGAAATGGGAATATATAATAAAGAATGGCATGATTACGGCGATGTACGTGAGTGGGAGAAACGCGGTTTTAAAGTCAGAACGTACCGTACGATTAAAGCGAAAGAATTATGGAACTTAATCAATATTTGCGCGACGTATTCAGCTGAACCTGGAATTTTCTTTATTGATAATGCAAACGACATGACAAATGCTAAAGCATACGGTCAAAAGGTAGTTGCAACGAATCCGTGTGGAGAACAACCACTTGCGCCATATTCAGTTTGTAACCTTGCAGCGATTAACTTAGCTGAAATGGCAGATAAAGAAAATAAAGTTGTTGACTTTGAAAAGTTAAAGCAAACCGTTGAAGTTGGAGTGCGTATGCAAGATAATGTAATTGATGCTACTCCTTACTTCTTAGAACAAAATACAAAACAAGCAAAAGGTGAACGTCGTGTCGGTCTAGGAGTTATGGGGTTACATGACTTACTCATCTATTGTGAAACAGTTTACGGTTCTGAAGAAGGAGACCAAATGGTTGATCGTATTTTCGAAACCATTGCCACTACAGCTTATCGAACAAGTATTGACCTTGCGAAAGAAAAAGGAAGTTTTCCTTTCTTAGTAGGGGAAACGTACGAAGACACGGTTGCATTAAGAGAAGCATTTATTAATACAGGATACATGAAGAAAATGCCTGAGGATATTCGTCAAGGAATTCTTGAACATGGGATCCGTAACTCTCATCTATTAACAGTAGCTCCTACTGGATCTACGGGGACGATGGTTGGCGTATCTACAGGTCTGGAACCATACTTCTCATTCTCGTACTACCGTAGTGGCCGCTTAGGGAAGTTTATTGAAGTAAATGCGGAAATTGTTCAAGAATATTTGAGTGTTAATCCAGAAGTAAACAAAGACAACTTACCTGAATGGTTCGTTTCTTCGATGGAGTTATCTCCTGAAGCGCATGCAGATGTACAGTGTGTGATCCAACGTTGGGTAGACAGCTCATTATCAAAAACTGTAAATGCTCCTAGAGGCTACACAGTAGAACAAGTACAAAAGGTTTACGAACGTCTCTACAAAGGCGGTGCTAAGGGCGGAACGGTTTATGTTGATGGAAGTCGTGATGCTCAAGTGTTAACGTTAAGTGCTGAAGAAAATACATTTAATAATGAGGCACCGGAAAGTTCCACCAAAAAGCAAACTGTTGTATTAGTAGATACGATTGCAGATCTTCGTTCAACTAAAGTCACATTCGGTTCTGAAGTTGGAGATACTTGCCCAGTATGTCGTGAAGGGACAGTTGAAGACCTGGGCGGTTGTAACACGTGCACAAGTTGTGGTGCTCAATTAAAGTGTGGTCTATAAGGAATAAACGATAAAATAAGTGTAGTTGAATAAAAAGAGTCTGGCTCTTTCGCGATATAGTGCGTTCTATGTATGTCCACTATAAACGCGAGTAAAGATGCCGGACTCTTTAATTTAGAGGAAAAACATTGTTGTCCATCGTCAGTTATAGTAAAATATAGTTTAGACTTAATTGGACAAGAGACGAATGGAGTGGAGGAGTACCGATGCCAACACCTAGTATGGAAGATTATTTAGAACGGATATATATGCTTATTGAAGATAAAGGGTATGCCAGGGTTTCGGATATTGCAGAGGCATTGGAAGTTCATCCGTCTTCCGTCACAAAAATGGTTCAAAAACTTGATAAAAGCGAATACTTAATATATGAGAAATACCGTGGATTGGTTTTAACTCCAAAAGGTAAAAAAATCGGTAAGCGTTTAGTATACCGCCATGATTTGTTAGAAGACTTTATGAAAATTATCGGCGTAACAAATGAAAACATCTATGTGGATGTAGAGGGAATTGAACATCATTTAAGTTGGGACGCAATAGATCGCATTGGTGACCTCGTTCAATATTTTCAGGAAGACGAACAGCGTATTAATGAATTGCGTAATGTTCAAAAACGAAATGAAGAAGAGGCTGACTCAAAAGGGCACATTTAGTGGCCAGTTGAGTCAGCTTTTTTTGTTGGTTCTTTTAATGTTCATAACTAATTCCGTTTCCTCACTTTATACGCATTGTCCACCTAAAACAGTATAACCACCGCCAAAAAAATTTTTTTCAACTATTGTACCTCCTTAGACAATTGACACATATTTTATTATGAGGAGGAGGAGAAGGTTATGAAAATAGATGGTGTTTTTGCTGGAGGTGGCGTCCGTGCATTTGCGTTTATCGGGGCAACGCAAGTTCTCGAGGAAAAGGGTTATACTTTCGAGAGATTGGCGGGGACAAGTGCAGGCGCATTATTTTCAGCACTATTGAAAGCGGGATATACGAGTCATGAACTTAATGACATGTTGAATGAACTTAATGTGGCTGAATTTATGGACGGCAGAAAAACAGTCATCCCCTTTAAATGGATGAAGTGGGTGCAATTGTATTTTAACTTGGGGATGTATAAGGGAGATGCATTAGAACAGTGGATTGCTGAGAAGTTGGCAAAGAAAGGAGTCAAAACATTTGCTGATATACCAAAAGGAACACTTAAAATTATTGCTTCTGATTTAAGTAGAGGACAAATCGTTGTCCTTCCTGATGATTTACCGGCCTATGGTATTATTCCAGAAAAATTCTCTGTTGCCAGAGCAGTAAGAATGAGCAGTGCTATTCCGTATTTCTTTGAACCAGTCAAAGTATATAATCCCTCAGGTAAAAAATCATATATAGTGGACGGCGGGGTTCTGAGTAATTTTCCTTTATGGCTTTTTATGAAAGACATAAATCAAAAGATTGTAAGGCCTGTATTAGGGTTTAGGTTGACCCCAGACTTAGATGAAATTCCACCGTATGAAATTAAGAATGGGATCGATATGTTCCAGTCCTTGTTTGAAACGATGCGTAAAGCTCACGATGTCCGTTATATCGTGAAAGAACATGCCAAAAATATTGTATTTATCCCTGTAACAGATGTCAAAGCCACCGATTTTGATTTAACTGAGGAAAAAAAAGAAGCTCTCATTCTTTTAGGAAGAGAGCGTACACACAAGTTTTTAAAGAAGTGGGTGTACTAACAATGGTTACACCCCTATTTTATTTCCTTGTTGTCCATAAATCTTTAAACTGACAAATAAAATCGGTGCAATATAGGTAATCCATAATCCGATACCAATTGCATAAATGAATTCAATAGCTGATTGATCTGGTAAATACAATCCAACCGTTTGAAGGGCAATAATTCCCATTAGACCTATAATTATAGCTATTACTCTTTTGATAAACGGAACTTTAATATCCATACGGTTCTTGGTTTGTTCTAGGTGATAGCCGATACCGGCACCAAGTAATAAACCACTATATAAAGCTTGATCCGGGGAAAGAACAAAAAGTGCAACAGGAATAATGATCCAGAGTGATAGTTTGATTCGCTCAGGCATCCCACCCGTCCAGTCTAGTGATCGGTAACTAGCGTAAACTAGAAACGACCCGATAATAATAGCTCCTAGGACATCGAATGGCCAATGAGATCCTGAGTATAATTGAGCAAACGCGACTAAAGCAATAATAAAGCAAGCAAATATAGTAAACCATTGTTTAGTTACAGCAGGAATGAGATAGCCCCAAAACGTAGTCGCTGCTTGTGTATGATTGCTCGGGAATGAATATCCATGATCAAGTTTTGTAATTTCTGGCCGTTCAATCATAAAGACATCTTTAATAAAGCTGTTAACATACATGGAAAATAAAAATAAAGATAAAAGCTGAAAACCGGTCTGTTTGTGAATGGCCCAGTAAATAATAGGAATGAATATAAAATAAATATATTCATGACTAATCAGTTGAAAAAGAGACATGAAAAAATCAAGGATCGGATGTTCTAACGACAGTAACCAAGTGAGGAAGTTGGACTCAAACATGTTTGACCTCCTTTCATAAAAGAAAATAACTAAAAGACTCTCCTTTATTATATGTGAAAATATCTCCTATTTCATGGATAAAGAAAAAATCGCGCAACTTAAAACAGTGCACGATTTTTTTTCTTTCCTTTTTTTCCTTCAATCACTGTTAAAGTTGGTGCTGAACTTCGTTTATTTAGCGTACGATTGGATGCTTTCTTTTGTCCAGCCTTCTTACGATGCGGGATGACGTTGGTCGTTTTCTTTATTTTATTTTTGACCTGTTGTTTCGGACGGTGAGAGGTCCCTTCCACTCCAAATTGCTTCGCAAGGAAGCGTTTGTACAAGAAAAATAGGATTGCAGCAATAGCCCCAAAAATAATGAACTGGGTCAATAATTGTAACGGCTCTGTAATTAGTCGATAAAAAAAGCCGAACACAGCTAACCCAATAAGAATTAAAACAAGAGGATTGTACATTTTACGAGACATTTGGCTCACCTCCACAGAATTAGCAAAAGTTGATTTATAGAAGATCTACAAAGAATTTATTACACTTTATTTTTGATTTATGTGTCTGAGACTGCATGGCCTCGATTATCATAGTTGCATAAGTTAAGGAATCTAAACATAAATTATTATTTTTTAATTTATATTCTACAACAATGTCCATAATTCCTCTATTGATATCTTCCTGTTCATAGATTTCCCCTTTATTATTTAAATTACACATATTTCTAGAAAATTTCTAAAGATATCCATTTAACGGCCAAATGAATGGAAATGAAATTTAATGAAAACTATAGAAAAAGATGGGACATACTACAATTGGAGGTGGTGTACATTGGAAAATCAACAATCATTAGAACAAAACCAAAAAGATGACCCGATGTCATATAATGCCAAAGTTGCAACCATTGGAGTAGTCGGGGGGTTATTATGGAGTACGCTAGGTTATATTGCCTTCTTTTTTAATTTTGCACGAATTGGCCCTGCTCTTGTATTGATGCCGTGGGCTTTAGGTAATTGGAAGAATGGCTATATTGGACAAATCGTTGGAATTGTTGTTATTGCATTGTTATCAATCCTAGTTGCATTTATTTATAAGCTATTACTTGAAAAGGTAAATAGTATGTGGGCAGGAGCGGTATACGGAATTATTTTGTGGTTAATTGTGTTTTACTTATTGAATCCAATTTTCCCTGGACTAAAAAGTGTGGCAAACCTAGATTCGAACACTATAATAACTACTTTATGTTTGTACCTGCTATATGGTGTGTTTATTGGGTACTCAATTTCCTTTGAATATCAAGAGTTGAAAAGAGTACAATCATCTTAATGTTAAACGTGTTCATTGGCAAAAGAAGAAAAAACTATGGTAGAATAAACCATAAAGAAAAATACTTACTGGCTCTATAGAGTATTAATTAAAGTGATACTAATTGGTGGCTTGGGCTCATTGACGGTAAAGAAAACTGAACAGTGCGATATTTTACTTAGTCTCTTTTCTACAAGATTGTTGCTTTAAGCTATTGGACCGTAAACCAAGCTACGCTTGGTTTACGGTCCAATAGCAACACAGTTTAAGAAAACAGCTTTTAATTAAGCACGAAGAGCCCAAATCAACCGTTGATCACAAGCCTGCTCTAAGAGTCTATTTCAAAAAGAGGAGAAAGAATCAATGAACTCGATTCTTGTAATTAATGGACCAAATCTTAATCGACTTGGAATGCGAGAACCTGATATTTATGGTCATGAAACACTAGCTGACTTAGAGAGTAGGCTTGTAGAACATGGTAAAGGTCTTGGTTATGATGTGATATGTAAACAATCCAATTCTGAAGGACAAATTATCGATTGGATTCACGAAGCACAAAATACTGGCTTCGTAGTAGGTATTGTTATCAATCCAGGAGCGTTTACTCATTATAGTTATGCAATTAGAGATGCAATTGCTAGTATTTCATTACCTGTTATTGAGGTACATATTTCAAATGTGCATGCCAGAGAAACTTTTCGACATACCTCGGTCATTTCACCTGTTACAAGAGGGCAGATTGTCGGATTAGGTTTTGTTGGATATGAGCTTGCAATTCAAGCAATTATCAAAGGGGGAAATTAAATGGAACGTTTACAAAATTTACGTGCAACATTTAAAGAGCAAGGTATTGATGGATTATTAATCGCAAGCCCTTATAATCGTCGGTATATGACGAATTTTACTGGTACAGCTGGGGTAGCGCTTGTGTCAGAAAAAGAAGCTAAATTTATTACAGATTTTCGTTATGTGGAACAAGCCCAAACTCAGGCGGCTGGTTTTGAGGTTGTACAACATACAGGACCTATTTTTGAAGAAGTAGCGAAGCAAGCGCAAAACATGGGAATTAGTCAGTTAGGATTTGAGAGTGATCATACGACGTATCAAACGTTTGAAATTTATAAAAAACAAGTACAAGGAAACCTTATTCCTGTAAGTGGGGTAGTTGAAAAGCTTCGATTAATAAAAGATGAACGTGAAATTAAAATCATTACTGCAGCAGCAGAAATAGCTGATGCAGCGTTTGATCATATTACGAAATACATAAGACCAGGCTTAACAGAACTCGATGTAGCTAATGAACTCGAATTTTTCATGAGAAAACAAGGTGCAGCTTCATCATCATTTGATATTATTGTAGCGTCAGGATTACGTTCTGCTCTTCCTCACGGTGTAGCCAGCGATAAGGTCATTGAAAAAGGAGAGCTAGTTACACTTGATTTTGGTGCCTATTATCAAGGATACTGTTCAGATATTACTCGTACGCTAGCCGTTGGCCAAATTAGCGATGAGTTAAGAAGGATTTATGATACAGTTTTAGAAGCACAAAAACGAGGAATGGACGGAATTAAGCCAGGGCTAACTGGGAAACAGGCTGATGCTTTAACTCGTGATTATATTACCGAGCAAGGGTATGGTGAGTATTTTGGTCATTCAACTGGGCACGGCCTAGGAATGGAGGTTCACGAAGGACCTTCATTATCAACAAAGTCAGATACGATTTTGGAGCCAGGTATGATTGTGACGGTTGAACCAGGAATTTATATTTCTGGTGTAGGCGGAACTCGTATAGAGGATGATACTCTCATTACTGAAGATGGAAATCGTTCGTTTACAAAATCCACTAAGGAACTACTTTTCGTCGGCGAATAAATTATGCACCCAACAGATAATGTATGGTATATTTTTATAGTGAATTAAACTTTTGATTGAACGAAGATGGAGGACAAAACATGATTTCTGTAAATGATTTAAGAACTGGATTAACGATTGAAGTAGATAACGGAATTTGGCAAGTACTTGAATTCCAGCATGTAAAGCCAGGTAAAGGTGCTGCATTTGTTCGTACGAAATTACGTAACATTCGTACAGGCGGGATCCAAGAAAAAACATTCCGTGCTGGTGAAAAAGTAGCTAAAGCACACATTGAAAATCGCAAAATGCAATACTTATATGCCAGTGGTGATACACATACATTTATGGATAACGAATCATATGAACAAATTGAACTACCGGCATCACAAATTGAACGCGAATTAAAATTCCTAAAAGAAAATATGGAAGTTCATATCATGACTTACCAAACTGAAATTTTAGGGGTAGAAGTTCCAAATACAGTTGAACTAGAAGTGACAGAAACAGAGCCAGGAATTAAAGGTGACACAGCAAGTGGAGGTACAAAGCCGGCAACTCTTGAAACTGGGTTAACGGTACAAGTGCCATTCTTTATTAACCAAGGTGATGTTTTAATTATTGATACTCGTAACGGTGATTACGTGTCGCGTGCCTAATTCTGAAGAGCTTGATGCATTTGCATTAAGCTCTTTTTTAATCTACTGAAGAAACTGAAACAATACGGTGTTGAAAGAAGCTGAACAATGTATCGGCTTCTTTTTTATTTTTCAAACAAGCTGTTCTGAACTGCTCACTTGCATCATAGGTTGTACAAAGAGAGTTTCGCTTAGAGGTGAATGAGATGAAAGGCTTCTTAACAGGAATTGAAACAGCGTTACTAGGAATGGTTTTATTGCGAGTCATTTCAGGGTTGATCGAACTATCTGCAGCTGGGCTTATGCTAAAGTTCAACAGTATTGAAAAAGCTGTAGCTATCAATGCAATTTTAGCTATTGTTGGACCGCTTGTTTTAATTACTACGATGACAATAGGGCTCATTGGATTAGCAGACAAACTGTCAGCCAGTAAGCTCATACTCATTGGACTAGGAGTAACGTTAATTCTTATAGGGATTAAAAGATAAGGAATAAACAAGCTGTGTGTGCATACATTTGGTTGAGACTAGCTTTTGAGGATGAAGGAGAGAGAAATATGGAGGAAGTACTAGATGTTTTGCCAGAGCCAATTGCTAAGCTTATTACTCAGTGTCCAGACTCAATAAAAAAAGAGTTAGAAGAAATCCGTATTCGTGTGAACCGACCATTAGAAATCATCGCATGTGGAAAACCCTTCTATCCTGAAGTTCGAAGACAAATGTATAAGGTTAGACCAGAAGATGGTCAACAGCTATTAAATCAACTTAGTCAATATTCATTATATGCTTTTGAAGAGGAATTGAAACGGGGATTTATTACAATCCGCGGCGGACATCGAGTTGGTTTAGCTGGAAAGGTGATTATTGAACAAGGGCAAGTGAAAGCACTAAGAGATATTAGCTCATACAACATTAGGGTTGCCAGACAAAAGATAGGTGTTGCAAATAAGGTAGTTCCGCACATTTATCAAAAAGGGTGGCAAAATACATTAATCGTTGGAGCACCACAGACCGGGAAGACAACGTTATTAAGAGATATTGCCCGCATCGTCAGTAGTGGAGTACCCGAATTAAATATACCGCCTTGTAAGGTAGGTATTGTTGATGAACGCTCTGAAATAGCTGCTAGTGTAAGAGGTGTACCGCAACACGAATTGGGGCATCGAATTGATGTACTAGATGGTTGTCCGAAAGCGGAAGGGATGATGATGATGATCCGTTCGATGAGTCCTGATGTGTTAATTGTAGATGAAATTGGTCGGCAGGAGGATGCAACAGCAATCATGGAAGCGATCCATGCTGGCGTTAAAATTATTACTACAGTACATGGTTTTGATATGGAAGAGTTAGATCACCGTCCGACCATTTCAGGTTTAATGAAAGCTCATGTGTTTCATCGATGCATTGAACTCACGAGAAGGAATTCTGCAGGGGGCATTCGGAGAATTCGTAATCAGCTTCGGAAAGATGTGGTGAGCGTTATTTGAAGCTTATAGGTGCAATCATCATTTTAATTGCTACGACTTGGGTCGGTTTTGAAATTGCAAGAAGGCTAAGTGAACGTCCTCGCCAACTTAGACAATTAAAAATTGCGCTTCAGTCCCTAGAAGCTGAAATTATGTATGGTATGACACCATTAGCGGACGCTTGTAGTAACTTAGCTAAACAAATGCCTAAGCCAGTGTCCTATTTCTTTTCACGATTTGCTCAAAGGTTGAAAAATCAAGAAGAAAGTGTACCGGTTGCATGGGAAGAAAGCTTGAAAGAAACATGGCAGCTTACGGCCCTGTGCGACGCAGAGTATGAAATAATGCAACAATTTGGTACGACACTAGGTCAACATGATCGAACGAACCAGCAGAAACAAATCTTACTTACTATTAATCACCTTGAGCGTGAAGAAAGCGAAGCAAAAGATCGCCAAAATCGATATGAAAAGATGATAAAAAGTTTAGGTTTCTTAACGGGTTTACTCATCATTATTTTAATGTTATAAGCAATTATTTTTGCATCCTGAGGAATAAGGGAGGGTTTAACGGTGGCATATGATGTAAATACCATCTTTCAAATCGCAGGAATAGGGATTGTTGTTGCCATGATTCATACCGTTCTAAAACAAATGGGAAAAGACGATTGGGCACAATGGGTAACACTCATTGGTTTTGTCGTAGTCCTTTATATGGTGGCATCAATCGTTGATGACTTATTCCAAAAAATAAAAGGTGTATTCTTATTTCAAGGTTAGGGGGTGGTGACCATTGAAATCATTCAAATCGTTGGACTAGGTCTGATCACCACCTTCCTTGCTCTAGTTGTAAAAGAACAAAAGCCGACCTTTGCTTTTCTATTAACTGTATTCGTTGGGATACTAATTTTCTTATTTATCATAGATGAGATAGTCAAAGTGGTTACAATGCTCGAGGATATTGCAAAAAGTGCCAATATTAATATGGTCTATGTTCAAACGATCTTAAAAATTATTGGCATTGCCTATATTGCTGAATTTGGAGCACAAATTGCAAAAGATGCTGGACAAGCAGCAATCGCTTCCAAGATAGAGTTAGCAGGGAAAATATTAATTCTAGTTATGGCTATCCCGATTTTGACTTCCATTATCGAGATGATTATATCGTTAATTCCGGGCTAAAATCGAGTGGTACAAGCATCTCCTATTACGAATAGAGGGGGTGAAGAGATGCGCATCTTAACCGTATGTTTTTTTGCTTTACTATTCTTCATACCATTTCAAGTATCAGCTGAGACTACAACGATTGATGAACAAACTTTTGTAGAAGAACAATTAGATAATTTAGGAGTAGATGAAGTCAAGGAATTTTGGGACAAGATTGCAACAGAATATGGGGGGTTTCTTCCAGAAAGTCAAAAAGGCACATTCATGGAATTTGTAAAAGGGGAAAAAGAGTTTTCTATTAAAGAGTGGTTTGGTGGACTTATAAAATTTTTTCTTCATGAATTATTAGTCAATGGAAAACTTCTTGGATCACTCATACTATTAACCATTTTTGCGATGGTATTACAATCCTTACAAAATGCTTTTGAGCAGCATACGATTAGTAAAGTTGCCTATGCCATCACCTATATGGTGTTAATTGTGATAGCGCTAAATAGTTTTCATATTGCGATCACGTATGCATCGGATGCCATAAATAATATGATTCACTTCATGATTGCCTTATTACCTTTACTATTAGCCTTAATGGCTGCTGTTGGAAGTATTTCATCAGTGGCGTTGTTCCATCCATTAATTGTTTTTCTCGTTAATACGAGTGGACTGCTCATTCAACATGTGGTCATGCCGCTACTGTTCCTCTCTGCGATATTAAGTATTGTTAGTACGCTCAGTGACCACTACAAAGTTACGAAGTTAGCAAATTTTTTACGGAATTTTAGTGTTGGAATATTAGGAGTATTTTTAACAGTTTTCTTAGGTGTTATTTCTGTCCAAGGTGCAACGTCTGCTGTAGCGGATGGAATAACAATTAGGACAGCAAAGTTTATTGCAGGGAATTTTGTTCCAGTTGTCGGCAGAATGTTTACCGATGCTGCTGATACTGTAATGGGTGCTAGTGTCTTGCTGAAAAATACGGTTGGACTAGCTGGTCTAGCGATACTTCTCATGCTATGCGCATTTCCAGCGATCAAAGTATTGTCGCTTGCCATTATTTATACAGTTGCAGCTGCAGTCCTTCAACCGCTTGGTGGTGGTCCAATTATTGATTGTTTATCTATTATTGGTAAGTCGGTTATTTTCATATTTGCAGCGCTAGCAACAGTATGCTTAATGTTCTTCCTAGCTCTAACGATTATCATTGCAGCAGGAAATGTTTCATTAATGATGCGGTAGGGAGTGTGAAAAATGAGCTTTTTAACAGAATGGCTAACCAATATTATTATATTTATTTTACTAGCTACGATCTTGGAGCTCCTATTACCCAATTCCAGTATGCAACGTTATGTCAAGATGGTTGTTGGTCTACTGTTACTAGTTATTATTCTAAATCCTTTGCTTTCCATCTTTTCTAAAGATATCAACGATATTCTACCAAATTTTTCAAATGATAAACACATTTCAGAAAAATCTTTAGAAAATTCAATAGAAAGAAAGAAAATAGAAATAGAAAGAGGACAACGTGCATATATATCAGAACAGATGGCTGTCCCAATGAAGAGACAAGTAGAAGAGGAGTTGGTGGCAAAGTTTGATGTAGAAGTTGATAGTGTTCAAATTACCCTCGATGAATTTGCCTTTGATACTACAGATGAAGATGCCATTGTAAAAGTAACAGTGCATCTTAAAAGAGTGGCAGAAGAGGAAAATGAAGGTGAACTCGTTCAAGCAGTTTCTGTTGTAAATATCGACACACGGAAAGAACTACCTGCTGAAGAAGAGACAAGAGTAGATGCAGTTCCCATTCAAACATTTTTAGCAGATGAGTGGCAAATTCCTAAAGATAAAATTTCTTTAGCCTGGGAAGGAGGGGAGCAATGATATGGAAAAAGGTGATAAAGGGGATAAGCAATGGCTAAAAAAGCTGTTTGATCAAAAAGCTGGCAGTCCAAAGAAAAAAAATACGATCCAATACGTGATTATGGTTCTTTGTGTAGGTGTTGGACTAATGATATTAGGTAATTTCATTGGTGATGATCAGAGTGCTCCACCAAGTGAACCAGTGTTTAACCAAGAAGAGAATCAAGAAGCAGAGCCAGCTTTAGGACGGAGTAGCTCTTCCGGTCCTATGACGATGGAAGACTATGAAATCCGCTATGAAAATCAATTAAAAGAAGTTTTAGAACAAATGATAGGGGTTTCTGATGTTTCCATTATGATCAATTTAGCAGAAACCGAAAAAAGAGTGTATGAACGAAACATTCATACAAAACATCAGAAAACCGATGAGACCGACCGTGAAGGGGGAACAAGACAAGTAGATGACTTAACGAGAGACGAACAGGTCGTCATCGTCCGTAAAGGAGACAGTGAGGAACCGCTTTTAGTAAAAAAGCAAAAGCCTGAAATCCGTGGGGTCCTTGTTGTAGCAGCAGGAGCTGACAATATGCAAGTGAAAGCAAGGGTTGTTGAAGCTGTCAGTCGTGTCCTTGATGTTCCAGCTCACCGAGTCTCAGTAATGCCTAAGAAATTAAAGGAGGAATAAAAAATGGTATTAAAAAAACAAACAGTATGGTTATTAACAATGCTTAGTTTAATCGTAGTTTTATCAGTGTACTACATGACATCTCAACCACAAAACACAACGGATTTAGCTTATATGGACGAAGATATGGAAGGTATTGAAGAAATGATGGGTGAAGAAGATGCTGGGCAAGTTTCTGTAAATATTGAAGAAGATGAAATGGAAGAAATGATGACTGAAGGTAACGAAGAAGGCGAAGGGGAAGTTGAAGACGGAATGATTTCAGCGATTAATAGTGACGAGTTCTTTACGGAAATCCGTTTAGATCGTGAAGTATCACGCAGCAAAATGCTTCAAGAGTATACAAATATCATTGCAGAAGCAGATGTACCCGCACAAGTAAAAGTGGAAGCATTAGAAAAACAAAATAACTTACTAGCGTTAGAACAAAAAGAGAATTTATTAGAAACCTTAATTCGTTCAAAAGGATATAAAGATGTATTAGTATTAACTGAAGAAGAGCAAGTGAAAATCATTGTAAGAGCAGATGAATTATCAAAAGAGCAAGCGAATGAAATTCTTCTAATGGCAAACGAACAATTAGGCGAAAGATTAGTTGTTGTTGGGCATCAGCCATCAAAATAAGAAAAAGTTAGAGGATGTCCTCCTTTTGAACAAGTATGTAAAGAGGCTAATATCATATTAGTCTCTTTTTGATGTTGGCTCTTCACGCTAGGCGTGAAGCGAAAACGGTCCAAAAGCAACAAAGTTTACGAAAACAACCTTGATGTTTGATGTTTATATCTTTATTCTTTTGGAACATGCTATACTATAATGCGTAGGAAACGATGAAATGGTATAATACGTCAATATCGGAGTACTAAAGATTGTAAGTATGATTTTATGAGGTGATTATAGTGGAATGGAATGACTTAACAGAAGGTGCAAAAGCAGTATTTGAACAAACTCGTAACTTGAAAAATGATAACATTCAAATTGTTGAATTTGAAGTTGGATTTGTGCAGGATTTTGAAACAGAAGGCGGAAATACATATACAGTATCTATTCAAGAAGATGACTATGATAGCATCAAACGATACACGAAAGAAAATGAATATGGCGAAAAGTTTCATATGGCTAGAAATAAAAACATTGTCAAACTAATTTTATTAGAGAACGGTAAAATTCCAGATAACTTATCTGAGTTTCCTATTTTTCGTCAATACAAGAACGATGCAGTAGTTAAAGAAACAGAAGAAAAAGAAATGACGGAATAAATATATTAGCTGGAACATGAAGGGACAAAAAATGATGTTAAAAGTTCAAGATATAAAAGAATTGATAAGAGTAATTGATAAGTCGACGATTGATGAACTAAAAATCGAACAAGATGGAACGAAAATAACGATTAAAAGAAACACGAACTCACCATTAAGTTCATCAACAATCGTTGGAACTCCAGCCGTTCAAGAAAACGTTCAACCAATCATCACAGCACAAGAGCCAAAAGCAGTTGCAGCCAAAACATCAGTAGAGGCGGAAAAGTCAGGCCAAACTGAGATGAAGGTGAATGATGAACATGTCACTATTAAATCTCCAATGGTAGGAACATTTTATGCAGCACCAGCGCCGGATGCAGAATCTTATGTGAAACCAGGTGACCATGTCAATGAAAGTACGATTGTTTGTATCTTAGAAGCAATGAAGCTAATGAATGAACTTGAAGCCGAAGTTAACGGTAAAATTGTAGAAATACTCGTTCAAAATGGGGAATTAGTAGAATATGGACAACCATTATTCGTTGTTCAACCAGAGTAGGGAGAGTTTATGATGATAAAAAAGGTTCTAATTGCTAACCGAGGAGAAATAGCCGTTCGAATTATTCGAGCGTGTAAAGAGTTAGGTATTGAAACTGTTGCAGTTTATTCAGAAGCTGATAAAGACGCACTTCATGTTAGGCTGGCAGACCAAGCGTTTTGTATCGGTCCGACTCCTTCGGCTAAAAGCTATTTAAACTTCACAAACATTATGAGTGTAGCTACATTAACTGAGGTGGATGCGATCCACCCTGGATATGGATTTCTAGCTGAGAATGCTGACTTTGCAGAAATTTGTTCAGCATGTAATGTAACATTCGTTGGACCAAGTCCAGATGCCATTAATAGAATGGGAACTAAAGATGTGGCAAGAGAAACAATGGCGCAGGCCAATGTACCAATTGTTCCTGGTTCTAAAGGGATTATTGAAGATGTTGAAGCAGGTTTAAAAGTAGCTAGTGAGATTGGATACCCTGTCATTATTAAAGCAACGGCTGGCGGTGGCGGAAAAGGAATTCGTGTCGCCCGCAATGAAGCAGAGTTAAAAAAAGGTGTTCAAATTACCCAACAAGAAGCAAGTACGGCATTTGGTAACCCGGGTGTATACTTGGAAAAATACATAGAAGACTTCCGCCACGTTGAAATTCAAGTACTTGCAGATAACTATGGTAATGTTATTCATTTAGGTGAAAGAGATTGTAGTATACAAAGAAGATTGCAAAAACTATTAGAAGAAACTCCTTCACCAGCGCTTGACCAAGAAATGAGAGATAAAATGGGTGAAGCAGCTGTCGCAGCAGCAAAGGCAGTTAATTACTCAGGTGCAGGGACAGTTGAATTCATCTATGATTACCGTGAGCGGCAATTTTACTTTATGGAAATGAATACGAGGATCCAAGTTGAGCATCCAGTAACAGAGATGGTTACTGGAATTGATTTGATCAAAGAACAACTTCTTGTAGCTTCTGGGAAGGAGCTTTCAGTAACACAGGAAGATGTTATGCTTAATGGTTGGTCGATTGAATGTCGGATCAATGCTGAAAATCCAAGTAAAAATTTCATGCCTTCACCTGGAAAAATCACAAAATATTTACCTCCTGGTGGTCTAGGTGTGCGCATTGATTCAGCGGCATACCCAGGGTATACGATATCTCCGTTTTATGACTCGATGATTGCGAAGGTAATAACTTACGGCGCAACTCGGGAAGAGGCGCTTGCAAGGATGAAACGAGCGTTGGCAGAGTTTGAAATCGAAGGCATTGATACTACGATTCCGTTTCACTTAAAATTGCTTAGTCATGAAAAGTTTATTTCAGGTGAATTTAACACGAAATTTTTAGAACAATATGATTTAACCCAACCGTAATATGGTAAAATGAATATAAGGCTGAATGATGGAGGTGCGATACGATGGCAGAAAATCATATCATAGACCTAGAGGAACAAAAAAATGAGCTAGGTAAAGTAGAAATTTCTCCAGAAGTAATTGAAGTAATTGCAGGAATAGCATCATCAGAAGTAGATGGTGTTGCAACAATGAGGGGAAATTTTGCAACAGGAGTTGCCGAGCGATTAGGTAGAAAGAATCACGGAAAAGGTGTAAAAGTTGAGTTAAAAGAAGATGGAATAGTTGTGGATGTTTCTGTAATTATTATATACGGCGTGTCTATTCCTGATGTAGCTAAGAAAATTCAATCCAATGTGAAACAAGCGTTACAGACGATGACAGGTATTGACCTTGAAGCCGTAAATGTTCATGTTGTCGGTGTTCAATTTGAGGCTCAAACAGAGCCACAAGAAATTATTGAAGAATAAATTTTAAAGTAAAATAGTTATTAACTGGTTTGACGATGGGAATACTATTTGCAAACAAACAGCCAAAGGATTGTGCCTTTGGCTGTTTTCTAATTGATAATTGTACGATAGTTGCAACCAGAGAATTCTACAAAAAAGTCGTATGTTCAATAAATATCGGCAATCTCTGTTATCAGCTAGTAGAATATGCTATTATCATACATATAATTAGGCAACAGAAGGAGAAAACACGTATGAATAGACGTCTAGCACGTTTAAGAGCCGTTCAAGCTCTTTTTCAAATTGACTTAACAGCAGTGGAATGGAAAGAAGCATTGTCAAACTCACTTGAAGATGGTGAGGAGATAACTCCATTTTTAGAAAAAATCGTTTCAGGAACTTTGTCACATCAAGAAGAGATTGATGGTATGTTATCAAAAAATCTCTCGAATTGGTCGTTAGATAGAGTTGGGAATGTCGACCGTGCCGTCCTTCGTATGGCTGTGCACGAAATGAAATACATTGATGACATTCCGATGAATGTTACGTTCAATGAAGCAATTGAACTTGCAAAGGCTTTTGGTGGGGAAGAGTCCGGTCGCTTTGTTAATGGAGTCTTATCTAATGTAGTTCAAGTGATAAATAAAGATAAAGAAGAAAACTAAAGGATGTACTAAAACAGTTCCAATGGGATAGGAGTGTAGAAAATGTCAGCAACGATTATTAGTGGGAAAGAGTTAGCAGCTAGCAAAAGACAAGAAATGAAAGTAGAAGTAGAACAACTTAGTAAAGAGGGGATTGTCCCAGGTTTAGCTGTGATTTTAATCGGAGATCACCCCGCTTCTAAGTCTTATGTATCCGGAAAAGTAAAGGCATGTGAGGAAGTGGGCATCCGTTCATTACTTATTAAGAAATCAGAAGATATTTCTGAAGAAGAACTGTTAAATTTAATTGATAGTTTAAATAATGATAAGGAAGTACACGGAATTCTTGTTCAACTTCCATTACCAAAGCATATTTCAGAAAGAGCAGTAATTGAAAAAATCAGTCCAGAAAAAGATGTCGATGGCTTCCATCCGATCAGTATTGGAAAAATGATGATTGGGGAAGAAACGTTCCTTCCTTGTACTCCATTTGGCATTGTTGAAATGCTGAAGTCTAAAGGTATTAAATTAGAGGGTAAACATGTAGTCGTGATTGGGAGAAGTAATATTGTTGGAAAGCCAGTTGGACAACTATTATTAAATGAGAATGCAACTGTTACATACTGTCATTCACGTACAGAAAATATGAAGGATATAACAAAACAAGCAGATATATTAATCGTTGCTGTAGGGAAAGCAAACTTTGTTGATGCAAGTTATGTAAAAGAAGGAGCAGCAGTTATTGATGTCGGTGTCAATCGCCTTGAAACAGGGAAATTGTGCGGGGATGTTGTTTTTGATGATGTAAAAGAAGTTGCATCGTACTTAACACCTGTTCCTGGTGGAGTTGGACCGATGACAATTACGATGCTATTGTATAACACGATTATTTCGGCAAAGCGAGGTTAAGATAAGGAGCCGTTCTTATGTCTAGGGAAAATATATTATCTGTAACGGAAGTGACTCGATACATAAAAAGGCAATTCGAAGCTGACGATGTTCTGCAAAATGTTTGGATTAGAGGTGAACTTTCTAACTTTAAGCATCATAACCGCGGGCATATGTACTTTACCATTAAGGATGAACAAGCACGAATGCAAGCGGTCATGTTTGCAGGGAATAATCGATTTCTAAAGTTTAAACCAGAAGATGGTATGAAAGTGCTTATTCGTGGTGAAATCACTGTATATGAATCATATGGACAGTACCAAATGTATGCTAGAGAAATGCAACCAGATGGTGTCGGAAGTCTGTATATGGCCTATGAACAATTAAAGGAAAAGTTAGAAATTGAGGGCCTTTTTTCTCCGCATTTGAAAAAGCCTCTTCCAAACTATTCTATGAGAATTGCGATTGCCACTTCACCAACAGGGGCAGCGATTCGGGATATTATTACAACAATAAAAAGAAGATTTCCAATTGCTACTATTACGTTATTACCCGTATTGGTGCAGGGTGAAGGCGCCGCACCTTCGATTGTAAAAGCTATCAGACAAGCAAATGCAGTCAATATGTTTGATGTGTTAATTATCGGTCGCGGTGGAGGGTCTATTGAGGAACTCTGGGCTTTTAATGAAGAAGCAGTAGCGCGTGCTATTTATGAATCGACAGTTCCTATTATATCTGCAGTAGGTCATGAAACGGACTTTACAATTGCTGACTTTGTTGCAGATATTCGAGCTGCAACACCAACAGCAGCAGCAGAATTAGCCGTTCCAGAACTAAAAGAATTAGTTAAAGCTATTGATTTGCAAAAGCTTAGATTACGACGAGCTTTAATGGAGAAGGTCGAGCGAGAAAAGCAGAGGTTAAACCGTTTACAAAAATCCTATGCCTTTCGCTACCCACAGCAATTAGTTCATCAAAAAGAGCAAGAGCTTGACCGTTTGTATGATCGTCTTGAACGTGAAATGCGCCGACTTATAGATAAGCGGTCAGAACAGATAAATCAGTTAACGAAAGACATAATGAGAAATCATCCCAATGCAAAGCTGTTGGAAGCTAAGCAACAGTCATTATTTTTAAGAGACCAACTTTTAAGGAATATGAAATGGCTGCTAAAGGAAAAACAAAACCAATTTCAAAATCGAGTACAGACACTAGAAGTACTAAGTCCGTTGCGAATGATGGAACGTGGGTATAGTTTAGCTTTTAACGATCGTAACGAGTTAGTAAAATCAATAACTGATGTGAGTCTAGATGACGCAGTTCAGATCAGAGTCATGGATGGAACTGTGAATTGTCAAGTTGTAGATACGAAAAAGGAAACTTTATTAAAGGTGGATGAGTGATGAGCGAGCAAAACCGAGAGGAATTATCTTTTGAAGATGCAATAAATGAGCTTGAAAGTGTCGTTGAAAAGCTTGAGCAAGGTGACGTACCATTAGAAGAAGCGATTTCAATGTTTCAACAAGGTATGAACTTATCGAAGCTTTGTCACGATAAGCTGACAGTAGTTGAAAAGCAATTAGAACAAATTTTAACTGAAGATGGTCAAATAGAAGAAGTATCGTTTCAGGAGGATCAAGCAGAGTGATTGATCTAAAACAATTTTTACAAAAAAGCAAAATAGAGATTGAACAACAATTACCAAAGTGTATTAGTCACTTAGAAGCTCCATCCACTCTGAAAGAAGCGATGCTTTACTCGCTCTCTGCTGGTGGAAAACGAGTTCGTCCAGTGTTATTATTAGCCACTCTTCATGCTTTTAATCGTGATGAAAAAATTGGAACTAGTATCGCGTGCGCCATAGAAATGTTGCATACATATTCTTTAATACATGATGACTTACCGGCAATGGATGATGATGATTTACGAAGAGGAAAACCAACGAACCATAAAGTCTTTGGTGAAGCAATGGCTATTCTTGCAGGAGATGCGCTGCTTACTTATTCATTTCAATTAATTAGTGAAATGAACAGCTCAAATGTAACTGATGGAATGAAGGTAAAGCTAATCCAAGAACTTGCAAAAGCAGCAGGTCCTGAGGGAATGGTCGGGGGACAAGTTGCTGATATGGAAGGTGAAGGGAAAAATCTTACCTTAGAGGAATTAGAGTACATCCACCATCATAAAACAGGCGACCTTTTAACGTACGCCGTTTTAGCTGGGGCTATTTTAGCTCAAGCAAATGAGGAAGAGATTGACCAATTACGCTTATTTGGAAAAGAACTTGGTCTCGTTTTTCAAATCAAGGATGATATTCTTGATATTGAGGGGGACGCAGCTATGATTGGTAAGCCTATAGGTAGTGATTTCGATAGCGAAAAAAGTACTTATCCATCACTATTAACGATGGACGGTGCAAAAGAAAAATTATTCGAGCATACAAATCGCGCAAAAGAATATTTATATAATGTAAAGCTTGAAAACTCATTGTTAATGGAGCTTACCGACTATATTGTGGAAAGAGATCACTAAACTGTTAGGGATGGAAACATGTTTTACGGCTGACAGACATTTTCATTGAGCGATTTTCTATCTAGTGATATAATAACTCTACAAAGAGAGTGGTGCAGTATTCTAGTCGGCTCTCTATTCTTGAAGGCGGGGCTAAAAATCCGCTAAAGGGCACATCGATGAAGCTCCTTGTGTCGGCTTGAGGCGCCCAGCTTTGGGTCGGCGCTGGGTGTTAAGGTGTGAGGGCGATCCACAAAGGCATGTGGGCGTTGACCCTCACACCGTGGAGGCCTTATTTTACTGCTGTATGCAGTGCATACAAACGGTGGTAACATTAGGTATGAACCTGCTAAGGCAAACTTGGGTAGTTCTGCCAGCAGCGTAGCCTGCCTTGAGTGGAGTTAGAGGGGATTATGGAAGTGGGCGTAAAGGTTGTCGGCCAACAACGTTTACTCTTTGCCATATGAAATCTGCTCTGCAAAAGAGGATAAAAGAGTAGCAAGGAGCTGTTGAGGAAAACTCCTAGACTGTTCGCAAGACATTTAAAGAGGATTGAAGTGTGGACTAAGTGGTAATCCAGTCTAGCGTTTGGTGACGGCGCTAAGATAGGTTTAAAGGGAAACCGCCAGAGCGGCGACGCTTCGGTACGTATCTGGGAAATCCTACTGGACCTAAGCCACAGCGTTTACTCTTTAAATGACCACTCAGCATTATACATATATATTATAAGTGATGTGTAATGTTGGACTGTGTCTCTTTTAATTTAAAAAGATAGGTGACAAATAATATAAATGAAACACTCATTTATTAAATCCATAAATTGGAGTTTAGGAATTGCCGTTATCACACTTGTGTTAGCGGCTATTTTTTCAGTTATATCGACGTTTCTCTTAAGTGGCGTAACTTGGAGCATAGGTATGCTTATAGTGTTTTTTATTGTATTAATAGGTGTCTTTTTTGATACAATTGGTGTAGCCGCGACCGCTGCTGATGAAGCTCCTTTCCATGCGATGGCTGCAAGGAAACTAACAGGAGCAAAACATGCTGTAAAAATAACAAGAAACGCAGATCGCTTTGCAAATTTTTGTAATGATGTAATTGGTGATATAGCAGGAATTGTGAGTGGAACTGCTTCAGCATATGTAGTACTTCAGCTTGCTTTACAGCTTGGACACGGTGAGGAAACGCTATACCAATTCTTTATTTCTGTTTTATTTACAAGTGTAGTGGCCGCATTAACTGTTGGGGGAAAGTCTATAGGAAAAACGATGGCTATCCAATATTCTACTCCTATTATCTATCAAGTCGGTAGAATATTATATATTTTAGAGGTAAAATTAAAAATAACACTTTTTGTTAATAATGGTAAGAACGGAAAAAGTAAAAAAAAGAGATAAGAATAATTGAAAGTGAGGGTTCTTAATGGAACTTGAAAATATAAAAGACCCTAGTATGTTAAAGCAACTATCCAAATCAGAATTAGAAGAATTAGCATCTGAAATTCGTCACTTTCTAATAGAAAAGTTATCGGTTACAGGTGGTCACTTAGGTCCTAACTTGGGTGTTGTTGAGCTTACAATGGTTCTACATTACTGTTTAGAAAGTCCGAAAGATAAAATTATCTGGGATGTAGGACACCAAGCTTACGTCCATAAAATTCTTACTGGCAGAGCTGACCAGTTTGACACCTTACGTCAATACAAAGGTTTATGTGGTTTTCCAAAAAGAAGTGAAAGTGAACACGATGTGTGGGAAACTGGACACAGTTCGACTTCTTTATCGGCTGCGATGGGAATGGCAACAGCACGTGACTTAAAAGGAACGGATGAAACAGTCGTTGCTGTTATTGGTGATGGAGCGTTAACCGGGGGAATGGCTTTAGAAGCATTAAACCATATTGGTCATGAACAAAAAGATATTATTGTGATCCTAAATGACAATGAAATGTCTATTGCGCCGAACGTAGGTGCCCTTCACAATGTTTTAGGCCGGTTAAGAACAGCTGGGAAGTATCATAAAGCTAAAGAAGAATTAGAGATGCTAATTCGAAAAATCCCTGCTTTCGGTGGGAAATTGGCTACAACAGCTGAAAGAGTCAAAGACAGCTTAAAATATTTACTCGTTTCAGGTATCTTCTTTGAAGAATTAGGATTTACTTATTTAGGACCAGTTGATGGTCATGATTTTGATGACTTACTTGAAAATATGAAGTATGCCAAGAAGACAAAAGGACCTGTACTCATTCATGTTCTAACGAAAAAAGGAAAAGGCTACGGCCCTGCAGAAAACGATGCAGAAGGAACGTGGCATGGCTTAGGGCCATATAAGATCGAGTCTGGAGAAGTAGTGAAAAAACCTGGACCACCAAGCTATAGTGGTGTATTTAGTGATACACTTAAAAAAATTGCTAGAGAAGATAAACGATTAGTAGCTATTACAGCAGCGATGCCTGGTGGAACAAAGTTGGATAAGTTCGCAACAGAATTTCCTGATCGAATGATTGATGTCGGGATAGCTGAGCAGCATGCAACAACAATGGCTGGCGGATTAGCTACACAAGGAATAAAGCCTGTATTTGCAGTTTATTCAACATTTTTACAAAGAGGGTATGATCAAGTCGTACATGATATTTGTCGTCAAAACTTAAATGTTGTGTTTGCAATTGACCGAGCTGGACTTGTAGGTGCAGATGGCGAAACACACCAAGGTGTATTTGATATAGCCTACCTTCGTCATCTCCCAAATATGGTAATATTGATGCCAAAAGATGAAAATGAACTTCAACATATGATTTATACGGCAGTGCAATATGACGATGGTCCGATTGCTGTCCGCTATCCTCGAGGAAATGGTTACGGAATTAAAATGGATGAACAATTGAAGCAAATACCAATTGGAACGTGGGAAGTGCTTGAAGACGGTAATGATGCCTGTATACTGACATTTGGTACAATGATCCCAGTAGCTGAAGAAGCAGCTCGTCAACTTGCCTTACAAGGAGTATCAGTTAAAATAGTAAATGCTCGTTCAGTCAAACCGCTAGATGAGCGGATGTTAACTGAACTTGCGGAAGCTAACATTCCGATCCTTACATTAGAGGAAACGTCTGTACAAGGAAGCTTTGGAAGTGCAGTACTAGAATTTTTCCACGACCATGATTTCCACAATGTTGTTGTCGAGCGAATGGGCATACCAGATCAGTTTATTGAACATGGTAGTGTCTCTCAACTACTTGAGGAAATTGGTTTAACCTCGGGGAAAGTTGCAGAAAAAATTACGGCAATGGTCCCTCGAAAAAGACAACGGGCGTAAAGATGAGCAAAAAAGAGCGTATTGATGTTTTATTAGTAGATAAAGGTTTAATTGAAACAAGGGAAAAAGCTAAACGGGCAGTTATGGCGGGTTTAGTCTATGTAGAAAGTGAACGTATTGACAAGCCTGGAATGAAAATCAGTATAGATGCACCTTTAACCGTTAAAGGAGATGTATTACCTTATGTTAGCCGTGGAGGTTTAAAGCTTGAAAAAGCGATGAAGGTGTTCGATCTTCAGTTAGAGGGTGCTGTCGTCTTAGATATAGGGGCTTCGACGGGAGGGTTTACCGACTGTGCTCTCCAAAATGGCGCAAAAAAAGTGTATGCCTTAGATGTAGGGTATAACCAATTAGCTTGGAAGTTAAGAACAGATGAACGAGTCTGTGTTATGGAGCGAACGAATTTCCGCTATGTCAAGGCAGAAGATCTAATCCATGGTCTTCCTAACTTTGCAACAATTGATGTCTCTTTTATTTCTTTAAAACTTATTCTTCCTGTTTTAAAAACATTGCTGTTAGAAAACAGTCATGTGATCGCTTTAATAAAACCACAATTTGAAGCAGGGAGAGAAGAAGTAGGTAAAAAGGGGATCGTTCGTGAGGCAAAAACTCATATTAAAGTTGTACAAGACATTACAGATTTTTCTAGAAACGAAGGTTATGAAATTGCAGGTATTGACTACTCGCCAATAAAAGGTGGCGAGGGTAATATTGAATTCTTGTTACATCTACGATGGAATACCAAAGAAGATATCGTTCCTCCTTCGTTTACTGTAGAAGAAGTTGTAAGTCAAGCACATGAACAATTGAAGAAAGATTAAACAGAGGAGGCAATAAGCCCCTCTGTTTTTTTTAGGGTAAGCTGTGTTAAATTATATTGATATCCTTTGATTTTGGTCTCATCGTGTGAAATGTTAATTCACTTTTTTAACAGCACTTTAGGGTAAGTTGTGATTTTTTATGCAATAGCGAATAAACTTGGGGCTTTATTATTTATACATTAATTATTATAAATATTTGTAAATACCTTGAATTCATTGAAGATACATGTAAAATAATGAATATACAATTAGTGAATATTGATTAAATGAATGAGTAGGTGGATGAAATGAATAAAGGACAGCGACATATTAAAATAAGAGAAATTATCACTAATCAAGAAATAGAAACACAAGACGATTTAGTCGAACAACTGAAAACTTCAGGTTACAATGTAACACAAGCAACCGTATCACGTGACATTAAGGAGTTACATTTAGTAAAAGTACCGATGATCGATGGTAGGTATAAATATAGCTTACCGGCAGATCAACGTTTTAATCCATTGCAAAAGTTAAAAAGAGCACTAATGGATAGCTTTGTAAGTATAGATCGTTCTGAAAATATGATCGTTATGAAAACATTACCAGGGAATGCTAATTCGATCGGTGCACTGATTGATAATTTGGATTGGAATGAAATTATGGGCACGATTTGTGGAGATGATACAATATTAATCATCTGTAAACATAAAGAGGATAGTCCGAGTATTACTGAACGTTTTTTAGAAATGCTATAGAGGGTGAATGTTATGCTAGTAGAACTGTCCATCAAAAACTTTGCCATTATTGACGAGTTAACAGTTTCGTTGAATAAAGGTTTAACTGTACTAACAGGTGAAACAGGTGCAGGAAAATCGATTATTATCGATGCTATCGGCTTGTTAGTCGGTGGCAGAGGTTCAACTGAATTTATACGGTATGGTGCCAATCGTGCAGAAATTGAAGGATTATTTTCTATTGAACAGGATCATCCTGTAATTGAGAAAGCAAAGTCACTAGGTATTGATGTTGAAGAGGGAATGATCGTTGTTCGCCGGGATTTAACGACGCACGGAAAGAGTATATGTCGATTAAACGGTAAGTTGGTGACCTTAGGGATCATTCGAGAAATTGGACAAACGTTAGTTGATATTCATGGCCAGCATGAACATCAAGCTTTACTTCAACAAGAGCGTCATATTTCTTTTTTAGATAGTTTTGCCAAGAGTTCTTTAAAACCAACGAAAAGTGAATATCAATCGCTATTTAAAAAGTTTAGCAACGTCAAAAATCAATTAGAACAAATGAATAAAAATGAACAGGAATTAGCTCATCGCTTAGACCTAATTCAGTATCAATTAAAAGAAATTGAAAAAGCAGATTTAAGACCGCAAGAAGATGAAGGTTTATTAGTAGAAAAACTAAAGTTAGCTAATAACGAGAAGCTTTATAAAGCTCTTCATGATAGCTACAACAGCCTTTACGGTGAAGGGAAGGGGCTGGATTGGATACATAATGCTTTAAGTCATGTGGAAGAAGCAGCAGGAATAGATCCTGAATTACAATCGCTTGTCGAAACAGTTTCTAACTGTTATTACTTACTTGAAGAAGCATCTTTTACATTAAGCCATCAATTTGAGAATTTAGAATTTGATCCAAAACGTCTTGAAATGATTGAAACTCGGTTGAATGAAATTAGCTTTTTAAAAAAGAAATATGGTACATCTGTTAATGAAATTTTAGAATATGCTGCAAAAGTTGAAGATGAACTCGATACTCTCGTGAATAAGGAAGATCGAATTCAAAGTTTGCAAATTGAATTAGATGCGCTTCGATTAGATCTTGAAGTTGAAGCAAATGCATTATCAGCAATTAGAAAAAAAACGGCAATGCAATTAAGTGATGCTGTTCATGAACAATTACAAGCTCTCTACATGGAAAAAACAAAATTTTCAGTTGAAATGAATAAATTACCAAATGGTCGATTTACAGAAGAAGGCGTGGATACTGCTGAATTTTATTTATCACCTAATCCAGGTGAACCATTAAAACCGTTGTCAAAAGTAGCCTCTGGCGGGGAAATTTCGAGAATAATGTTAGCTATGAAAACCATTTTTTCTTCAGGGCAAGGAGTTACTTCATTAATCTTTGATGAAGTAGATACTGGAGTGAGTGGCAGGGTAGCACAAGCTATCGCAGAGAAGATACATCAAATCGCAACAAAATCTCAAGTATTGTGTATTACTCATCTTCCACAAGTTGCAGCAATGGCAGACCAACATTTATATATATGCAAACAGCAAATCGAGGAAAGAACGAAAACCAATGTTAGGCAACTTTCAAATGAAGAAAAGGTTGATGAAATTGCAAGGATGATTTCGGGCGTTGAAGTGACTGAACTTACGAAGGAACACGCTAATGAATTACTACTATTAGCAGAGCAAATAAAAACCAATACATGAAAAGTCAGCCAAATAAGGCTGGCTTTTTATTTAGATCAGCGGTTATAAATGACTTAAAACAAGGCAACATTAGTAATACAGCAAACATGGAGGTGTGTGTAAGGAGCGAGGAGAGTGAATTAGTTGTATTCAGAACAAATTAGAAAAATTATAGGAACAATTCTCCTTGTTTTTGTCATCGGTATTGGCTTTTATAAGCCTGTACATGAGTGGATTAACATTCCTTCTCAAGTAGTAGTATTTGAAGGAGTGGAACAACAATTAGTTAAATCAGCACCTGAATTAGGAAACCTCACAGCTCAGACAGACCAGGATCATCTCAGGTTTAATACGATTAACCATGATGAAGAACAGGCTGCTATAACTGTAATAGCCCAAGGGCAAGGGGATGGTGAGGTGACAGTTCAGTCAGGGTCTTTGCCTGTAAAGAAAGTAGATGTCAAAGTTTTGCCGGAAATTAAAGTTATACCTGGAGGCCAATCAATAGGAGTTAAATTAAACACAGATGGAGTTTTAGTCGTAGGACATCATTTAATTCAAACAGATGATGGAGAGGAATCACCCGGTGAGATTGCTGGAATTGAAGTAGGTGACATGATTACAGAAATTAATGGTGAAAAGATAACGAGAATGAGCCAAGTGGCAGCGTTTGTTCAAGAAGCCGGTGAAAAAGATGAGAAACTGGACATTCAAGTTAAACGTGATAAGAAAACGTTGCAAAAAAAATTGTTACCATTAAAGGCTAAGGGAGAAAGTTCGTATCGATTAGGACTATATATTCGAGATTCCGCTGCTGGAGTAGGAACATTAACTTTCTATGATCCAAAGTCAAAGAAATACGGTGCGTTAGGTCATGTTATTTCTGATGTTGATACGAAAAAACCAATTGTTGTCCATGATGGGCAAATCATACGATCTTCGGTTACTTCGATAGAAAAAGGGAGCAACGGTGATCCAGGGGAAAAATTAGCAAGTTTTTCCGACCAACGACATGTATTAGGTAGTATAACTAAAAATAGTTCATTTGGAATCTTTGGTGAATTAAATTCACCAGAAGAAGTAAAGAACGATTTGATCGACAAAGAAATGCCAATTACATTATCTTCGCAGGTTAAAGAAGGACCAGCGAAAATTTTAACCGTCGTTGAAGGGGAAAAAGTCCAAGAGTACGATATAGAAATTATTAGTTCGACCCCTCAAAAGTACCCTGCTACAAAAGGGCTAGTTCTAAAAGTTACTGACAAAGACTTAATCGAAGCTACAGGCGGAATTGTACAAGGGATGAGCGGTAGCCCGATCATACAAGATGGAAAAGTAGTCGGAGCTGTGACACATGTATTTGTTAATGATCCAACATCTGGCTATGGGTGTCATATTGAATGGATGCTACAAGAAGCTGGTATTGATATTTATGAAAAGAAAGATGACAGTGCGAAGGCGAGCTAAGCTCGTCTTTTTTTATGCTAAGAAGTGTGCTTAGCTTTACATTTCATCGGTCTCGAGGTCCATTACCTCCTGAAACACTCACCAAAAAGGACAAGATTGCTTGATGATTAAAAAATATCTTTCACTTTTCACTTTTCTTTTTGGAGCTTTAACAAAAACCGTCTATATCTTACAATTTATTTATGATACGATTAATAATAAGTCAATGTAGACATATAATTGAAATGTATTGCAAAAACAACAACAAATAAAGAATTTTCGACAAAAGTGTAATATATTACATTTTTAATATCGAAAAAGATCGAATTTTATATTATAACGCATTTGTTTCATAAAAAACAATATTTTTTTAGAGAAATTTAGAAATTTTAAAGGAGTTTTAATAACGGTGTCGAAATTGTTGTTTGGAACATATACTTTGACATTTATTTTATTACTATAGAAGTTGAGGAGGACGTCGTGTGCAAAAGGTGAAGGTATGTATAGCTGATGATAACCGAGAGTTGGTTGGTTTATTAAATGAGTATATTTCTGCTCAAGATGATATGGAAGTTGTAGGGGTGGCTTACAATGGTCAGGAGTGTTTAAAGATTGTAGAAGAAAAACAGCCTGATGTACTTATTCTTGATATTATTATGCCTCATTTAGATGGCTTAGCGGTATTAGAGAAGATGAATCAATTGGGGCTTAAGAAAAAAACAAACATCATTATGTTGACTGCTTTTGGTCAAGAAGATGTTACAAAGAAGGCAGTGGATTTAGGGGCCTCTTATTACATCCTTAAACCGTTTGATATGGATACACTTATTTCAAACATTCGCGAAATTAGTGGCCAAAAGCAAACATTTATTCAAAATACAGTTTCTTATCAACAGCAAACACAATATAAGTCTCCAACAAAAGAATTTAATTTAGATGCGAGCATAACAAATATTATCCATGAGATTGGAGTTCCGGCTCATATTAAAGGGTATATGTATTTGAGAGAAGCGATTACTATGGTGTATAACGATATTGAACTATTAGGCTCAATTACAAAGGTGTTATATCCAGACATTGCAAAGAAATTTAATACGACAGCAAGTCGTGTAGAACGTGCGATTCGCCATGCGATTGAAGTCGCATGGAGCCGTGGGAACATCGATTCCATTTCGTCACTATTTGGTTACACAGTGAGCCACTCAAAAGCAAAACCAACGAATAGTGAATTTATCGCAATGGTTGCTGATAAATTAAGAATTGAACATAAGGTAAGTTGAAAGGATCGAAAATAGATAAAAGAGGCTGACTGTAGAGTTAGCCTCTTTATTTTTGTTCGTGTATATAGTTTTTAAATAAACGGACAATGACATCAGTTCCGACCATAGGGGTGATGTGTTCGATTTCTTCTGTTTCCAAATTATACGTAATTAAAAAGCGTTCATCACAATACTCCGCTTGATAAACTTCCCGGTCATTATGTTCATGTAAAAATTGAAACATCTTTTCACCTCCAGCATTTCTGTTATTTTTTCCTTGTCCCTTTTACCTTATACCGATTATCTATATGGTTGAAATATGCCGTATTGGAACATACTATCAAAAAAGACACGAGGGGTATTTAGTATGAATCGTTTCATGCGTGGAGTATGTTATGAAGGACAAATTACAAAAGACTTAGTGAAGGTTATTCCGCCAAAAAGCATCGTTGTACTGCACCATGAAGATATTGACAGTACGGCCGCAGATGCGTTAATTGATAAAAAAGTTAAGGCAGTTATAAATGTAAAGCGTTCAATGACAGGCAAGTACGACCATAATGGTGTATTAGAATTGTTAGAAGCTCAAATACCTGTGTATGACATTGTTGAAATAGTAGATCGTAATTTCTCCTTACATTTATCAAAAGCAAGAATAATAAATAACGAGCTTTTTTTATATGAAGAAAATAAGTGGTTTAACGTGGCGAAATTATATCGATATACAATTAAATGGGTGAACGATCTAAAAAAAGTAGCCTTTTTTCATTCGACTGATACATATAAGGGATTTGTAGATAATTCCCTTTCCTATGCGAACAGAGAGTTGGGAGATTTTTTAAGTGAATATCAAAAGGTACAACTATTTAACGATCTAGATGGAAAAGAAGTAGTCATCGTTGTTAGAGGGTCAAAATATAAGAAAGATTTTCTGACGCTAATGCCAAAAATAAAGCGAAAGAAGCTACCAATAGTAGCAGTCGACGGGGCTGCAGACGGCTTAGCTGAATTAGGTGTGTTTCCAAATTATATTATTGGGGACATGGATTCAGTAAGTGAAAGGTTATTACAGTCAGGTGCAAAGCTTATTGCCCATTGTTATCTTAATGGAAATTCACCAGGGTATGAGCGTGTCTGTAAGTTAGGCTTACCGTGTGAAAAGCTGCCATTTGTAGGAACGAGTGAGGACGTTGCTGTGATTTTCTCTTATTGGGCAAACGCGAAAGTCATTTATTTAGTTGGCGGGCATAATTCGATGAATGATTTTTTAGAAAAAGGAAGAAATGGAATGGGTGCGACCCTTTTGACTCGAATGCAAGCTGGTCATCGGATTGTTGATTTAAGAGGGATCCACCGTTTGCAGTTAAACAGAGAGAAATTTTCACTGCCGATGTATCCTGTTGCGGGTAGTATTATGGCAATATTAATTTTGAGCTCTAGTTCTAAAATTCAATTGCTCTTCATGATTTTGTGGAATTGGATAAAAGTAGGAGGGTGAAAATAGCGAATGAGATCACGGACTAATTTCATTTTAATGCTTACTTTTTTATTAGGTGTTTTTGTTGGTGTCGTTGTCGATAAAGATTGGTTAAATGAGCAACAATTATTATATTTTAATCAACTTCAAACTGAGAATAGTTTATTAAAAGCGGAAAGAGATGGATGGTTATCTTTTGTTGCAGAAGAAATAGGATCAATACCACTTTATATCGCCTCAGAACAGGAAACGTATAGCAGTTTAGCCTTTTTGCTTGAAGAAATTGGGGCTGAGGTCAAACTGATTGAAAAAGGAGTAGAACCGATACTAGAAGGGAATGGCATACTTATTACTTTAGGAAATGAACTTTATAATGATTTTGAAGGACCCCATATGGCATTAGAAGCCATTCCTATGCATGAGATGGATGTGCAGAATTTTTACTTGACGTTACTACGACTTAAAGGAGAAATTTATACACATGAACATTCAAGCTAGTGTTGTAATTCCTGCGTTTAATGAACAGGAAAGAATAGAACATACACTAAAAACGTTAAAAGAACAACCATGGGTCCAAGAGATTATTACTGTAAATGATGGCAGTAGCGATGCAACTGGCGAGATTTGCGAAAACTTTAGTGATGTTACGGTCCACTTTAATTCCAATCTTGGAAAAGGCCAAGCCCTAAAAGCTGGTTGGGAAAAAGCAAATGGACTTTATATTGTTAGTCTGGATGCTGATATCGGTTCAACAGCAAGTGAAGGTATAAAATTATTAACACCATTAACGTATCCGTTTATTGATGTAGTAATAGGTACTCTTCCACCACCCAAGAAAAGAGGTTTTGGTCTTGTTAAACGAAAAGCTCAAAATGTCATTTATAAAAAGACTGGTAAGTGGATAACTGCACCTTTATCAGGTCAACGTGCATTTCATCGTAAATGGTTGCCCACATTGCTTGATAAAAATTATCACGGATTTGGAATTGAATTGGGCATGACAATCGACTTGATTAAAGCAGGAGCCCAGTTGGTTGAAGTGGACACCAATATAACCCATAGACATACTGGAAAAAACTTGCGTGGTTTTTTTCATCGTGGAAAGCAGTGGTTAGATATTGAAGCAGCATTGAGAGGTGGTTAAAGTGATTATTTTATCTTTTACATTACCTTTAGTAGCTATTGCCAGTATGCTTTTCTTTACACGTATGAACTGGACTTCAACAAACTTTTTAAAACGTTCTATTCCCTATAGCATTGGTTTTTTTGTACTATATAGCTACTTGACTTTTGCAATCTTTTCACCTTGGGAAATCTATGTATTTAGTGGTGTTAGTATGATTTACTTATGTGGGTTATGGTTGATTGGGTTGGTGGATGATGTTATGGGAGATAAGAGAACAAAAGGTTTAAAAGGACATATTCGGAAATTTATTCAAGAGGGAACTTTCAGTACGGCTTTACTGAAACTAACGGGCACGTTCATGTTAGCATATATATGGATTAGTTTAATGGTACCTGCAACAGTAGAGCAATGGATCCGATACTCGCTCATTTTAATTTTAACACCGCATGTCATGAACTTATTTGATACAAGACCACTTCGAGTATGGAAAGTATCGCTACTTCATGTTGCAATATTTTTACCGTATGTTGTAGTGAATGTTCCGTTTGCCTATTACTTATTTTTGTTATCATTCTTTTTTCTTTTCTATGTTTTAGATGGACATGCCGTTGCGATGTTAGGTGACAATGGAGCGACACTAATAGGTGGGATTTTAGCCATCGTCACTGTATTATATGCTCCAATCTTACAGCAATATATTGTCATTATCTTATTAATTTTATTAACCGTTATTGCTGAGCGGATTTCTTTTTCAAAGTGGATTGAAAAGCACCCAATAATGAAAAGAGTGGATCAATGGGGTTTATCAATAAAATAGATGAGGTTGATTTAAGTAGATTGAATTCCTAAAAAAACGATATATAGCAGAACAACGTAAACGGTTGTCACTATATATCGTGATATAAAGAGGGAATATGCTTAATTCAGCTTCTTTTTGGTTTCTTTTGAAAACGAGGAGAAACTTTGTTGTTTTTACGATCACGGTGAAAGATGAACCCACCAATAAAAGCAATCCCTAGTATACAGAGGATTAGACCTGCAATAAATTGAAACCATAGTGAGAAAAATGGAGTATGGAGAATTTGGAATACGGTATCCCGCATCAGCTTTATCCCATAACCTGCGATAATTGCCGGTATTACTAAAATCATTAATGCAATAAATCGTTGCATAGAAAATTATCCTTTCATTATTACTTTTTGAGGTGTTTCTAAAATTATATGGATTATAAAAGTGCTGCACTTTTATAAAAGGCTGTTTGCGTAAACTTTGTTGCTATTGGACCGTTTTTTGAATATAAATCAGCCCTAATGGATAAATTTATTTATCCATCTGGCTGATTTATATTCAAAAGCTTCACGCTAAAGCGTGAAGAACCAAGCTTTCGCTTGGTTACGGTCCAATAGCTAAAAGCAACATTCTTTTAGAAAAGAGCCTTATAAAAAGATACTACAATCATTATTTTAATTGATTATACCACGTTGTCCAAGTAATCAGTTGCAAGTTTTCTAAGTTTCAGTAATAGTTGTGTATGGGGTAAGTTCCTTAAAGGAGGAAGTAACATGAAGACGGTTGTTATTATTGGTGCGGGGAGAGGCGGTACGGCTTTATTGAAGCTCCTTATGGAAACAAAGAAAATGGAAGTGGTCGGAGTTTCTGATATTGATCCAAAAGCACCAGGTATGGTAATTGCAAAAGAAAATAATATCCAAACACATATAAATTGGAAAGACTTAATAAATTCAAAAATAGATATTGTAATAGAAGCTACAGGTTATAAAAATCTGATTGAAGAAATAAAGGAAGTATGTCACAAGGATACGACAGTCATCTCAGGAACCATTGCAAACTTTATTTTTCAATTAATTGATGAAAAAGAATCGTTAATAGCCTATATGAAAGAGCACGGAACGGTTCAAGAAACGATTTTAAATTCAACTCATGACGGTATGATCGCTATTAATATGGATAGTGAAGTGACATTATTTAATGATGCTGCGGGAAAAATGGCTGATATAGATGCCAACTCAGCGATTGGACGAAAGATTGAAAAGGTTATGCCAACTAGTCAACTACCGCGAATTCTTCACATACAAAAGGAAGAAACCAATCAAGAGCAGTTGTTAGATAATGGCCGTAAGATCTTAACGACACGCGTACCGTTAATTTGTGGAAATGAAATGATTGGTGCGCTAGCTGTTTTTAGAGATATTACAGAGATTGTTCAAATGGCTGAGGAAGTTACGAGTTTAAAAAGTATTCAAACGATGCTAGAGGCGATCATTCACTCTTCAGATGACGCGATATCAGTTGTTGATGAGCAGGGTTTAGGAATTATGATAAACCCGGCTTATACGAGATTAACAGGACTGCTGCCTGAAGATGTTATTGGAAAGCCCGCAACTGCTGACATTTATGAAGGTGAAAGTATGCATATGCATGTCCTTAAAACGAGAAAGGCAGTTAGAGGCGTGCAAATGCGGGTTGGTCCAAAACGAAAAGATGTTTTAGTTAATGTAGCACCGGTCATTGTGGATGGGGTCTTAAAGGGAAGTGTTGGAGTTATTCACGATACTTCTGAAATTAAAACATTAACGGATCAGTTACAGCGTGCAAGGCAAATTATTCGAACATTAGAAGCAAAGTACACGTTTGACGATATTATTGGTGATTCGGATGAAATGAAAATAGCTATTGAGCAGGCGAAATTGGCTGCAACAACACCGGCAACGATTTTATTGCGTGGAGAGTCAGGGACGGGTAAAGAATTATTCGCGCACGCTATCCATAATGAAAGTGAACGAAAATATAATAAGTTTATTCGTGTAAATTGCGCTGCTATTTCTGAAAGTTTATTAGAAAGTGAATTGTTCGGCTATGAAGAAGGTGCATTTTCCGGAGCTAAGCGCGGTGGTAAACGAGGTCTTTTTGAAGAGGCGAATAAAGGCAGTATCTTTCTAGATGAAATCGGAGAGTTGTCAGGAAACATGCAAGCCAAACTTTTAAGAGTATTACAGGAAAAAGAAATTGTAAGAGTTGGTGGGACAAAACCCATTCAAATTGATGTACGAGTAATTGCTGCAACAAATGTTAATTTAGAAAAAGGTATGAATGACCATACTTTTAGAGAGGATTTATATTATAGATTAAATAAAATGCCGATTTTTATACCACCACTTAGAGAACGTAAAGAAGATCTTTCGAAACTTTGTATCCATTTAATACATAAGCTAAATCAAGATTATGGAAGAGCTATATATAACATCTCAGTTGAAGCGCATAAACTTATTAAAAAATATGATTGGCCGGGTAACGTAAGAGAACTTGAAAATGTACTAGGACGAGCTATGATCTATATGACATTAAATGAACATGTTATTGAAACGAAGCATTTTCAGCACTTGCCAACGATTGAAAAAGGTACAGTTCAGTCAAAAACGACTTCTCGTGTGTTAATGAATGCTACTTTATCAGAACAAGTAGATAGCTTTGAAAAAGAAATCATAATGACTACATTAGAGAGTTGTGACTGGAACAAGACGGCTGCGGCCAAAACACTTGGTTTATCTGTAAGGAATTTATATTATAAAATGGAGAAATACAAAATTGAAAAAAATTTCATGCAATAATTTTCATACTATGAAAATTATTGCGCACTTCTTTTTTCGAAATACTGTAAAATAAAGCGCTTTCACGTTAAACGCTTTTGGCACGGATCTTGCAATAATAAAAATTGAGAAAGAGAGAAAGAAGGGAAAGAGGTTATGTTATTACAAAACATGCTTTCAAGGGTTGCAGATTTCCCAAAAAAAATAGTTGCTGTCGCTGCTGCAGACGATGAACGAATGATGACCGTAGTAGAAGAGGCTGTACGATTAAAACTTGCATCTTTCTTGTTGTTTGGAAATGAAGAGGAAATTCGTCGATTAATAGAAGAAAGAAAAATTAATTGGCAATTTGTTACTATTGTTTCCACAGACAGTATTGAAAAATCTGCACAAGAAGCGGTAAAGGCTGTTCATAATAGAGAGGCCGATATATTAATGAAAGGAATGGTACCTACATCGGTTCTTATGAAGGCAGTCTTAAATAAAGACTACGGATTAAGAGTGGGTAGATTGTTTTCACATGTGGCAGCATTCGATATCCCAAATTATAAAAAGTTGCTGTTTATTACGGATTCTGCCTTGAATATTGCACCAGACCTTGAACAAAAGGTACACATTATTGAGAATTCAGTGGAAGTTGCACGCAAGGTGGGGGTGGAATTACCTAAAGTAGCTCCAATTGCCGCTGTAGAAGTAGTGAACCCTGAAATGACAGCGACTGTGGATGCTGCGATCTTATCTCAGATGAACCGCAGAGGTCAAATCAAGAATTGTATCATCGATGGGCCGCTTGGCCTAGATAACGCCATTTCTAAGGATGCGGCTCAGTACAAAGGGATAAAGGGAGAAGTTGCCGGTGATGCGGATATTTTAGTAGTCCCTACTGTAGAAATAGGCAATATCTTATACAAATCTTTGGTTTATTTTGCGAAAGCGAATGTAGGCGGATTTATTACTGGGGCAAAGGCTCCAATTGTACTAACGTCAAGATCAGATTCAACAATAAATAAGCTGTATTCAATTGCGCTTGCTTTAAATGCAATTAGCACTAAAAAAGTTTTAGAACAACAAGCACACTAGGAGGAAACAAAAATGGAACTTTTCAAGTACATGGAATTATACAATTATGAGCAGGTCGTAGTTTGTCAAGATAAAGAGTCAGGTTTAAAAGCGATTATTGCTATCCACGACACTACATTAGGCCCAGCATTAGGTGGTACAAGAATGTGGATGTACGAAAGTGAAGAAGCTGCTTTTGAAGATGCATTACGTTTAGCTCGTGGAATGACATATAAAAATGCTGCAGCAGGTTTAAACCTAGGTGGCGGTAAAACAGTAATTATCGGTGACCCACGTAAAGATAAAAACGAAGAAATGTTCCGTGCGTTTGGACGCTTCATTCAAGGATTGAACGGTCGTTATATTACAGCAGAAGATGTTGGAACAACAGTGGCAGATATGGACCTTATTCATGAAGAAACGGATTATGTAACTGGTATTTCACCAGCGTTTGGTTCTTCAGGAAATCCATCACCTGTAACAGCGTATGGTGTATATGTTGGGATGAAGGCAGCTGCGAAAGCTGGATTTGGAACGGATTCTTTAGAAGGAAAAACGATAGCAGTTCAAGGTGTTGGAAATGTTGCTTACAACCTTTGTCGTCACCTTCATGAAGAAGGAGCAAATTTAGTTGTTACAGATATTAATAAAGAAGCAGTTCAACGTGTTGTAGATGAGTTTGGTGCAAAAGCTGTTGACATAAATGATATCTATGAAGTGGATTGTGATATCTTTGCACCGTGTGCGCTAGGAGCAATTATTAACGATCAAACCATTCCAAAACTGAAAGCTAAAGTTATTGCTGGTGCAGCAAACAATCAATTAAAAGAAACAAGACATGGTGATCTTATTCATGAAATGGGTATTGTTTATGCGCCTGACTATGTCATCAATGCCGGTGGTGTTATTAATGTGGCTGATGAATTATACGGTTATAACAGAGAACGTGCAATGAAAAAAGTTGAAGGTATTTATGAAAACATAGAAAAAGTAATTGAAATTTCAAAGCGTGATGAAATTCCAACATATTTGGCTGCCGACCGCATGGCTGAAGAGCGTATTAGAAGAATGAGAAATTCAAGAAAGCAATTTTTACAAAACGAGCAGCACATTTTAAGTCGTAGATAAAGTTGGTGAATTAGGATGGAAAGTCGACAAAGAATCTTAGTTATTAATCCTGGATCTACTTCTACGAAGATTGCGATTTATGAAGGCTACACACCACTTTTTATGACAAAAATTGAACATAGCTTAATTGAAATTCAATCGTTATTGACAGTTGAAGAACAATACGATTTTCGTAAAAAAACAGTTCTCAAAACCTTAGATGAAGAAGGTATTAATCTGTCAAAACTAGATTCGGTCGTTGGGCGAGGAGGATTAATTAGACCAATCCCTAGTGGAACGTATGCTATAAATGAACTCCTGCTCGAAGATTTGAAAAATGGATATTCTGGTTGGCATGCTTCAAACTATGGGGGAATTATCGCCTATGAAATAGCGAACCAGTTAAATATTCCATCGTTCATCGTTGACCCTGTTGTCGTAGATGAAATGGAAGAGGTGGCTAGAGTATCAGGTCTACAAGGTATAGAACGTAAAAGTATTTTTCATGCTTTAAATCAAAAAGCTACAGCACGAATCGCAGCCAAAGCTCTTGGGAAAAAGTATGAAGACCTAAAACTCATAGTTGTCCATTTGGGTGGAGGCATTACTGTAGGTGTTCACAAGGAGGGGCGTGTCATTGATGTCAATGATGGGCTTTATGGCGAAGGCCCCTTCTCACCTGAAAGGGCAGGGACGCTACCTACGGGAGCAGTCATTGATCTCTGTTTTTCAGAGGGAATGACAAAAGCGAAGGCATTAAAATTAATGGCAGGTTTAGGTGGATTAGTTAGCTATTTAGGAACCCAAGATGGCCATGTCATTGAGCAAAGAATAGAAAAAGGTAATGAAGAAGCGTTATTTTACTATGAATCTATGGCTTATCAAATTGCAAAAGAAGTGGGCGCAGCTAGTACTGTTCTATCGGGTCAAGTTGATGGAATTATTTTAACTGGCGGTCTAGCTTACAGTGAACGCTTGATATCATTCCTTACAGCGAAGTTAGAGTGGATCAGTGATATCCTCGTATACCCAGGTGAAGATGAGATGTTAGCGCTTGCAACAGGTGCAATACGTGTTATTAATGGTGAAGAAACAGCTAAGCATTATCCTAGTGGGAAGATGCTAAGTGAATTAGAAATATCAGGAGGTAAGTAAATGGCTCAAGAATACGATTTGGTTATACTTGGTGCAGGTACAGGCGGGTATGTTGCTGCCATTCGTGCGGCTCAATTAGGACTGAAAACTGCAGTAGTAGAAAAAGAAAAGCTTGGTGGAACATGTCTACATAAAGGGTGTATTCCTTCAAAAGCTCTATTGAGAAGCGCTGAAGTATTTGCAACAACGAAGCGTGCAAGTGATTTTGGAGTAGAAACGAGTGACGTTTCACTAAACTTCCTTAAAGTTCAGGAACGTAAACAAGCTATCATAGATCAGCTCCATAATGGTGTTCAACATCTAATGAAAAAAGGAAAAATTGATATTTATGAAGGAACGGGACGTATTTTAGGACCATCAATCTTTTCACCTACGCCAGGGACGATTTCTGTTGAAATGAATAACGGTGACGAAAATGAAATGTTAATTCCGAAAAACGTTATCGTCGCAACGGGTTCAAGACCACGGATGTTACCAGGTATGCAAGCGGACGGAACTCATGTCTTAACTTCAGATGAGGCATTGCAACTTGAGGAACTTCCTTCTTCAATCATCATTGTTGGTGGTGGCGTTATAGGCATTGAATGGGCTTCAATGCTAGCAGATTTCGGGGTAGAAGTAACAGTTATTGAATACAGTGACCGTATTTTACCGACAGAAGATCACGAAATTTCAAAAGAAGCACAACGTCTGATGAAGAAAAAAGGTATTAAAATTGTGACTGGTGCGAAGGTACTTCCAGAAACTCTTGAAAAATCTGCTGGTGTTACGATAAAAGCAGAACATAAAGGTGAAGAAAAAACATTCACTGCCGATAAGCTCCTTGTTTCGGTAGGGCGAGCAGCAAACGTAGAAGGTATTGGACTTGAAAATACAGACATCCAAGTAGAAAAAGGGATGGTCTTAACCAATGAGTTTTATCAAACAAAAGAGTCTCACATCTATGCAATTGGGGATGTTATCGGTGGATTACAGTTAGCGCATGTTGCCTCACATGAAGGTATTGTAGCAGTTGAACATATTGCTGGACAAAACCCTGATCCGATCAACTATGACACCGTTTCGAAGTGTATTTATAGTCACCCTGAAGTTGCTTCAGTTGGCTTGACTGAGGCGGAAGCAAAAGAAAAGGGGCACACTGTAAAGACAGGAAAATTTTTATTTAAGGCGATTGGTAAAGCGTTAGTATTTGGAGAAAGCGATGGTTTTGTCAAATTTGTTGTTGATGAAAAAACAGATGATTTACTAGGTGTTCATATGATTGGACCTCATGTAACAGATATGATTTCAGAAGCAGCGATTGCAAAAGTATTAGACGCATCAAATTGGGAAGTTTCTCATACAATCCATCCACATCCAACATTATCAGAGATTATCGGTGAAGCTGCACTAGCAGTTGAAGGAAAAGCGATTCATTCATAATAGGAGGGATATATCCATGACAGAAAACCGTCATCAAGCGTTAGGATTATCTGATGATAAAGTATTAGAAATGTTTGAAACGATGTTACTTGCTAGAAGAATTGATGAGCGTATGTGGCTATTAAATCGTTCAGGTAAGATACCGTTTGTTATATCTTGCCAAGGGCAAGAAGCTGCACAAGTAGGTGCAGCATTTGCATTAGACCGTGAAAAAGATTATATCTTACCATATTATCGTGACATGGGTGTTGTACTAACATTTGGTATGACAGCGAAAGACCTTATGTTGTCTGGTTTTGCTAAAGCAGAAGACCCGAACTCTGGTGGACGTCAGATGCCAGGGCACTTTGGTCAAAAGAAGAACAGAATCGTTACCGGTTCATCTCCTGTAACAACTCAGGTTCCTCATGCTGTAGGTATTGCCCTTGCTGGACAAATGGAAGGTAAAGATTTTGTAACGTTCACAACATTTGGAGAAGGTTCATCTAACCAGGGAGATTTCCATGAAGGGGCTAACTTTGCAGGAGTGCATAAGCTTCCGGTTATTTTTATGTGTGAGAACAACAAGTATGCCATTTCAGTTCCTATTGAAAAGCAATTAGCGTGTGAAAAAGTTTCAGATCGTGCGATTGGCTACGGAATGCCGGGTGTAACGGTAGATGGAAATGATCCACTTGCCGTATATGAAGCGGTAAAAGAAGCGGCTGATCGCGGAAGAAGAGGAGAAGGACCATCTCTTATTGAAACGGTTTCATATCGCTTGACACCTCACTCAAGTGATGACGATGACAGAACTTATCGTTCACAAGAGGAAGTTGAAGAAGCGAAGAAAAAAGATGCAATCTTTACATTTGCTGAGTACTTAAGAGGAGTAGGACTTCTAACTGAGGAAAAGGAAAAAGAATTAAACGACCGTCTTATGGCAATCGTCAATGAGGCGACAGAATATGCAGAAGAAGCACCGTATGCGCAGCCAGAAGAAGCAATGAAATACGTTTACGGAGAATAAGGGGGGAGAGAGCTATGGCAGTTATTTCATATATTGATGCAGTTACTCTAGCGTTAAAAGAAGAAATGGAACGCGATTCCAAAGTTTTTGTACTAGGAGAGGACGTTGGAGCACGCGGAGGTGTATTCCGTGCAACCAAAGGCTTATATGACCAGTTTGGAGAGCAACGAGTCATTGATACTCCTCTTGCAGAGTCAGCGATTGTGGGTGTAGGTGTTGGAGCTGCAATGTACGGAATGCGACCTGTTGCAGAAATTCAGTTTGCCGACTTTATTATGCCAGCCGTTAACCAAATTGTGAGTGAAGCAGCAAAAATTCGTTACCGTTCAAATAATGACTGGGATTGTCCAATGGTTATCCGTGCTCCTTACGGTGGTGGAGTTCATGGAGCACTATATCACTCACAATCAGTAGAAGCGATGTTTGCTTCTGTTCCAGGTTTAAAAATTGTAATGCCTTCTACTCCATACGATGTAAAAGGCTTATTAAAGGCAGCTATTCGTGATAATGATCCAGTATTATTCTTTGAGCATAAACGTGCGTATCGTTTAATTAAAGGTGAAGTACCTGAAGAGGATTACACATTGCCAATCGGAAAAGCTGATGTAAAACGTGAAGGTGAGGATATTACGGTTATTACGTATGGTTTATCTGTTCATTTTGCACTTCAAGCAGCAGAAAAATTAGCGAAAGACGGTATTTCGGCACATATCCTTGATTTAAGAACAGTTTACCCACTAGACAAAGAAGCAATTGTTGAAGCAGCAAAGAAAACAGGGAAAGTTCTTTTAGTGACAGAAGACAATAAGGAAGGCAGCATTATGAGTGAGGTTTCTGCGATTATTGCAGAAGAGTGCCTATTTGATTTAGATGCACCAATTCAACGTTTAGCAGGACCGGATGTACCTCCTATGCCTTATGCGCCAACAATGGAGAAGTATTTTATGATCAATCCAGATAAAGTCGAAAAAGCAATGAGAGACTTAGCAGAGTTTTAATAGAAGGAGGTTCAATCATGGCTACAGAAATTACGATGCCCCAATTAGGGGAAAGTGTAACTGAAGGAACGATTAGTAAATGGCTCGTAAAGCCAGGGGATAAGGTAAACAAATACGATCCTATTGCTGAAGTAATGACAGATAAAGTAAATGCAGAAGTTCCGTCATCTTATACAGGTGTTATTCAAGAACTTGTAGCGGATGAGGATGAGACGGTAGCTGTAGGGGCCATTATTTGTAAGATCGAAGTGGAAGGTGCAGCGCCAGCAACGGAAGAGAAAGTAAATAAACCTGCAGAAACTGCATCAACTTCAGTAGAAAGTGCAGTAGAAACAGATCAATCTCAGAAAAAACGTTATTCTCCTGCAGTACTACGCCTAGCGCAAGAAAATAATATTGATCTCGAACAAGTCAATGGGTCTGGTAAAGGCGGACGAATTACACGAAAAGATATTCTTGGGGTCATCGAGAGTGGTGCCATCCCGCAACCTAAAACAGCAGAAACAGTAACACCACAACAGGAAACAACACCAGCGTCGGCTTCGAAAGCACCAACACCAGTTGCAACTCAGCCAGCAAAAGAAACACCATCTATTGATATTCCTGTAGCAGCAGGTGATATTGAAATTCCGGTATCAGGTGTGCGTAAAGCAATTGCAGCAAACATGGTTCGTAGTAAGCACGAAGCACCGCATGCTTGGACGATGGTAGAAGTCGATGTGACGAACTTAGTAAACTTCCGTAATTCTGTTAAAAATGAGTTCAAGCAAAAAGAAGGATTCAATATTACGTTTTTACCTTTCTTCATTAAAGCGGTTGTTGAATCATTAAAAGAATACCCTCAGCTTAACTCCATGTGGGCAGGAGATAAAATTATTCAAAAGAAAGACATCAATATTTCTATCGCTGTAGCAACAGATGATGCTTTATATGTTCCTGTTATCAAACACGCAGATGAGAAGAATATTAAAGGAATTGCACGTGAAGTAAATGACCTAGCTGGAAAAGTTCGTACTGGAAAACTTTCAGGAGCAGACATGCAAGGTGGTACATTTACAGTGAATAATACAGGTTCTTTTGGTTCTGTTTTATCAACTCCAATTATCAATTATCCGCAAGCAGCTATTTTATCTGTGGAGTCGATTGTAAAACGGCCAGTCGTTATGGAAAATGATATGATTGCGGTTCGAAGCATGGTCAACCTATGCTTATCTTTAGATCATCGAGTGTTAGATGGACTAGTTTGCGGACGTTTCCTAGCAAGCGTGAAAGAGAAATTAGAGAAGATCGGAAAAGATAACACTTCTGTTTATTAATGATGTGTGAAGCATAGTGTTTTTTATCAAAAATAAAAAGGGTTCTTAGGAACTCTTTTTATTTTTTTATTTGTTTTCTATGCTGTACTGTGTTGAGTCAATGTTGGTATCAAAGTGTATTAATGAAAATATTACAAACTATGCATAAAACAACTAGAAAAGGGCACTCTACTCTTGATACTAAAGAAAAAGGAGTAGTGCTAAAAGTGACAAGGAAAAGAGTAATAGCGCTTAGCTTGGCTTGTATATTTTCGTTTATAACTTTGTTTAGTAGTCAGAATGTTACGTATGCTTTCGGCGTTGGTAGTCAACAAAAAGATGATGAATGTTGTTCGCACACTAGTTTATTAATTAATAACGGTTTTACAGCTCATTTGAATATGTATTACGAGTTGTTAGCTGAAAAATATACACCCGAATACGTAAATGCGTGGAGAGAAATAAGTAAAGAGCAAGCAGTACTTAAAAAGAAAATATCAGAAGCGATGAAAAACGGTGAGCTTATGCACGGTGATGTCATTGATCAAGACTGGTACAAAAAGCATGAAGAGCTTCAAACTTTGTTTGTCCAAGCTGTAGAACAACGTAATGAAAAAGCCTTGAGAAAAGTGTTACCAAAAGTTTTTCAACAACAAAAAGACTTGAATAAAATGTATAAAGAAAGATTAGCGATGATTAAATAGCAACAACGTTTACGAAAATAGCCAATAGTAGTGAATAAACTGACGGTGAACGCATCCATCATTGTAGTATATTAGATGTAATTAAAAATAGTATTGCATCATATATCTAAAAAGGTGAGGGAGCTTTTCAGTCAGTTTTTTAGTGGAAACAAAAACAATAAATAAAGATTGATTAGTGATTTACAAATCGTAACTATTACGTTATAATTTATAAGCGAAAACGTAATGATTACGGAAGGGGATAACAATGCGAAAATTAAAAGCAAGCTTGTTTGCAGGTATGTTAGTAACATCGTCATTTTTAGCAGCCTGTGGAGGACAAGAGGAGCCTGAAGAAAATGCACAAGAGGAAGTAGTGGAAGAAGAAGAGGTAGAAGCCTTAGAGGTATTTACAACACTGTTCCCACTTGAAGATTTTACAAATAAAATTGGTGGAGAGTATGTTAACGTTACAAACATTATACCTGTAGGTGCAGATGCCCATACATATGAGCCGACTGCTCGTGAGATGATAAGTGTTGCTGAAGGTGATATGTTTATTTATAACGGAGCTGGAATGGAAGGCTTCGCAGATGCAATTATTGATACGGTAACGAATGAAGATGTTTTAGTCGTAAAAGCAACTGAAGGAATTGAATTAATAGATTACGACCACGACCACGCTCACGGACATGAGGATGACGATCATGGACATGACCACGATCATGATCACGGACATGAGGATGACGAGCATGGACACGACCACGGTCATGATCACGGACATGAGGATGACGAGCATGGACATGACCACGATCATGATCACGGACATGATCATGATGAGCATGGACACGACCACGATCATGACAACGAGCACGAAGAGCACGGACATGATCATGAACACGACGAGCATGGACATGATGATCACCACCACCATCATGGAGATGAAGATCCGCACGTTTGGTTAGATCCAATTCTTGCAATCCAAATGGCTGAGAATATTAAGAACGGATTAGTACAATTATTACCAGAACAACAAGAAGTCTTTGAAGCTAACTTCAACGATGTGAAAACTGAATTAGAAGCAATTGATGTTGAGTTTTCTGCGATGGTTGAAGAGGTAGAAAAAGATACATTTATCGTATCACATGCTGGATTTGGTTATTGGGAAAACCGTTACGGTATTCATCAAATTGGAATTACAGGTCTTTCTCCAACAAATGAGCCAACTCGTAAGCAATTAGAACAAATTATTGAGTATGCTGAAAAGCACAACATTCAACATGTAGCGTTTGAACAGAATTTCACTTCTCAAGTCGCTGAAGTAGTTAAAGAAGAAGTAGGTGCAGAACCAGTTTATATTCATAACTTAGAAGTATTGGTTCAAGAAAACATCGATAACAATGAAGATTATTATAGCTTAATGAGAAAAAATATTGAAGCATTGAGAACAGCTTTACAATAATAGAAAGGGAGCGGCGAGTTAGTAACTCTTCGTTCCTTTTTTTCATAAGGCTGTTTTCGTAAACTTTGTTGCTTTTGGACCGCTTTCGCTTCACGCATAGCGTGAAGAGCCAAGCATTCGCTTGGCTTACGGTCCAAAAGCATGCAACAACAATCTTTGTGAAAAGAGCCTTTCATAATAACGTTGATTTAAATTTAAATGAATTTTGTAAAACGTTTTAGTTGGTTGTTCCTAAGAAAACGGGTACAATAATTACAGACTTAACAACATCAAGGAGTGATAAACATGCAATTTAATTTTTTGAACGATGTTGTTCAAATGGCAAGGCAAGATATGGTCAATGCGGGATACAAGCAATTAACGACACCAGAGGAAGTAGATGAAGCATTATCTCAAAAAGGAACAGCATTAGTCATGATTAATTCTGTTTGTGGGTGTGCTGGCGGCATAGCTCGTCCTACAGCTGCTTATATGGCCAACTATGATAAAAAACCAGATCAATTTCTAACGGTTTTTGCAGGTCAAGATAAGGACGCGACTGCTCGTGCTCGAGAGTTTTTCACAGGGTATCCACCTTCTTCACCTTCTTTTGCACTGCTAAAGGATGGAGAAATTAAAATGATGGTCGAACGTCATGAAATTGAAGGACATGAACCAATTGAAGTTGTTCAAAAGTTAGAAGCTGCATTTGATCAATATTGTGATTAGAAAAGAGGGCTGACAGCATAAAGTCAGCCTTTTTAATGTTTTGGGATACCGGTGTTGGTCCGGGAACAACGCGCGCTGTCGGTATCTTGTGAATACATATTAATAAAGCGTGTTTTTCTTACAAAGAAATGTGATATAATATACCCGAATATGTTTAGGAAGGGTGTCAACATGGAAGAACTATATAACCAAATACAAGGGTATTTAAATATGGATGACGAAATTCCATTTGAAGAATTCGATCAATACTATAAAAAAGTATTAGATGTCCTTAATGAAAGAAATGAACAATTCACTGAAGACGATGTATGGAAAGCATTGTTCATTGTTGAAAATCTAATGTCAAATTCAGATGCAAGGTCTAAAGAAACAAAAGGGGCATTAGTAAAAAAGTATAAGAAAATGGCTAAACGTAATGAGCTATGGGCAAAGAACTTTGTCGTTAGATTACATAAATTTGGCTACAATGATGACCAAATTAATGAACGTTTTGAAAAAATGTTTGAAGACGGTCCTGTTGAGGCTAATCAGTAGGTAACGCTAAAAAGTATGTGACAGGTATCTCAATATAAGAATATGGATTTATTAAATCAATTCATACTACTCGTCTTGAGATACCAACACCTCTTTGGAGTAATTATTTTGACTGCGGTATTGACTCTTGACTTTATTAGTATATTGATATATACTAGTCATGTCGCTAAAAAACGCGCCTATGGTGAAATGGATATCACACGAGATTTCGGCTCTCGCGTTCTGGGTTCGAATCCTGGTGGGCGCGCCATATTATAATTATACATATAAAACCTGAAGGACTAGTTCCTCAGGTTTTTTTTGCATACCAGTGACACCTCTGTCTTTTAAAATAAACAAAAAATTGTATAATAATATGTTATAGTAAAAGCAGAAATATGTTGAAAATAGTCGAATGGAGAAAGAATTGAAAGCTTTATTACAACTACCTATACGATGGAAAATCACTGGCTTATCCTTTGGGATCGTTGCTTTTTCTCTTATTATAATAGGCATTATTTTATTAGGTTATGTTAGTGAGATTAAAGAAGACGAACGATCGCAACAAGCAATGATTACTGCACAATTAGTTGCAAAAAATCAGACGGTGCAAGATAGTATTGAATTAGCCAATGCTTCTGAAATATTACAACCACTCATAGAACGTATGCGGATCCTAAATGAACAGGATTATATTGTGGTTTTGAATATGGACAGGATACGACTTACGCATCCCATTCCAGAGCGATTAGGAACCCCCTTTGTAGGTGGAGATGAAGGTGCAGCATTTACGGAACATATCTATATATCGAAAGCAAAAGCAGAAGATGGAACAGAGACCGTCCGAGCGTTTGTACCAATAATCAACCGAGATCGTGAACAGGTTGGGGTAGTTGTAGTCGGTAATGTTCTTCCTTATTTAAGTGATATTATTTATGAATTTGGCAGGACAGCTCTAATTATTACTTTAATTACTACACTTTTTGGCTTTTGGGGGGCTTGGTTGCTTGCTAGTCATATAAAGAAACAAACTTTTGAAATGGAACCAGGTGAATTAGCTCGTGTATTAGAAGAGCGTACAGCTACCTTTAATGCGATACATGACGGGGTTATTGCAATTGATGAACATCAAAGGATTACTGTAATCAATGAAGCCGCGAAATCGATGTTATATGTTAATGGAAATGTGATAGGAAAACAGATATCAAAAGTGATCCCAGATACTCGATTACCAGAAATCTTAGAATTAGGAAAACCTGTATATCAACGAGAGTTCTACGTACAAAACAGAGCGATACTTAGTAATCGCATTCCTATAACCGATGACGGCAGGACCATTGGTGCAGTTGCTATTTTTCAAGACAAAACAGAGGTAAATCGATTAGCAAAAGAATTAACAGGTGTACAAGCTTTTGTAGATGCACTTAGAGTTCAAAATCACGAATACTCAAATAAGTTACACACGATAGCTGGGCTAATTCAGTTAAATCAGGGAAACAAAGCACTTGAGTATATTTTTGAATTAAATGAAGAACATTCTGCTCTCTCTAAAATCTTGATGCAACAAATTCATGATGATAGTATTGCAGGATTATTATTAGGTAAAGTAAGTAGGGGGAAAGAGTTAGGTATATCATTGAAAATTAATAAATCAAGCTCATTTGTAAACTATCCAGAAGGTATTACTAACCATGACTTAGTCGTAATTATTGGAAATTTAATTGATAACAGTTATGACGCGCTATTAGAAACAGAATTTTCCAATAAAACGGTTTATATATTAGTTAAGGAGTTAGAAGATGAGCTTTTTATTCAAGTTTCTGACAATGGGGTTGGAATTCCAAAACAATATAAAGAAAGAATTTTTACGAGAGGTTTCTCGACTAAAAAAAATGAAGGTAGAGGGATTGGTTTGTTTCTTATTCAATCAATAGTTGAAAGAGTTAATGGAACAATTGATATCGATAGTGAAGAAAATGAGGGGACAACTATATCGATAACACTGCCTTTAAAGAGGGAGGAAAGTGTCGGCGATGCCTTATAAAAAAGGGGAAATACTCGTGTTATTAGTTGAAGATGATCCAATGGTCCAGGAAGTTAACCGAATGTTTATAGAAAAGATTGATGGATTTACAGTCGTTGGCGTAGCTGCAACTGGTGAACTGGGAAGACAGCAAATACAAAAGTATAAGCCTCACTTAGTTCTTTTAGATGTATACATGCCTGGTATTGACGGGGTTGAGTTGATCAAACAAATCCGAAAAGAACTAATTGATGTCGATATCATTGCCGTTACCGCTGCTAACGATACAGATACCGTTAAAACATTGCTTCGTCACGGGGTAGTAGACTATATTGTAAAACCGTTTACCTTTGAACGGTTAGAAAAGGCATTGATACAGTATAAGACTGTATACAAACAATTAAATTACGTTGATAAAGTTTCTCAAGAAAAGTTAGATCATATTACTTTTCAACAAGAAGTGAAACAAGATACAACCCTGCCAAAAGGTTTGCATATACACACTTTAAATCAAATTAATGATTATCTAAATAAAATGGATACAGCTAAATCAGCTGAGGAAATAGGAAGTGAAGTCGGTCTAGCTAGAGTAACCGTTCGTCGTTATCTGAATTATTTAGAGAACATAGGACAAGTTGAAATGGAGTTAACGTACGGAACAATAGGTCGTCCTATTCAGTTATATCGATTGAAACAATAGGAGGAAAAGATGAGAGGGTTAATTACAATCTGTTCCTTCTTAATTATAGGGGTATTAACTGCCTATTATATAGGGTTTGGTTTTGGTGAAAAACAAGAACCCAAGGCAGTAGACAAAGAATTAGAAGGATTAAACGAAAAGTATGTATTACGCTTTAGTCATGTTGTCGCGGAAAATACACCAAAAGGACTTGCTGCATCAATGTTTGCACAGTTAGTAAGAGAGAAAACAGAGGGCTGGGTAGAAGTACAAGTTTTTCCTAATGCTAGTTTGTATGAAGCGCAAGGAGAGTTTGGTGGATTAATGAGAAATGAAGTTCATATTATTGCACCAGCATTTTCTGAAGTAACCGTATTAGATCCGAAATGGCTCGTATTAGACTTACCTTATGTCTTTCAGGATGAGCAAATGATAGAGAACGCCTTTAACGGGAAAGTCGGAAGTCTATTATTTGAAAGTGTTGAGGAATATGGGTTACACGGGATTGCTTATTGGGACAACAGTTTTAAGCAATTTACAAACAATGTTAGACCAGTAACTAGACCAGAGGATATTGAAGGGCTTTCGGTCCGGGTGATGCCAAGCGAGGCCTTAATTGAAACTTACCAGGTTTTAGGAGCGAATCCGTTGTTATTTCCATTTAATGAAGTATACGATGTATTGAGTGCAGGAATTGTTGACGGGACTGAAAACACATTATCTAATATCTATTCAAAAGGTTTTTACCAACAACAAAAGTATTTGACATTGAGCAATCATAATTATTTAGGGTATGCCGTATTTATGAATAAGGAATTTTGGGATACTCTTCCTACCGATTATCAAAATAGTATTATGGAAGCCATGAAAGAAGTGACTTTATGGTTGCGGGAACATACTAAATCCATAAATGAAGAAATGTTAGAAAGAATTGAAAAAAGCGGTCAAATAGAAATTCATTATCAAACTGAAGATGAAAAAAACTCATGGAAACAAGCATTTAAACCTATATATGAAAAATATAGCGGTGTCATTGGTGAAGAACTAATGAAAGAGATACAAAGATTACAAAATAATCATTAGAAAGAGGCTGAATTTATCATTCAGCCTCTTTTTAATCCGTGCTATGTTGTATTAATGTCCAATTCAGAAGAAGAAGTTGCAGATAATAATAATTAAAGGTTGAAAATTAAGAAAATTTAGATTAGTATAGTGTTATTAATACTAACCGGTTAGTATAATTTACGGAAAAGGAGGAGTGTTTATCGTGTTAGAAAATTTTCGTTTTTATTACCCAATAAGAGTAAGGTACTCTGAAATTGATGGCCAAAAAATTGTCTTTAATGCGCATTATTCTACGTACATTGATGTGGCGTCAACTGAATATTTTAGGGAGATCATTGGTTCCAATTGGACAGAATTAGCAGAAACGAATACTTTTGATTTAGTACTAGCAAAAATTACAATTGAGTATCATCAACCGGCTAAGTTAGATGATGTCGTTCATGTGCATTGTCGGATTAAAAAACTTGGTCGATCGAGTATGATATGCTCGTATGTGATCACTCGAGGAGACAATAATGAAATTCTAGTAAGCGCTGAATCTGTACAAGTTTCTTATAATTCAGAAACAGGGCGGTCACAACCTATTCCTGATGATATTGTCGAAAAAATACAAGCATATGAAGGAGATCTACTAGAAACGAAATAGGAGGTGTTGCTGTGCTATCATTCTATCGTAATAAATGGGAAGCATATGTAGGAATTACTCAACATGAAGCTTCCAATCTGCTCGAAAAAGTACTTAAAACTAGAAAAATACCAACTACTAAAACAACCAATCCACCAATTTATATCTACGACTCTAACCACGATCAAATCATTTATAAAACCAAAGACCTCGAAATCTCTATTATTTATGTTTCTGCTGACCCATTAACTAGATTTTTTTCAACACTAATGGGGACACGGCGACATTTAAAAGGAATTAGTTACCTCTCTATTACATTTACACCTGAAACGAAGCGAGAACTCGCTAAAATATTAACAGATTTCTATCATAATTGTCCGGAAGAACCTTGGAGAATTATGGGACACCCTAGGTTTCAATTTGCATTTTTATTACAGTTAATTAATAAACGAAAATGGAAAAAAGCCTGTAATGTAAACTACTTGAAGGAGTCGTTCTAATGGAAGAAGTAAGTATGGAGCAATATATTCATGATTTACAGGAGAGAAAAAAACGCTCTCTCGATTACGGGAAAAATAAAAGGAAAGATGAACAAAATGCACTAGCAAGGGAGAGAATAGAAAAGCTTGTAGACCCCGGCACATTTTTAGAACTTGGGTTACTAGCACACTCAGATGTACCTGGATTTGAAGAAAAAACACCTGCTGACGGTTTAATATGCGGTCTTGCCAAAATTAATGGACGTCCGGTAGTTGTTGAAGCGATCGATAAATATGTGATGGCTGGTACAGAAGGTGCTGTTCATTTAAGGAAATCTCACATGGCCCATGAATATGCAATAAAGCGAGGCCTCCCAATCTTTAACCTAGCAGAAGGAGGCGGTTTACGTATGCCGGATGGGATGGGCTCAGATGGTATAAGTGACAAACTGTTTCCAGATAGTCTTTTAACAGTCGGCCGTCAAGTCCCGATGATAACAGGGATTTTTGGTGATAGTTTTGGAGGTCCTACATGGATGGCCGTTTCATCTGATTTCGTATCACAAGTAAAAGGAACTTGCATGGCTGTTGCCGGACCTAGAATGTTGGAGATGGCGACTGGTGAAAAAGTAGATTTAGAGGAATTAGGTGGTTGGAGAGTTCATGCCGAAGAAACAGGACAAATCGATCATGCGGGTGATGATGAAGCTGATACGATAGCAGCAATGAAAGAATTCTTTAGTTTTTTACCTGCTCATGAAGATGAACTTCCACCTCGTAGAGAGACAAAGGATAATCCAAACCGGCAAGTAGAGGAGTTGCTGGATATTGTACCAACTAGAAGAACAAGAGCTTATGATATGAAAAAAGTTATTAAGGCGATTGTTGATGATGGTCAGTTCTTTGAATTAAAACCACTGTTTGGTAAGTCGCTTCTTACAGGATTGGCTCATCTAGACGGAAGAGTTGTAGGAATTATCGCAAATCAACCTATACAATTTGCTGGCTCTAGTGGAGCTGAAGAGTGTGATAAGGCAACTGATTTTATTTGTTTATGTGATTCATATCATATTCCTATTATTTTCTTACATGATATACCTGGTTTTCGCGTAAGCAGCAATGCGGAAAAGAAAAGAATCCCAACGAAAATAATGGTTTGGAATCAAGCACTTGCAAGAGCTACTGTACCGAAGGTATCCATCATTATTCGAAAGAGTATAGGAGCTGCTTTTGGAAATATGTGTGGACCGACAATGGGAGGGGATTTTGTTTTTGCTTGGCCGACAGCAGAAATTAATTTTACAGGGCCTGAGGTAGGTATAAATGTGGTTTATGGAAAAAAACTGATGCAAGCTGATAACCCTAAAGAAGCACGTCAAGAACTATTATCTAAATGGGAGTTTGATAGTTCGCCGTTTAAAGCTGCAAGTAAATATTATATTGATGATGTAATTGACCCGCGTGATACAAGAAAAATCTTAGCGCAATCACTTGAGTTTGCGTGTTCGCGTGATGGTGGGAGAAGTAAAAGACTGTTAGCCGATTGGCCTACAGGTTTTTAATAGAAGGGAGATATGAATATGGAAAAGGTTTGGTTAAAAAATTGGCCTGAAGGTGTTTCTACCACTTTACAATATCGTCTAGGGAAAAAGCCATTACACGAGTATGTAAAACAAAATGCAATAGATACACCGCAGAGAACCGCTTATATTTATTATGGAAGGCAAATTACATGCTTAGAAGTAGAAGAAAATTCTCAAAAACTAGCAAATTACTTATTAGAAAAAGGAGTAAAAAAAGGTGACCGAATTGGACTGTTTATGCAAAATTGTCCACAGTATATCTTTTCTCATTATGCAATTCAAAAAATTGGTGCCATTGTATGTCCATTAAACCCAATGTATAAAGCTTCTGAGCTTGAGTATTTACTAAATGAAATGGAAGCAAAAGCTGTTATTTCTGCACAAGAGTTATATCCTAACTTGGAGCAAATACGTGGCAAAATTTCTACACTGGAGTTCGTATTTACGACGAATTATGCTGACTTTTTACCTACGGAACCATCTTTACCGATACCAGAAGAATTAAAGTTAGAGAAGCTTACACCAGAGGGAACGATAGATTTATCGGAAGTTTTTACGAATGAATTGAAAGATCAAGAAAGTCACCAAGTTAACCCAAGTGAAGATGTTGCATTAATGGTATTTACTTCGGGTACAACAGGCCGTCCTAAGGGAGCTATGTTAACTTATGAAAACGCTTTATTTAAAACGGCTGCTTCGGTTCATGCACAGAAAGGAGATGATGATGATACATGGTTATCTGTTATGCCACTTTGTCATATCGCTGGTATGGTTATGGGCGTTAACATTCCGATATACACAAACACTCCATGTGTCTTACTGACTCGCTTTGAACCGGAAGCTACGATACAAGCAATTGAAAAGTATAAAGTCACGACTTGGTATAGTATAGCTCCAATTAACGCAGGATTATTAACTTATCCAGGAATACAAGAAAGAGATCTATCATCTTTAAAAATAAATTTAGCGACGAGTTTCGGTATACCTGTAACAGAAGAACTAGCGAATAAATGGAAAACGCTTACAAACGGATGTTTAATGTTCGAAGCTGCTTATGGTTTAAGTGAGACACATACTTGTGACACCTTCATGCCGGCAGATAAAGTCGTATTCGGGAGTTGTGGGATACCGACGTTTGAAACAGATATCCGCATACTTGACTTAAGTACAAAAGAAGAATTACCACCTGGTGAAACTGGAGAAATTACGATAAAAAATCCAGGGGTATTTAAAGGATATTGGAAGCGACCAGATGCAACGAGTGAGACATTAAAGGATGGTTGGGTCCATACTGGAGATATTGGATGTATTAGTGAAGAAGGATATTTGTATTTTAAAGGTCGAGTGAAGGAGATGATTAAGTCTTCCGGCTACAGCGTTTTTCCAGAAGATGTAGAAGCGCTATTAATGGAGCACCCTTCTATAGCTCAAGTAGCAGTGGTTGGAGTTCCTGATGAAACAAGAGGAGAAGCTGTTAAAGCTTTTGTTGTATTAAAGCCTGATGCAGCAGGAACGATTAGTGAAGCAGAAGTTGTAAACTGGGCAAAAAATCATATGGCGGCATTTAAGTATCCTCGCTATGTAGAATTTAGAGACAGTCTTCCTGCGACAGGAGCAGGTAAAGTGCTTAGAAGACTACTGAAAGAAGAAAAAGCGACAGAGACCAAACATGCATAAAACGATAAAGATTGAAAGAGGGAAAATAAGCACGGTTTCTTTTTTTTAATGACTACCTAATTAAATACTAGGGGGAAACGGAATGAATAAGCAATGGTACTCTCTGCCGCGACGTGACTGTGTTTTATTAATTGGGCTTATCGTGTACTCAGCCATATTTTTTCTTCCTTGGAGTTATGACATTATGATCTTCAATGTTACATTACTAGCTTGGGGCGCTTACGGATTGCACCTTATCGCTCCTATAGTAGCGATTTTATTTATCTTATCAGAACGAAATGCAAATGTCAGTGTAGATCATAAGCAAGATCAACAGCTATAAAAGGAGGGATATGTAATGAAAACCGTTGAGCTCTCGATCATGATTGCCTACTTATTGTTTCTAGTCGTACTAGGGTTAATAACGCAACATAAAATTTCAAAATCGACATCAAGTATTGATGAATATTACGTTGCGGGAAGAAAAATTGGAACGGGTGTGAATTCTTTAGCGATGCTTGCTGCTCTTGGGAGCGGTGGTTCCTTTATGGCTGGGGCTGGGACGATATGGAACTTAGGTTTTCCTTTTTTAGCCTGGATGACAGTTGGGTCGATTGTTGGATTTTCGGTCGCGAGTGTCCTCGTAGCTAAACCGTTACGTAACTCTCAAAAGTTTACCGTATCTGAATTTATTAATGATCGGTACGGGGGACAATTTTTTAAGATTGCCATTCCAGTTGTTATCATTATCGGTTCAGCCATGTATTTAATGTCACAAATGAGAGCGGGAGGGCTAATTGCTTCTTATGTAACTGGTTTCTCCTATGAATGGGGATTAGTCATCATTACACTTGTGTTTATCTTTTATGTATCATTAGGTGGTATGTTAGCAGTTACATGGACTAATATACTCCAAGGTTTTATGATGATATTCTTAATTTCCTCTATCGTTATTGCTGGTATTTATCACCTTCCGATTGGGTGGTCTAGCTTTCTTATGGAGGCGACTGTAGCTAACCCTGCATTAGGTGTAGTTGGAGCGACTGTCCCTGTAGCCGCATATTTAGGGGCCTTTGTTACATGGGCTACAGCCGTTTGTGTAACACCACATTTAGTCATGCGAATATTCACTGCTTCTAACGTGCGTTCGGCTAAGTTGTCTTTAAATATAAGTATGTTGATCTTTGGGATTTTGATGTTAGGGGCCACACTCGTAGTAGTCCCGTATATACCTACATTAGATGCAACTGCTTTACAAAACAATGCACCAGATATGTGGCTGCTTTTAGTAGCCAATGAGTTTTTTGGTCCGATAATAATGGGGATTATTACAGCTGGAATTATGGCAGCCGTCATGTCCTCAACGGATGCGTTACTGTTAGCAGTAAGTAGTGCTTTTGCATATGACCTTTATAAAGGAGTATTATCCCCGAATGCTAGCTATAAACAAGTGTTACGGGCATCAGCAATATTTACATGGATAGTCGGTATAGCAGTAATGCTTTTAACATTAAATCCTCCACCGTTCTTAATTGTTCTCTATACAGCTGCAGTTGGATTTATGGTTTCAGCCTTATTTGGCCCACTAGTACTTGGAATTTGGTGGAAGCGAGCGACCCAGCAAGGAGCGATTTGCGCGTTACTAGTTGGGGGAGTATCATTCCTGGTCCTTTTCTTAGGGTTTAGCATGCCATTCAATTCAGAAATACTAATTGCCTTACCATTGTCTCTCATAACGATGTTTGTCGTTTCCTATTTAGGAAAGCAACCTTCACAAGAAATGGTGAAGAAGATGGATGCTTATCATCAAGAAACGCATGTTAATTTATAGACGGTAATTTGTAAATATATAATGATAAAAGACACGTAGGTTAGGGGAAGTTCCCCTTCCTCGTGTCTTTTTATTGACCTCTTTACACGTTAGAACAGTCCATAACCTTTCTAGTAACCTAAGTTACCAACAATAACTAAGACCAAAAAGAACAAAAGTAGACCTTTATGTACAAAATTACAAATATAAATGTAAGCGTTTTATACTTAGAATAGTAAAAATATTCTTGAGGGGGAGAATAATTTATGAATAATACATTTATTTCTAATCTATGGAATAATCTTTGGCAATCGCATAGTAAAGTAAAAAATATAGTAACCTTCTCATTTGCCACTCAAACTTCTGAAACAGTAAATGAAAAAGGAAAGGTTAAGGAGACAGAGAAAAAAAACAATTCTAATCCAATGTATAAAAAATCTCAACTTATAGGCTTAATATTAGGACCAGCATTATTTGCTATCATTATGTTGTTTTTCTCACCAGAAGGCTTATCACCAGAAGCAAGGGCGGTTCTTGCTAGTACAGTTTGGATAGCGACTTGGTGGATTACAGAAGCGATTCCGATCCCTGCTACTTCGTTGCTACCGATCGTGCTATTTCCAATCACTGGCGCATTAGATAGTGGATCAGTCACTTCTTCTTATGGGAATAGCATTATTTTCTTATTTTTAGGTGGCTTTTTAATTGCTCTTGCTATGGAGCGATGGGACTTACACAAGAGAATTGCATTAACGATTATCTCTATTATTGGAACAAGTACACAAAGGCTCGTACTTGGGTTTATGGTGGCCACAGGCTTTCTATCCATGTGGATTTCAAATACGGCTACAGCAATGATGATGGTTCCAATTGGTACTGCGATTATTTATCAAGTATCACGTAGTTTAAAAGAAAAAAATGTAGGGATTGCGAATGAAGATAAAAATTTTGGACGTGCAATGATGTTAGGTATTGCTTATGCTGCTTCAATTGGTGGATTAGCGACCTTAATAGGTACGCCTCCAAACATGATATTAGCCGGTGTGGTGAATGAGTTATACGGTATCGATATCTCTTTTGCAGATTGGATGATGTTTGGATTACCTTTATCTATTATTCTACTTGGCCTTGCTTGGGTCTATTTAATAAAATTTGCATTCCCGGTTCAAATGAAAACATTACCTGGCGGAGATGAGTTAATACGTGAACAAAAGAAATCATTAGGAAAAACTAGTTTTGAAGAGAAGGCTGTACTGACGATCTTTTCATTAGCAGCTTTTGCATGGATTACCCGTTCGTTTTTACTAGACGGCCTTATTCCAGGAATTGATGACACAATGATTGCGATAACAGCAGCCGCTATTTTATTTATGATCCCTTCGTTAAGTAAACGAGGTACATTCCTATTAGATTGGGAAACAGCGAAAAAGGTTCCATGGGGAATTCTCCTTTTATTTGGAGGTGGACTTGCAATAGCAGCTGGATTTAGAGAGTCAGGACTAGCAGCTTGGATTGGAAACCAACTAACAGTGGTTGAAGGGGTTCACTTCCTTTTAGTTGTTACCATCGTTACAGCACTTGTTATGTTCCTTACTGAAATTACATCGAATACTGCATCTGCAACGATGATCTTACCAATCATGGCTTCACTTGCTTTTGCAATCGATGTTCATCCATATGCACTCATGATCCCAGCAGCAATTGCGGCATCTTGTGCATTTATGTTACCAGTAGCTACACCACCAAATGCAGTTGTTTTTGCATCCGGACATTTAAAAATGTTGGATATGGCTAGAGCCGGATTTTGGATTAATATGATAGCAATTGTAGTTATAGTTATCGCAATCTATTTCTACCTACCAATCGTTTGGAGTATGGATTTACAAATGATCCCTGAAATGTTTAAAGGGTAAAAAAGATTAAAAGGATAACAGCGAGGTGAATGTCACCTTTGTTGTTATCTTTTTTTTCCTGAAGCCTCACTATCCCTTTATTTAAACAGTGGTTAATATTAAAGAGTGTATTTTTAAGAAAGTGAATAATAAAATTTTAAATTATTTAATAAAAATAGTATTGTAAAAAAGGCCAAACCATACTAGTATTATATTTAAAATTGTTAATCTATTGAACTTTCAAACATTTATAAATGTGCAATATTATTTATAAAAAACCTTTTCAAACTTTTGGGTGTGTGTTAAGATACATCAAGATGAATATTTATTAGTTATTTATACAAAAAATATACACATTATTTTAAAAAGAAGTCGGGGGATTATGATGAAAAAGTTTATGAAATTAGGTGTAACAGCATTGTTATCATTAGGGTTACTTGTAGGGTGTGGATCAGACGACAAACAAGTACTTGTCATGGGTACTTCAGCAGACTACCCTCCATTCGAGTCAATTGATGAAGCTACAGGTGAAATCGTTGGATTTGATGTAGACTTAGCGCGTTATATTACGGAAGAACTAGGATATGAGTTTGAAGTGCAAGATATGGATTTCAATGGTCTTATTCCTGCTTTAGAAGGCGGTCGAGTTGATTTTGTTTTGGCTGGTATGACTCCTAGACCCGATCGTTTAGAGCGTGCGGATTTTTCAGATATCTATCATGAAGCAAATAATTTAATTGTTTCAAAGGCTGATAGTGAAATTGATACTGTAGAAGATTTAGCTGGTAAAACAATTGGAGTTCAGCTTGGCTCTATTCAAGAAGAAGAGGCTGAAAGTGTGTTAGCTCCTGAGTTAGACGGGTTGCAAGTCGAAAAACGTAATCGTATTCCTGAACTAATTCAAGAAATTTTAGCAGGACGTATCGATGCGGCTATTATTGAAGACACAGTTGCTAAAGGATATTTAGAAAGAAATGAAGAACTAACTTCATTCCTGTTACCACATACTGAAGAGGCTGGTTCAGCTATTGCATTTCCAAAAGGTAGCGAACTTTTAGATCCATTTAATGAAGTTCTTAACGAAATGAAAGAGAATGGAAAGTTAGAAGAATTAATTTTAAAATGGTTTGACGAATAATTATTAACTAGATAGAAATATACGAGAGAGGAATGAGATACGGGCATGAATTTGGATTTTAACCAAATCGTGCCCTCTATCCCTTTTATCATGGGAGGGATATGGGTCACGTTAAAGTTTGTAAGTGTGTCTTTAATTATTGGTTTAATATTAGGGACATTCCTTGCTGTACTTAAGATTGGAAAGGTTAAGGTATTAATTATTTTATCTGATATATATACATCAATTTTTCGTGGTACACCGCTTATTTTGCAATTATCTATTATCTACTTTGCGACACCTCAGTTAATTGATTATAATATTTCTGCCTATGAAGCAGGTGTTTTAACATTTGGTTTAAACTCAGCTGCCTACATATCAGAAATCATTCGTGCTGGTATTCAAGCGGTTGATAAGGGACAAAAGGAAGCTGCAGAAGCACTAGGTATTCCTTACAATCAAATGATGCTAAAAATTATATTACCACAGGCGTTTAGAAATATTTTACCTGCATTATTTAACGAATTTATTACTCTAACAAAAGAGTCTGCGATCGTATCGGTTATAGGTGTTATGGATATTTTAAGAAGGTCGCAAGTTGTGGCTTCGAATACGTTCGCCTATTTTGAGCCGTTACTGATTGCTGGTGTTATCTATTATGTATTAGTAATGGCATTAACTCTTCTTGGAAAGTTGCTAGAGAGGAGATTGAAACGCAGTGATTAATGTAAAAAATTTATACAAATCATTTGGAAAGCTTGAAGTATTAAAAAATATTTCAACTTCAATAAATAAAGGAGAAGTCGTTGCGATTATCGGCCCTTCTGGATCTGGTAAGTCAACGTTTCTAAGATGCTTAAACATGCTAGAACAACCGACTTCTGGCGAGGTTTGGTTTAATGATACGGAATTAACGAACCCTAAAGTTGATATATTAAAAGTTAGGCAACAAATCGGTATGGTATTTCAACACTTTCATTTATTCCCGCATATGACGGTGTTGGAAAACTTAACTTACGCACCGATGTCGGTTAAAAAAATGGAGAAACCCGAAGCTGTCGCTAAGGCAGAAGGACTTCTAAAAAAAGTCGGTTTATTTGAAAAGAAAGATGAGTATCCTAGTCGCCTTTCTGGTGGACAAAAGCAACGTGTTGCAATTGCTCGTGCGTTAGCTATGGACCCTGAAGTAATGTTATTTGATGAACCGACTTCTGCACTTGACCCTGAAATGGTAAAAGAAGTATTAGAAGTTATGAAATCATTAACACAAACGGGTATGACAATGGCTATTGTTACACACGAAATGGGCTTCGCTAGAGAAGTGGCTGATCGAGTAATTTTCTTGGATCATGGACAACTGTTAGAAGATGCTCCTCCTAGTGAATTTTTCAGTCAACCGAAAACAGAACGGGCTCGTGATTTTCTTCAAAAGGTGTTATAAACGAAGTTTGACTTTTCGAGAAGCTGATAAATTAAATAAATTACCGTATAATAAAAGATGGTCTCTAGGCCATCTTTTTTCTATTCTATCCGATAGGAGAACTACATGTTTACAATAGGTTATCGAACATTAAAAACAGCCGTTGGAGCAGGAATTGCTATTGCTATCGCTCAATGGCTTGAATTAGATTTTTTTGCATCAGCAGCTATCCTTACGATTTTATGTATTTCCGTTACGCGAAGGAGCTCGGTTTCATTATCCTGGCAACGATTTGTCGGGTGCTTATTAGGGTTAGTGTTAGCTTTTATCCTATTCGAATGGGTAGGATACCATCCTATTTCTCTAATGATTTTATTATTAGTCTTTATACCTCTATCCGTTAAACTGAAAGTAAAAGAAGGTATAGTAACGAGTTGTGTCATCATCTTACATATTTATACTCTAGGCACGGTTTCAGTAGCTATTTTTCTAAACGAATTATATATTATCATCATTGGTATAGGTGTAGCATTATTAATGAATTTATATATGCCGAGTGTAGACCGAGATTTACATAAGTATCAAAAGAGAATTGAGGATAATTTTAAAATCATCTTAAATGAGTTCTCAAACTATTTAGGGAATAGCGGTAATTTATGGGATGGCAAAGAATTGACGGAAACATACGAGCTCATTCAAGATGCTAAAGATATTGCCATACGAAATATTGAAAATCATCTATTACGGTATGAAGATCAATATTATCATTACTTTAAAATGCGAGAAAAACAATTTGAAATCATTGAAAGAATTATGCCGTTTATTTCTTCTTTAGATGATACCGTTATTCAAGGAATTAAAATATCGAAGTTTTTAGAAGGGTTAAGTCAAGCAGTGGGGCCGGTAAATACAGCTAGTTATTTTTTAGACGAGCTGGCTAAAATGCGACAAGAATTCGAGCGAATGGAATTACCGCAAACACGTCAAGAATTTGAAATTCGATCATCACTGTATTATGTCATGCATGAACTAGAAAAATATTTATTAATTAAGGAATCATTGAGAAAACAGACATTAAACACAGAGAAATAGGAATAAAAACAGGATGGTTAGTCAAGATAAGGAAAAGAGCATATTCTGGAGGCGGTCTTATGCTGAAAATACTTTTCTTATCGCTGTTGTTAGTCGCTTCTCCTATTTGGCCACTTGGTGAAAATCCATTGATTGGTGATCCGTACCTTATCGTTAATAAACAATATAATCAACTAGCGTATATTCATGATGGTGCCATTCAAGACGTATATTCTGTAGCAACTGGAAAGGAACTCGATTTAACCCCTGAAGGTGAGTTTATGATTGTCGTTAAGGCGCCAAACCCTTATTATCGAAAAAAAGATATTGAGGGCGGGGCAAAAGAAAATCCACTAGGAACGAGATGGATCGGCTTTGACGCTCTAGAAACGGACGGACGAATATACGGTGTACATGGGACCAATGCTCCCCAATCAATAGGGCATTATGTGACAGCAGGTTGTGTAAGAATGGAAAATACAAATGTAGAAAAGTTATATGCTGAAATCCCATTAGGAACAAAAATCCTAATTGTAAATACGACTGAGAGTTTTGAAGAACTTGCTAGAAAAGCAGGAGCGATTGAATAAAGAAAAAGAAGAGGCATTCTCATTAGTTAGATGAGTACGCCTCTTCATATCACCTAGAGCCACAAAGCGGCTCCTGTAAGTAAACTACCTACTACTAATGTTACAATCATCACATAGATAACTAATTTTTGAAATTTACGTGGCATAAGAAATGACCTCCTAGAAAGACATACTATAGTTATTGTACCTTGTTATAGACGTTTGAACAAGGTTCTTTTTTATTCCTATAACTCATGAATTTCCCATTAAAATCATTGATTGACAATGACAAAAAAAGAGGAAAAATGAGAATGATAGAGAAGATTCTACATTGTGTTTTATTATATAGATAAAGATCAAAATGAACTAGGAGTGGATAGTTATGGAAAATTCGAATGCACCTAAAAAAATCGATCATATTGGAATTGCTGTTCAATCAATTGAAAATGCACTGCCTTTTTACACAGAACAATTAAACCTTCAACTACTAGCCATTGAAGAAGTAGCTTCTCAAGGAGTTAAAGTAGCTTTTCTGAAGATTGGTGAATCCAAAATTGAATTACTAGAGCCTTTACATGAGCAAAGTCCAATAGCAAAATTCATTGCTAAAAAAGGAGAAGGTATTCACCATATCGCATTAGGTGTTGAAGGTATTCAAGACCGTATTAATGAAATTAAAGAAAAAGGGATCCAAATGATAAACAATGAACCGGTAAAAGGAGCGGGTGGAGCTCAAGTTGCCTTTATTCATCCAAAGTCATCAGGCGGAATCCTCTATGAGTTTTGCGAAAAAAATAAATCAGAATAATTTTTCTCTTCTATAGAACCTCACAAAAGGTGAAATGTTCGGGAAAATCATGTACCATTTAAAGTGAAAAACCGATAGATGGAGGCAGATAAATGATAAATGAACAACGTGTTTTGGATGAGTTTTTAGAGCTCGTTCAAATTGACTCAGAAACGAAACATGAACAATTGATTGCACCTGTTTTGAAGAAAAAGTTTGAGGACCTTGGTGTTGAAGTATTTGAAGATGATACGACAGAACAAACAGGACATGGTGCAGGCAATTTAATCTGTACTTTACCTGGTACAAAAGAGGGAGTAGACCCAATTTATTTTACTTCTCATATGGATACTGTTGTTCCTGGTGTTGGGATAAAACCTTCTATTAAAGATGGATATGTAGTAACGGACGGAACGACTATTTTAGGTGCTGATGATAAAGCCGGAATTGCTGTAATGCTTGAAGCAATCAAAGTATTAAAAGAGCAGAACTTAGACCACGGCACGATCCAATTTATCATTACAGTTGGTGAAGAATCAGGGTTAGTAGGAGCTAAAGCACTCGATCCTTCTTTAGTAAAAGCAAAGTTCGGTTTTGCATTAGACAGTGATGGACCAGTTGGTGATATTATCGTTGCAGCTCCAACACAAGCAAAAGTAAATGTTGTAGTTCACGGAAAAACAGCTCATGCTGGTGTAGCACCTGAAAAAGGGATTTCAGCTATTACGGTAGCTGCTAGGGCCATTTCAAAAATGCCACTAGGACGAATTGATGAAGAGACAACAGCAAATATTGGCCGTTTTGAAGGTGGCACACAAACGAATATTGTTTGTGATTATGTAGCCATTTTAGCTGAAGCTCGTTCCCTGCTTCCAGAAAAAATGGAAAAGCAAGTGGCAACAATGAAAGCCGCTTTTGAAGAGACTGCAAAAGAGTTTGATACGACAGCAGATGTTGATGTAGATGTTATGTACCCTGGCTTTAAACTAGGCGATGGTGATGAAGTAGTTGAGGTTGCTAAACAGGCGATGACTTCTATCGATCGTACACCACGGTTACTAAAAAGCGGCGGTGGCAGTGATGCCAATATCATTGCTGGCTTTGGAATTCCAACGGTAAACCTTGCAGTGGGGTATGAAGAGATACATACGAAAAATGAACGCATGCCTATTTCGGAACTAATTAAGCTTGCAGAAGCGGTTGTTTCGATTGTAAAAACCGTTACAAATAAATAAAACTCCCGATAGAGTCCAAATGTTTGGGCTCTTTTTGGTTTTTTTGGTACACTATATTAGTAAAGTTAGTGAATAAAAGTAAAATATAGATAAATACTTATATTATGGGCCTGGGAGAAAGGGTTGATTAATATGGAATATAATGATATCCATCAAATGTTAAATTATTTCCGTGCAACGTATAAAGTTGTTGAAGAAGACTGGCAAAAGTCAGCGCAAGAAGTCGGCATTACACAGTCAGAGCAACATATGCTCTGGATTATTTATTTTGGGAAAAAAGTTTCAATGTCATATATTGCCAAAGTAGGTTTATGGGATTTATCGACAGTTATGCAAGTGATTAAACGTTTAAAAGCAAAAGGGCTTGTTCATACCATTAAAGACGAAAATGACCTTCGAATCTCGTATGTAATGTTGACGCCAGATGGTGAGAAGAAGAGAGAAGCAACTTCCGAATTTTCCTACCGTTTCTCTGAATTTTTAGCTAATTATGCAAACGAAAACGATGAACAAAAACAAAGGCTTGAAGAGTCGTTACACTTTGTAAAAGATTTTTGTAAGCATTATTATGGACAGGAATTTATACAATGGGTGGATAAAACGAGTAGTTTAAATGAAGCAGATAATGATAATAAGTAATACAGAAGGTGTGAGTTAACTAATAGCTCGCATCTTTTTAGGTTCCAATGGAGTGATAGTTGAAGCTTCTTTAGTTCTTTACAATCGTACGGCTTTTAAATAAGTCCCATCTAATATTTTGTTTTATAATGGTTGTAGGTGATGATAATGAAAAGAAAAGTGATATTTCATATCGATATGAACTCGTTTTATGCTTCAGTGGAATCTGCTAATGACCCGAGTTTACGAGGTAAGCCTTTAGCAGTTGCAGGAAATGAAGAGGAACGTCGGGGAATTGTGGTCACTTGCAGTTATGAAGCAAGAGCAAGGGGTGTAAAAGCAACGATGCCTGTTTGGCAAGCAAAGCGCTTATGCCCGAACTTAATCATTAGACAGCCTGACTTCACAAAATACCGCTCTGCCTCTTTGCGAATGTTCGATGTACTACGGGAATACACGCCTTTAGTTGAACCGGTTTCCATTGATGAAGGCTTTATGGATATGTCTCATTATGAAGGTGATGAACCACTTCGGAAAGCGACTGAAATTCAAACGTATCTTTTAGAGCACTTATCTTTACCTTGCAGCATTGGAATAGCGCCGAATAAGTTTCTTGCTAAAATGGCCAGTGATATGAAAAAGCCCTTAGGTATTACAGTCTTAAGAAGGCGAGATATTGCTACGAAGCTTTGGCCGCTCCCTTTAATAGAAATGTATGGGATTGGTGAAAAGACAGCAAATAAATTAAATAAACTTGGACTACATACGATAGGTGATTTAGCCAACTTCGATCCAACTTTATTAAAAAAACGGTTAGGAATTTACGGTGAGAAATTAATTGAACGAGCCAATGGCATCGATACACGTTCAGTTGATCCTGATTCGGTTTCAGAATTCAAAAGTGTTGGAAATTCAGTCACATTACCTGCCGACACGAGAAATGTTAATAAAATTAAAACTGTGTTTACTAATCTAGCACATGAAGTAGGTCGCAGGTTAAGAACAAAAAAGGTGTGTTCAGAAAACATTCAAATTACAATACGCTATCATGATCGAAAAACAATTACTAGAAGTCGAAAGCTAACGAGTCCTATACAAACGAATGATGATATTTTAGAAGCGGCTCTGTTTCTCTGGAATAAGTATTGGAGTGGTGAGCCAATACGGTTATTAGGCATTACAGCAATCGATTTAGTTGAACAGTCAGAAGCCTATAAACAATTAGACTTGTTTTCTTATAAAGAAGATGAGAAAAAGTGGAAGCTATCAAAAACAGTTGATGATATTCGTACGAAATATGGTCAACATTCACTACTTAAGGGTGGGCAGTTAGGTGAACAGCGGAGTGAACAATTACGAGATCAAAAGACAAGAGGTACGAGTTTAGATAAAGATTTTTTAAACTGAGAAGGATCTAGCTTTTCTTATGAAAACTAGGTCTTTTTTGTATTCAGTTAAAAGGAAATGAAAACTCTCCAAAAATTGTTCATAAACCTTTTTATAGGTTAGACCGATATTAACGATAGAGATAATGTACGGGAGTGAAAAAGGATGCAAATAACGAATCAACCGACAAATGCTACACAACAGACATCAGATCGTACGATAAACTTGCGTGAAGGCGAAGTTTATCGAGCAACTGTTAAAGAACGATTACCAAACAATGAAGCTATTTTACAAATAAGAGGTCGTGAAGTTCATACAAGATTTGAAGGGGCTCAACCATCAACAGATCGAGTAACTATACAAGTAAATGAAAATCGCCAAGACATTCCGGTTGTTCGTTCGATAGGAGAAGAACGAAGCGGTTCAACGGTACAACAAGGCGATTCAAAAGATATTCAGCGTGTCCTACGCAATCTAGGGGGTTCTCAATCTCCTACACCTGAGTTGCGTCAAGCAGCGCAAACTTTACTAGATAAAGGTGTTCCGTTAACGCGAGAAGCGGTTCAAGAGTTGCAGCGATATTTTAACTCCAATCAAGGAACAGTAGAACAGCGACAACAAACGATCCAAGCAATGGCAAATAAAAGATTAGAAGTGACGCCAGCACAAGTTCGTGCGGTTCATGAGGCATTACACGGTCGTCCTTTAAACCAAGTACTATCTAATATTGGTCAAGAAATCAATTCCGGGACAAGAGGAAATACGGAAAACGAGCAATCAAGACAAAACATAGAACGTCAAGTAAGTGAAGCTGTGCGTCGATTTGAACAACAACAGCGGACTGAAGCAAGTACAAGAGCGACTGTAGAAAATAATCGAGTAGAAGGAAATTCTAGCCGTCAGCCAGTTGCTGAAAATGCTAGGAGCGTCGAGCAACGTCCGCAACAAGACCAACGAGCAAGTGAGCAGCTCCGTCAAGTACGAGAACAGTTCCAACGCGAGCCGAATGTGCAACGGGCGATCGAGCACGTGCGTCAGCAAGTGGTGAATAATCATGGACTGAATAGAGAAGTAGTGCAAGGTGTTGAAAGAGCTAGTCGAGAAGCCAGACAACTTGTACAAGTAAGTCAAGACCGGATGGTTCAATCGTTACAAGCGATTGAAAAGCAATTAAGTAACCAACCGAAATCTGAAGAAAACTCCCGTGCACGCGATGCAATCCGTGAAGTCAGGGATCAACTTAGCCGTGATCAAAATGTTCACAGAAGTGTAGACCAACTTCGAAATCACCTTTATAATCAGACATTTGATCGAAATACTCAGCAGCAGGTTGAAAGAGCAATTACTCAGTCACAACAAATCGAGAATGTTTCAAAAGAACGGTTGTCACAAGCTTTAGTTACTGCGGAAAAAGCAACAGTACGAACGGAAACAGCAGGAACCAATCAACCAAGTCAAACGGCTAATATAAACATCCAAGGGCAATCAAATGAGCAACGTTTAAGCGAGGCGTTACGTCAAATGCAACAGCTTCTGCAAAAAGAAGCCAATTTTGATCGGGCAGTTGAGCAAGTGAAGCTGCAAATCAATCAAAATTCAAACAGTGATGTGCAAATGATTGATAAGTTAACAAAAGCAACAGATGAAAGTAAACAGTTATCGAATCAAGGAAGAGAAATGGCTGCGAGACAGCAGTTGATGCAAGCCATAAATCAACTAGAGCAGCAAGCGATAACCAAAGAGCAAACTCAACTATCAGAAGCTAACAGGCAACCGGTTGAGTCGAATCAATATATAAATAATGAACAGTTCCAGACCAGTGTTCAATTAAATAGTAAGGATATAGCAGTAACTACAATTACTGAGAAGTTAGCACAAGCTGCAGCTGATTTTAAAAACCTTCAACGAGAGATTACGAGAAACCTAGATGTGGCTAATCGATTAATGGATCAATTTAAAAATCAAGCACAACACCAAGTAAAACCACTGCTTGAAACAACGATTAAAAAATTGGATAATGCCATCTTAAAAAGTGAAATGATGTTATTAACAGATATGAAGACGGAAAAAAGGCTCATGCAGGCGAGCAGTCAATTAGCCGAAGCGAAAAAACTTCTATCAAAAGGGCAATACCAAGAAGCTAATCGTATTGTTCAAGAAGTAAAAGGTGTTGTTGAGCGTCTTCAGTTTAAGCCTTCTGAAACAAAAGTGATGCATTACATTAGTAATGAAAGACAGGTACTAGAGTCTAGAACACCAACCCAGCACGTTATGAGTCAAATGAATGAAGGGATAAAGCCAAACTATGGGCAAGAGGCTTCGGCTCGTCAAGCGTTTGAAATGGTTCGCGGATTAGGATTAAATCGCGATAGTGAATTAGGGATGATGTTAGCTAATTCTAGGGAACAATCACAACAAGAGGCTAATCAAAGAAACTTAAAAGCAGCATTAATGACGTTAATGCGAGGAGAAGAAGAAAACAGTCGCCTTGGACAACAAGCGAATCAAGCAGTGAATAACATAACAGGTCAACAGCTGCTTAGTAAATCGGACCAAGGAAACCTTCAAAGTATGTTTTTTAACTTGCCGTTTTTACTAGAAGAACAAGTTGAAAATCTACAAGTCTTTGTGAATTCAAGAAATGAAGGGCAACAAGTAGACTGGGAAAATTGTAATTTATACTTCTTAATCGATACGCCGAAATTAGGTGAAGTAGGGATTATGGTTTCAGTTGTCGATCGAAACTTATCTGTAACACTTAAAAATAATCAACCGATGTTCGAAACGAAAATGGAACCACTTGTTGACCAATGCGTTGATAATATAAAAGAGATTGGTTATTACGTTAATGGAATAAAGTATACAAAACTAGCTACTAACACTGAAAAAGAAAACTCAACAATAGAGGAAACTGAGGTTCAAAACAAATCTCAACAACCGATTTTTACAGAGAAAGGCTTTGATTATAAGATATGATGATTTCTAAACACTTTAATCATAAACAGCGTCGTGTAACAAACGGTCCAACAGCTGCGGTCATTCAATATGATAAGGAAGACGGCGGGGGACCTAAAGTGGTAGCGCAAGGAAAAGGTGATGTCGCCAATCAAATTATTAGTCTAGCAAAAAAAAATAATATTCATATGCAAGAAGATCCTCTGCTTGTGGAAAATCTATTAGATATGGATTTAGGTGAGAACATTCCACCGCAACTGTATTCGGTTATGGCAGAAATTTTGCTTTTAATAGAACAAATGGAGAAAAAGTATTAAACAATCAAATGATTTTGTCGATAAAAAAAGTAGAAATATAGGAGTGGGGTGTAACCTTGACGCAAATTTTGACGAACGAAGCACTTCATAAAAAATCTCCACAAGAAATTACAGCTTTACTTTATGAAGCATGCTATAACAATTTAGAGCTAGCCATTGAAGAAATAGACAATAAAGAGTTCACTAATGCTAATGAACATTTACAAAAAGCCAGTGATATCATTCACCGCCTTGGCGCTGGAATTAATTACGAAGCCGGAATTGTAGCTGATCAACTAGAAAGTATTTATAGCTATATGGCGGATCTATTAGTTCAAGCTAACTATACAAAAAATGTAGAGTTAGTAAAAGAGGTTCTAAATCTTTTAAGTGAGATTATGACTGCTTGGAATCAAGCGATGAAGAAAAATACAGATATACAGCCGAAAGTGATCAAACAAAAAGCGAATGCTTATGAGCAAACATCAATCTACGAATAATAAAAGAGGAGTCCAACCTACATGAAAATTAATAATAATATTCAAGCTCTAAATGCTTACCGTAACCTGTACCAAAATCAATTTAATACATCAAAAAACTTGGAAAAGCTTTCTTCAGGTCTTCGCATTAATCGAGCAGCTGACGATGCTGCGGGGTTAGCGATTTCTGAAAAAATGCGCTCTCAGATCCGTGGTCTTAAACAAGCTGAGCGTAACGCATTAGACGGTATCTCTTTAATGCAGACTTCTGAAGGAGCAATGCAAGAAGTACACACAATGCTACAACGTATGCGCGAATTAGCGGTACAAGCGGCAAATGATACGAACACAGAGTATGATCGTGAGCAAATCCAAAAAGAGATCGATCAGTTGAAATTAGAGATTGATAGTATATCTGATAAGACAGAGTTCAATACTCGTAAACTATTAGATGGCTCGAGTGCGGTGTTAACATCAATTAATACAACTGATGATAACGGTGCAAATTTAGCTCAGATACCTAAAGTATTAGATGCTCGGCTAGAATCTGGTACTTATCATGTTGAAGTTTCTGATCCAATACCAGTATTAACTGTAAAACAAGAGAACGCAGGAATTACAAATTTAAATGTTAACACTGTTGGTAGTGAGTCAGTTAAATTAGATGACGATACTAGTAGTTTTTATCCACAGCCATTCGGTGAGTATACGATAAACATTCGTAATTTTAACTCTACTGATCAAAATGCTCAAATTCAAGTGATTGGTCCTGATGGCTTACCATTAGAAACTCTTTCTGTCGATGTCGGTGATAGTGGAGGAGAAGTTAAAATTGGTGGAATAATCATTGATACCCAAAATATCATTGGTGCAGGTACAGTTAAAATCTCAATTGAGCAACGAGCTCAATTAACTATTCATACAGGGGAGACGGTTGAGACTGGCAAAGTATTAACCGCAGCACAAACATATACGAGTGTTAATGGTGTAATGAGACATGGTGGTATAGAATTTAACATAAATAACGAAATTGCTGAGGGTACTACCAAATTTTCCATCACTAACAATTCCCTAGCATTTCAAATCGGGCCAAACACAAATCAGCAAGTAATGATTGATATTCCGCGTATGGATGTAGTTACTCTAGGTATTGAGACGATTGACGTTTCTACACATAAAGGAGCAAGTAGTGCAATCCACGCTTTAGACCAAGCAATTAACAAGATTTCCGAAGCTCGTGCTAAACTTGGTGCTACGCAAAACCGCATGGAGCACACGATAAACAACTTACAAGTCACGCATGAAAACTTAACAGCTGCGGAATCGCGTATCCGTGATGCTGATATGGCACTTGAAATGACTGAATTCACGAAGAACAATATTCTGAATCAATCGGCAACTGCGATGCTTGCGCAAGCGAACCAGTTACCTCAAGGTGTTCTTCAATTACTTCAATAATGGTTACTTCTGGAGACTTGGCCAAATTTGGTCAAGTCTTCATTTAACTTGGTCTTATACCTATTTCAACAGTGTGATAAAATGAGAGAAGAATTTTAAGTAGAGGCGGTTAAAGTATGGATGTTCAACGTATTGGCAGAGCGAATTTAAATCGAGTCGAGCAAAAAGCACAAGGACCGACGGCTTCGGTTTCATTTGCAGAAGTGATGGGGAAGCAGCGGGATGAACAAGCGTATGAACGAATCAATCAATTGATGCAAAAAATTGATGACCAAGGAAAAGTATTAGCCGAAACCCGAACGGTTGATGAACTACGAAAATATAAAGCACTTATTAAAGAGTTTATGGAAGATGCCGTTTCGCTAGGGCTTCGTCTCGAAGAAAAGCGTGGTTTTAACCGCCGCGGCCGTACAAAAGTCTATAAGATTGTCCAAGAGGTCGATCGCAAGTTATTAGACTTAACGAATGCGGTGTTAGATAAACAAAAAAGAGGTCTTGATATTCTCGATATGGTCGGTGAAATTAAAGGTTTAATTGTTAATATTTATGCCTAAGAGTGATAAACGGTCTTACTTATAGCAACATCCCAAGCTTGAAAGAAGCATGGGATGTTTTTTTACAACAGTGGAAAAAGCACTAATAATAATAAGTTAAATATAGTATGAGATAAAATCGGGATGGTAATGTTTTTCGTTCGGTAGTAAAGATACGCCCAAACAGGTCCTGCGACTAGTGCCGCTAACAATAATAGAAGGGTTCCGGCGTAAATATGTGCAGCACCGTATAAAACCGTTGAGATGAAGATAGCAGGGACAGGTTTTATCCAAAAACGTAACTTTTGAAAAACAAAGCCGCGCCAGAACAGTTCTTCACCAGGAATGACGATTACAAACAGCATAAGAAAGTGCCACCATTCGATCGGTTGTACCAGTGAATAGAGTGCATTCAGTTGTTTCAGAAGCGGTAAATTGAGCCATTCAATTAGGAACTTACCAAAGGCAAATAAAGCATAGAGTCCAACTCCACTTCCTATTGCTAACAAAAGTTGTCCAAAAATAATCTTACGACTGTTTATAGATCCAAAGCCGATTGAAAAACCAATTAAAATAAATAAAGCAAACGAGAAAATGATCCAAAATGAAACAGGTTGCCAATAGAAACTTGCCCATAAGAGCAGGTGGGCAAGTAGGAGCCCGGCTGTTAATTGTGTAAGATGATTATTCATAGCGATTACTCTATAAACTCTTCTGGAGTGAATGGATTGATTTCTTTAAAAATAAACGTCTTCGTTGCATTTAACCGATGCTCAAAGTTTTCAAAGGCTGACATAGGGTGGAGGCCAGCCATGTTTAATGAATAAAAGCGATCTCGCTCCACTACTAAACTGTATATGTAAGTATCGTCTTTATGTCCTGTTGCTTCATTTAACCGTTGTGTATATCCAGAGATAACGACTCTTTCACATGTGGGCACAAAGGCAAAGGCGAATGAACATAAATAAAGGGCTGTGCCACCAACCATCACTGCATAATGTTCTCGCGTCTCGCGCTGGGATTTTTCTTGAATCTTAAGCCTACCAGACTTCATAATTGTCGCTTTCTCCAAAGGCACTTCTTCAAGTTCTGGTAGGTCGACATCGAAATAGATCGTGCTTTCACTCAGCATTTTAAAATCGACATTTGTTTCTAATGGAAAGTCTAATTCTTCTAAGTGTAGAGCAAGCCAATCTTCTGTTGCTTGTACGTCTTGTTTTAAAACAGACGCAAGGAGGTTTTCCCGTTTCTGTTTTTCCTCGATTACTAACTGTTTTTGCTCGTTATATTCTTCTAACTGTTCTTGAAACATCTGGTCAGCTTTTTCTTGCATACGACTTTCAAATTCTCTTCTTTTAGAAGGGAAAAGAAGGACTAAGCGGTCAAGGAAGTTCAGCTGTTTTTTTCTTCCTTCCTTTAGTTGGTCAATTATTTCACTTTCATTGGGTTCCTTTTCTTCAAAAGAAAGATTTCGTTCCATAAGATTTTGCAATTCTTGAATGGAAAAAGCCTTAAAGACTTGATGATGTAGCTGTAAAAGTCTCTCGGTTTGAGCATTAATTTCTTGTTCTTTTTCCAGGTACATTTGTTCAATTTGTGTGGAAAATTCTTTCTTAAGCTTTCTTTCTGCTGTTACCGGTAATGGTTCTCCTTTGTCTGTTACAAATTGAACGGTATTGTCCTGTGTATTAAAGGATAATGGTACGTTTTCATAGGTTCGATTTTTATCAGTAACATTAAATAAGCGCTGACCGCTGCGTCGATCAATACGTGTACGGTAGGAGAGGCCGCTTCCGGGTATTCCTACATTTCCGTATAGCCCGCGCTTGCCAACAGTAAGACTTGCCCCTCTTGGACCAATTGAGGAACTTATCCCTCGTTTGCTAATATTTAGTCGCACTCCTGGTGCAACTCGAACTCGTTTTTGAAAGCGAAAGCTCATTGTAATCCTCCAGTCGTAATGGTTTACATTAATTGTACTATAAATTTAAAATAAGGATAAAGTATCCAATGGGGGTGGTAGGTGTGGGGAGAGGAACATTTAATTACGAAACAACTATTGATGCACCACTTAGTGAGGTTTGGGACTTTTTTAAGAGTGCTGAAAATTTGACTGTTATCACATCGTTTCCTAAAATTAAGCTTCACTCTGATCCGAGCACGATTGAGGGGAACCATATTGAAATGGAACTAAATTTCGGTGTAGTTAAAAAGAAATGGACGGCCAAAATTCTTGAAGTGAAAGAGGAAGAGTATTTTATTGATAAAGGAATAAAGCTACCTTTTCCTTTTATGGAGTGGGAACATAGGCATCAGTTTGAGTTTGATGGAAATCGAACAAAGATGACGGACATTGTGAACTATCAAGCATCAATCCCAGATTTATTAGTTACACTTGTCCTAAGGCAAATGTTTGCTGGAAGGAAAAAAGTATTAGTAGAGAAATTTACTAGCTAATTAAAAAATGCCACGGGAAAGAAATCCCCGTGGCATTTTAATTCTTGTGCTTGCTTCGCTGCCCGTATTCAATAAAGTGTGAGCGGAAAGCCTCTCTTTCACACGGGTTTTGACCACGATCTAAGAACTAGATTTATATTAAAAATGCTTTAAAACCAAACACGATCATATTGCTTTGGTGTAGGTATTTTAACATTTAACTCTTTTGCGGCTTGTAGAACCCAATATGGATTACGTAATAACTCTCTCCCGACAAAAATGAGATCCGCACGATGATTTTGTAGGATTTCTTCTCCTTGAATGCCAGATGTTATTAGACCGACAGCCCCTGTTTTAATGTTGGCTTCTGTTCGAATCTGTTCGGCGTAAGTAACTTGGTAACCTGGGTAGGCTTGAATAGGTGCGACTACAACCCCGCCACTACTCACATCAACGAGATCAACACCTTGCTCTTTCATTCGTTTTGAAAAATAAATGAAATCATTTATGTCATTTCCCCCGGCAACATATTCATTTGCTGATAATCTTACAAATAATGGCCCATCCCATACCGTGTTTATAGCATTAATGATTTTTTCCAGAAAGCGATATCGATTTTCAATAGCTCCACCAAAATCATCAGTGCGCTTGTTCGATAAAGGTGATAGAAATTGGTTAATAAGATAACCGTGAGCCCCGTGAATTTCAATTACATCAAATCCTGCTTCTTTGGCTCTTATGGCACCTTGCTTAAAATTCTCTATTGTATCATTAATCATTTTTTCGTCCATCTCGGTTGGTATTTTCAATTTTTCATTAAAAGAAATTGCACTTGGAGCAATTGCATCTCCTTCAGCCATTGCCTTACGTCCAGCATGAGCTAGTTGAATAGCTGCTTTTGAATTATAGCGATGAATTTCTTTTACGAGATTACGCAAGCCATCAACTTGTTCATCCGTCCAAATCCCAAGGTCTTGATTGGATATACGTCCTTCAGGGGTAACTGAGGTCGCTTCAATCATAACTAAGCCGACTCCGCCAATGGATCTGCTCCCATAATGAGTGATGTGAAATGGCTTTACCTTTCCATCTGAATTGGCAGTATACATGCACATAGGAGACATGACAATTCTATTATGTAGTGTAACGTTTTTTATTGTAACTGGAGAAAATAATGCGGTTTCCAAAGAAATAACCCCTTTCTAATAACATAACAATCATTATTCTAACACTCTTTTGAAATAAAAATAAACTGATCAGCGTAGAGCAGATCAGTTTATATTCATTACTTTTGCAAATAACGATTAATCAAAGCCAATATGGACCTTCGAGTTAAAATGCCAATAAAGGAACGATCGTCATCTAGAATACAAATAAATGGATGATTAATAGACATTGCCAATGCCCTTGAGAAAGTAGAACTTTTATTAATCCAAGGAATTTTTTCTTCCATCACATCTTCTACACGTTGCTCGTTCAGCCGCTCTAATTCAAATCGTTCAAGTCCTATTATAGAGTCTAAAATGAGAGCCTTACTAATTTGACCGTGCAGTTTATAGCTTGAGTCTAGAACTGGAATAGCAGAATAACCTGATTTAATAAGAACAAGAAGGGCATGCTCTAGAGGGTTTCCTAATTGAACGTGAGCAACTTTGTCAGCAGATATCATTAACTCTTTGATTTCATTATCCATGATATTACTATCTTTTAACTTTTGTAGCATGATCAGCATCACTTCTTCTCTATAAAAATTGTAAATACGAAGTAATTGTGCACTATTTAATACTATGAGGAACAGAATATTTTGTCAAGATCATAGAAAACGCTTCCACAATCATTATATGTCACCTAAGGGTTGACTGATGATAATTAAGTGTAAGTTTGAAAATAAGTAAAGCTGGTGAAACTAGATGAAAAGTTAAAAAGTGAGTTGAAAGTAGATGCATACGAAACAAACGGTTAAGTACATTTGTAAACAATACTCCTCAGGGAATTGTTATTACTATAAACAAGAAATTATTACTCACGACTCGTGGGAAAATATAAGGTCATTAACTTGGTCTGCACCTAGACCTATTACTAAAGAAACATTTTTTAAAAGAAAAAAAGAAGGTTTTCGCACGGAGTTTATTGTGATGGAAAAGAAACCAGCTGAAGTGATCAACTTTTCAGAGCTAGTCAAAAGACGCTAAGTTTTCACTGTACACATTTTAATTGATATGGTATCGTAAAGCCGATATGATAATGTGAAAGAAGGTTTACTTTAAATGAAGAAACTCGGCTTATCTCTAGTAGTATTATTTCCACTACTCATTTTAGTTGGTTGTAATTTAACGATGATTCAAAATGAGCAAGAATACTCAATAGATGCAACAGAAGTACAAAGGTTTGTCATGGATTTAGATGAAGGGGAAATTGAAATTTACGGTGAAGACCGTACGGATATAAAAGTGATTGCTACTTTTGCTTCCAGAGGTGAAGAAGCGGATCTTACAGAACAATTTCAAGTTGATAATATGAGTGTTTCATTGGAACAAGTGGAAGATGAAGCACAATTAATAACGAACATTTATCGTGGAAATCAATCTCCAATTGAGGCGCGCATTCATATTAAAGCTTACGTTCCTCGTGATCTTGAGGTGATAATGGATCATGATGGTGGAAACTTAGGAATAAGAGAATTGTCTAATTCTTTAGTTATAAATCAAGGGGCTGGAAAGATCGAGATTGAGAATACAAATGGGAATATAACGATTACGGATGGTACCGGTGCCATTAATCTTATGAATAACGACGGGGATATTTCAATAAATAACAATTCTGGTGCCGTTGCGATTGTGAACCATACAGGTGATCTTAAGTTAATAAGTGGATCAGGTGAAATAAATGTTGAAGAAATAACAGGAAACCTTCAAGTACGAAGTGGGTCTGGATCCATTTATATCGATCAAGTTAATGGTGACGTAAGTATTTTAGAAAATCGTAGTGGTAAAGTGGAAATTACAAATGTATCAGGCACGATTACTCAATAATCGTTTGCTTTATAAATATGTCAGTACCTTTCATGTTGAGGGTGCTGACTTTTTTTGTAGGCCTATTTTCAAAAAAGTTGGTTGACACACTGTTAGATGATGGATATAATTCAATTAAACATATAAATCTTATAAAAATACACGGGATTAAAACGAGGGAGGCAGAGCCGGTGGGGACAAGAAACGACCAGGACCTAGAGCGAGTTTTTGAGAAAATAAAACTGCTCCTCAACGATTTAAAATACGGCTCAATTACGATTGTCGTACAAGATGAAAAAGTCATTCAAATTGAAAAAAATGAAAAAGTTCGTTTAAAATAAGGTCTAACGTTCGCTGACTAGAAAAACTAGAGGCGGCATTCAGTAACGGTTTTCCGTGCTGAGTGCCGTCTCTTTTTAATTGATTGTGTACGTATACTTTGTTGCTTACGGTCCAATAGCAAGAGCAACAATTTTTAAGAAAAGAGCCTTTTAGTTAATCAAACAGTAAATAATTAAGAGTTAAATAAAGAAATAAACAAGAGGGGAGAAGTGATGGATGGTTACTTTTCAAACCGTGTCTGAACAACAACTAGAGCATCTAAACGAAATTGTATTAAAGGAAAAAGATACAGTAGATGTTTTAAAATGGGCTTATGAAACCTATGGGGATGAGTTAGTGTACTCCTGTAGTTTCGGGGCTGAAGGAGTCGTGTTAGTTGATTTAATTAGTAAGGTGAAACCGAATGCGACGATCCTGTTTCTTGATACCAATTTTCATTTTAAAGAAACGTATGAGTTAGTTGAAAAAGTGAAAAACAAATATCCGCAACTGAATATTCAAATCATACAACCGGCAATAACAGTTGAGCAGCAAGCAAATGAACATGGGGATAAATTGTGGGAAAAAGATCCAGATCGTTGCTGTCAATTACGGAAGCTAGAACCGCTAGAAAAAGAGATTTCCAAGTACACCGCTTGGATTTCAGGCTTGCGAAGAGAACAATCACCGACGAGACGTAATACACAATACGTAAATATTGACCGTCGATTTCATTCAATAAAAATTTGTCCGCTGATCCATTGGAAAGAAGAAGAGGTTTGGATGTATATCAAACTCAACAATCTTTCATACAATGAGCTCCATGATAACAACTATCCTAGTATTGGTTGTTTTCATTGTACCTCACAAGTAGCTGAAGGAATGGATCCGCGAAGTGGACGATGGGCAAATTCAGCAAAGACGGAATGTGGTCTACACCTTCCTGGTAACAGTGATAAGTAAGTCAAAGAAATAAAGTGATAGCAACCAATTTAATGAAAAAAGGAGAGAGTAATGGATGACAACAATTGAGGCACATGGTGGTAAACTTATAAATTTAATTAATGAGTCATATGATATATCCAAAATTAAACAAGAAATAGAGTTGGACGATTTTGCTTTATCTGATTTGGAGTTAATTGCTAACGGGGCGTTTAGTCCGTTAACAGGTTTTATGGACCAAGCAGACTATCAATCTGTTGTAGATCAAATGAGATTAGCAGATGGAACGGTTTGGAGTATCCCCATTACTTTACCGGTTTCAAAAGAAAAAAGTGAACAACTTGTTATTGGTGAACAAGTAAAGCTTACTAAAGATGGGTCAGTTTATGGTGTCATCGAAGTAGCTGAGTTATTTGAACCTAATAAAGACGATGAAGCTGTAAATGTTTATAGAACAAGTGATAAAGCCCATCCAGGTGTCGCTAAATTATTTTCTCGACCAAACGTATATGTTGCGGGACCAATTACACTTGTCAAACGAATTGAGCGTGAAAGGTTTAAAGAGTTTTATTTGGATCCTACTGAAACGAGAAAAACATTTGAGGAAAAGGGCTGGGCAACGGTCGTTGGATTTCAAACAAGAAACCCGGTTCACCGAGCGCATGAATATATTCAAAAGTCGGCATTAGAAATCGTCGACGGCTTATTCTTAAATCCTCTTGTAGGGGAAACAAAGTCTGATGACATTCCGGCTGACGTTCGAATGGAAAGCTATCAAGTCTTATTAAAAAATTACTATCCAGAAAACCGTGTGTTTTTAGGGGTATTTCCTGCTGCGATGCGTTACGCAGGACCAAGAGAAGCTGTCTTCCATGCCATCGTCCGTAGAAATTATGGTTGCACCCACTTTATTGTAGGCCGTGATCATGCTGGAGTAGGCGATTACTACGGAACGTACGATGCGCAATTAATTTTCAAAAACTTTCAACTGGAAGAACTTGGGATTACACCATTATTCTTTGAGCATAGCTTCTATTGCAAAGCTTGCGGCAATATGGCGAGTGCGAAAACATGCCCACACGGAAAAGAACATCATGTTATTTTGTCAGGAACAAAGGTGCGTGAAATGCTAAGTAATGGTCAAACCCCTCCACCTGAATTTAGTCGTAAAGAGGTTGTAGAAGTATTAATACGGGGCATGAGCAAGGTTCATGCATAAGGAGTAGAGAACGCTATGGGAATAGTTCATCATCGCGCTGATGTGGTGATTGAAAGATGCTTTTAATTTCAATTGCCTATATTATTGCTTTATTTTTTGCTATGAATATTGGTGCTAGTGGAACCGCTGCAGCGATGGGGCCGGCATATGGTAGTGGTGCAATTCCTAAAAAGAGAGTCGCGATGATACTAGTAGCGGTTAGTGCATTTATTGGCGCTTTAGCCGGTGGTGAAGTTGTAAAAACGATTGGTGGGGGAATTATTCCCTCTTCTATCATTGACGTTCAATTAGTTATTATAATTTTAGGATCAGCGTGCTTAACGTTATTTATTGCTAATCTAATGGGAATTCCTCTTTCAACTAGTGAGGTTGTCGTTGGAGCAATTGTCGGAGCAGGTATAGCTTTTCAATCATTATACTTTGATAAGTTAATAGTTATCGTATCTTTTTGGGTGATTGTACCAATTGTCGCTTTTGTGTTAGCTTTTATAGCTGGAAAAGTAATAACGAAATTAGAGAAAAAATACCCTAGTCTTACTGGGAAGGGGAAATGGAAAAAAGTTCTCGTCTTTTTATTAATTTTTTCGGGTTGCTTCGAAGCGTATGCTGCCGGGATGAACAATGTAGCAAATGCTGTAGGGCCACTTGTTGGTGCGGGTCTTATTGACATTAATACAGCAGTTATTATTGGTGGTTTATTTGTGGGGTTAGGTGCGATTTTACTAGGTGGTCGTGTTCTTGAAACGAACGGAAAGCGTATTACAAAGTTATCACTAATGCAAGGAACAGCAGTTTCAACTACAGGTGGGACCTTAGTAATTATTGCGTCTATATTTGGTTTACCTGTTCCGTTAACTCAGGTCACCACTTCAGCTATTGTTGGGATTGGTACAGCAGAAAACGGCTTCCAATTATGGCAAAAAGGGATTATTAAAAAAATTGTAAAGGTATGGGTTGTATCTCCTGTTTTCTCATTAGTAATGAGTTACGGTTTAATTCTCATCTTTTTACAAGCCGATTTTTATACAGTGGTAGTTATTGTCAGTGTTTTCGTTGCTACAGTTGGATCGATTAGCTTAGCGAGAGCCGTAAAAAAAGAAAAACGAGCTTTCCATGATCACGGTGGCGGGATTTAGTAAAGTTAGTTTTCTTGAACTTAGTATACAAACAAAACATAGTATTCCAATGTGAATAAATGTTAATTAAGGGGTGGAGAAATGAGTAAAAATATCGTCTGGCACCAATCAACAATTGGCAAAGAAGAGAGACAAGGGAAGAACAAACATAAAAGTGTCATATTATGGTTTACTGGTTTGTCTGGATCAGGAAAATCAACTTTAGCTAATGCAGTAGATCATTTGCTTTTTGAACGTAACATCAATAGTTATGTTTTAGACGGTGATAACATTCGTCATGGCTTGAATAAAGGTCTAGGCTTCAGTGATGAGGGTCGAAAAGAAAATATACGTCGTATCGGTGAGGTATCAAAATTGTTTGTAGACGCGGGAGTGATTACAAGCACCGCTTTTATTTCTCCGTTTCGAGAAGACCGAGATAATGTAAGAGGTTTAGTTGAATCTGGAGAATTTATTGAAGTTTACGTGAAATGTTCTCTTGAAAAATGTGAGGAAAGAGATCCAAAAGGGTTATACAAGAAAGCAAGGGCTGGTGAAATCCCTGATTTTACCGGAATTAGCTCGCCATATGAAGAGCCAATTTCACCAGAATTAACAATAGAAACAGATATATTATCAATTGAAGCAGCAGCTAACCGTGTCGTACAATACTTAGAAGAAAACGGGATAATACAATAAGTAAAATAATTTAGAAGCACTGCAGTTTATATCTTACTGTAGTGCTCCTTTTTGATCTACTCGATTAACTGTTTTAAAGCATCTCCAACATTGATTTCACCGGATCCGTAAAAAGGATCATGACCTCGTTCTCCTAAGTCAATGGCAGTCGCTGTTATTAAATCATAAACATCTTCATTCGATAGTTCAGGGTTGATCGAACGGATTAACCCGGCTAAACCAGCAACATGTGGGGCAGCCATGGAAGTTCCAGACATAATAACATAATTATTATTTGGGAATAAGCTTGGTATGTGCTCGCCTGGTGCAGCAACATCAATGTGGTTCCCGTAGTTAGAGAAAAAAGCGCGTTCTCTTTTGTCGTCTGTTGCTGCTACTGTCAGTACTTCTGCATAATCAGCAGGATACATCGGTTCATTCGTGTTATCATTGCCACTTGCTGCAATTAAGACAACATCATTTTGATGTGCGTATTTAATGGCATCGTGTAGGATGTAAGAGTTATGGTAATCACCCAAACTCATATTAATTACTTGGGCACCGTTATCGACCGCCCAGCGTATTCCACGTGCAACTTCAAAGGAAGATCCTTCACCGTTCTCATTAAGAACTTTAACAGGAAGAATATTGTTTTGCCATGCAACCCCTGCGATACCTGTGACGTTATTTGTTAGTGCTGCTGCGATACCTGCAACATGTGTACCGTGACCGTGTTGATCATTTGAATTAGACGTGCCATCAAAAGCGTTAAATCCTTCAAGCACTTTTTCTTTTAGGTCCTGATGGTTAGGGTCAACTCCTGTATCGAGTACAGCAATCGTTGTTTCCTCGGAACCATCAGTTACTTTCCAACCTTCTTCAGCTTGTATTTGGCTCAAGTTCCATTGATAAGGTTGGAAAAATTCATCGTTTGGTACGACGGTACGTGTAGCTTGTTTAGTAAATACAAAGTTGGGTTCAACAAATTCAATATCAGGATGATCCGTTAAATCGTCCAGTAATTCATTCGTTGATTTTGTAGTAGATTCTACAACATAATAAGGATCACTATTTTTAACTAAAGATAAGTCTTCCTGTTCCTCAATCCAAGCTTCACTATTTTGGTTATTAACAAGCTTAATTACAGCTTGTCCTTCCACATAATGTTGTTCCTCATCATCTTCAAGGTCAGAGTGTACGACAATTTGCCACCCGAGTTCTGGTACGGTTTGAGCCGATACACCTCTAGGTAAATCTTTCGTTGTTTTCCATTGAACTTCAGGGTCATCACCTGAAACGAAGAAGTTTCCATTTGAATCAGCAACAGACGCTAAATCTTTAATATAATTTTTTACAAAAGTTAAATTGATTTCACCTGCAACGGTTTTGTCATTAGCCATTTCTTTACTAATCATAAAGAAGTGTTCATTTTCTTCTTGATAAGGGTCAGAAAAAGTTAATTCCTTATGTTGATGATGAAGTTGTTTCAATTTTTCTTCATGTATTTCACCGAATGTTTCCGTTATTTTTCCATTTTTAACGATTGCGAAGGAATGAAAATGAGGATGCTCTTGTACTTCCTGTTGGAATTTTTGTTTTAATACGTTATCACTTAAATCTTGTTCTGCCCAGCGATCAAGTTGAAGAGACAATTGGGAAAGAAACATCGATGTTGTCATTGAAAGATCTTCTGCTAACACTTGATCCATCCCCTTTTGTTCCATTCTTTCTTCCTTTTGATTCGGCGGTGGGGTACGTTGCATTCCCAGTTGGTCACCGTTAGTGAGGATGAGAGCTATAAATCCTAGAAATATAAATCCACCGACAAATAGTGCGACTTGATACATCTTTTTCATTTCTTTTCACCACCTGAATTAAAAAAGTAAGCCATTAATACTTCATCATCGTACGTTCCTTTTAAACATACTTGTTCTTTTTGTACACCTTCCACAACAAAGCCAGCTTTTTCATATAGTTCAACTGCTATTTGGTTGGAAGAAAATACAGTAAGACATAATTTATGCAATTGCTTAAATTTGCACCAGTTTAGGGTGTAAGCCATTAGTTTTTTCCCGATCCCTTTTCCTTGTGCATCCGGAGTTAACCATGTACGAAACAGTCCGGTATGTTTTTTCATTTCAAGAGAACCACGTATGACTCGAGCTAATCCACTTATTTTTCCATTAATATCAACAACAACATACATGTTGCCGTCCTCCCGCATCTCATGAATGAATTGTTTTTCTTCTTCATCTGTTCGAACGGCTTCTTTTTGTAGAAAAGTACCTTCGGCAACGATTTCTGAAACAGCATGAACAATACCTGTACTATCTTTAGTTGTAGCAGGACGAAGCGTTACTGTAGTACCATCTTTGGCTGTAAATGTCTCACTCGTTTGTTGTTTCTCTTTAAGTAACAAGATAATCCTCCTTCCCCGTAGTTATTCTGACTGCCAGAACTTTTCAGGGTTTTCTTCTATTTTTGTTTGCAATAAGTGGGAAGCTGGTACGATTTCTATCCCTTTTTCTTTAAAATGAGGGAGAGCCGATTTTACGCCCTTTACAGTTTCTGTTCCTTTTACTCCGACATGACCTATACCTATAGCTTTTCCGTGTTTGGTTGCAACTTTAGCTAATTTCATCATTTGTTGATGTACATGACTGCTTGACGAATGTGTATCATCAAGGAAAGTATCCCTGATCGACCAAGGGATATTCATCTCTTCTGCTAATTTAGGTATAACCGATTTTCCACTCGTTCCACTATCGATGACGTATAAGTCATATTCTTTAACGACCTCTAGAATAACTCGCATAATTTCTTCGTCTTCTACAATTTTGGACCCCATATGATTGTTCACACCAGCAACGTGAGGGGTGCTTTCGATAGCTGCCGTTACTCTTTTTCTTATTTCTTCGTGACTTAAATCACTTGTAATCGGATTAGGTCCAAGCCACGATTTTTTTCCTTTTTTAGGTTCAAGAGGCAGGTGGAGCATTACTTCTAAGCCTAGTTCATGTGCTTTTAATGCTTGTTCTTTACTGTTTTTTAAAAAGGGCATTACGGCAACGGTAATTGGGATTTTCGAACCGAAAAATTCATTTACACCCTTCACGTCTCCCCCAAAGTCATCGATAATAATGGCAGCCTGGAAATTTTGGTGTGGTGTAGAATGTTCATTAGCGAAGAGTGTTGTTTGAAATGTTGTTAGAAAAATAAGTAATGTAAAGAAGGTTAAGTATTTTTTCATTTATGTAGCCAGCTCCTTTTGTAAACTTTTGTGGATCCAAATTGCTGCTTGCGCTCCATCACCCATGGCCACACTCAGTAATTGAGAGTGGTTGACTAGATCACCAACCGCCCAAACGTTTGGTACATTTGTTTCTTTAGTACGGTGATTTACATTGACATGCATATTTTCAAGTCTTTCAATTCCAATTTCCTTTGCAATATTAGAATTGACTTTTGTTCCTTTCATCGCAAGAAAGGCATGATTAGCTTCAATTTTGTATCCATTGGATAATGTGACGCCAGATAGGTATCCTTCCTCTATATAATGAAGCTCACTCACTTCTTCTTGATATAAAGGAATATGTTTTTCTTTTAAATTAGCCTTTAGTTCTTTATCGATTTCATCAAGGTCGTGGTTAACGAAGATGATGTCCTTTGTCCAATACGTAAGTAGTAAAGAGAGGTGTGCTCCTTTATTTCCAGAACCGATGACAAGCGTTTTTTTATTCGATATTTCATACCCGTCACAATCAGGACAAATGTAAATCGATCTACCTAAACATGGATAAATTCCGTCTAACTCTGGTATTCGTTCAGTCATACCCGTTGCCAACAATAGCTTTTTTCCTTGGATAGAATTACTATTTTTTAAGTGAACAAGAAAAGTGCCATCATCATTTTTAGTGATAGAAGATGCTGTATCTTCTATTATTTCTACATCATAAGAGAGGGCTTGTTTTTTTCCTGCTTCTCGAAAAAAGTCACCATTTACTCCATCAGGCCAACCGAGAATATTATGATATTCTTTGCATAAGGTTGAACGGCCGCCACCGTTATCAACAATTGCGATCTTGTGTTTATAACGACCTAGTTGGATTGCTGCTTGGAGTCCTCCAATACCGCCACCGATGATAATGCAGTCGTACGACATGAGAGTCATTCCTTTCAACGCAAATTAATTAACGTTTTTAAATTACATATTATTAATAGTTTTCCTTAAACTGAATTTCTTATGAAAGCAAAAAAAATAAGCAAGTAAACATAAACGTTTAACTGCTTATTTTCTCATATTGAAAGCGGCATTTAATTGACCGCGTAACATTTTTTCACGAACATCTTTATTCTTAAGTTGTTTTTGTTCCATCTTTCGTATTTCAAAAGTTTGCATTCCATCTTCCATTTTATTGGCGATATCCACCAGTCGTTCGACATCGAGAAATGAATATTTTCGTGTACCACCTTTTGAACGTTCAGGGAAGATTAGTTTGCGCTCTTCATAATAACGAATTTTCCGTTCGGATAGTCCTGTTAATTCACTAACTATACCAATCGTAATTACTTTTTTATCTTTATATGACATGCGCCTACTCCTCTCCATTAGTAAAACTTTTCTGTCTATTTCTCAATTATTACTATACCATAAAGATATTTCGTAAAAGGGTTCAATGTTAGATAATCTAACAGGCATTCTAAAAACAAACCTTTAAGAAAAAAGGTTAAAAAATTGTAAAAAAATTTCCCTTCTTTTCACACCATTGTTTATAAAAAATATGTAAAATAGTACTAAAGATATAAAAGATTTATTAATGTGATAATCACAATGAAAGTAGGATACATAATGGTGACAAATGACCCTGAAACAATCATGAAAATCGCAAGAAACCAGTTATGGGAAAATTGTGACCTCCTAAGATCGATTGTACAATCTTCACCATTAGCAATAGCCGTTTTAGATATAGATGGAAAGGTTAAATTGTTAAATTACGGTGCTGAAACGATGTTTGGGTGGCAAGAAGGAGAGGTAATGGGTAAAAGTTACCCTATCTTTTTAAATGAAGGGAGTGATAATACCCTTTTAGAACAGATGAAAAAAGAAGAGTTCATAATAAAGCAAGATAGTGTGATGAAAAAACGTTCGGGACTTTATCTTGATGTTTCAATATCTTCTGTGCATTTATATGAGAAAGATCAATTTTTAGGAATTTTATTTATCTCTGAGGATCAGACGAAACAGAAAAAGGCTGAAGCAGAGTTGAAACAATCAATAAAAGAAATAAAGGATATTAAATTTGCCTTGGATCAATCAGCAATTGTAGCGATCACTGATCCATTTGGTAAAATTCAATATGTTAACGATAAATTTTGTGAACTTTCGAAGTACAATCGAAATGAATTGTTAGGACAAGATCATCGTATTGTAAATTCAGATTATCATCCTAGGTCGTTTTTTAAGGAAATGTGGAGTACCATTAGAAGTGGTCAAGTTTGGCAAGGTGAAGTAAAGAATAAGGCCAAAGACAATACCTTTTACTGGGTTCAAACGACGATTGTCCCGTTCTTAGATGAAAGCGGAAAACCTTATCAATATGTTTCGATTCGAACCGATATTAGTAAACGTAAATTAGTTGAAGAAAAGGTAAAAAAGCTAGCTTATTACGATGATTTAACGAAGTTACCCAATCGGACATATTTTAAAAATCAGTTAGAGCAAGTGTTACTCGAGCATACGAATGAACCAGTTGCGGTTGTTAGTGTGGATTTAGATCGATTTAAAATCATTAATGACACATTAGGTCATCGGTATGGTGATCTATTATTAAAAGCGGTAGCCGAACGTTTGAGAGGGAATCTTCGAAAAGATGACTTTATTGCTCGGCATGGCGGTGATGAATTTTTAATTTACTTACGAAATGTGACGTATGAAGAAATAAAGCATATTGTTAGGAATTTCATGAATTCATTACAGTTGCCCATTCGTTTGGACCAGACGGACCATTTTTCATCTATAAGTATGGGGATTAGTGTTTATCCACAAGACGGTAGTACCTTTGAGGAATTGTATCAAAAAGCTGATATTGCTTTAAATCGGGTAAAGAAACAGGGGAAGAACTCTTTTCAGTTTTTCGAGTCGACGATGGATCATTCACTATCTAGAGAATTACAAATTGAAAAAAATCTAAGAACTGCATTAGATGATGATGAGTTTACTGTACACTATCAACCTAAGCAAGATATCCTTACAAAACAGATCGTTGGAATGGAAGCGCTGCTCCGTTGGAATAACAAAGAGTTAGGAAATGTTTCTCCAGCTGAGTTTATTCCAATAGCTGAAGAAACAGGGATGATCAGTGATATCGGCGAGTGGGTGTTAAGAACATCCTGTCTACAAAATAAGTTGTGGCAATCCAATAAATTTCACAGAATAACAGTATCGGTAAATTTATCTGCTCGTCAATTTTTAGATCCTTATATTGTAGAAACGGTTACAGCTATTTTGGAACAGACTCAACTAGATCCAAATTTTTTAGAACTTGAGATTACCGAGAACGTAGCAGTACATGAAAAAGATTATGTTAATCAAAAACTTAATGCACTCCGCAACTTGGGGATTAAAATTTCAATAGATGACTTTGGTATAGGATATTCATCCCTTAGCTATTTAAAGGATTATCCAATTGATACATTAAAAATTGATAAATCTTTCGTTGATGAAATAATGAAAAACGGCGATTCTTCGATTGTTCGTGCCATTATAGCAATGGCTCACAGCCTTCATATGTCAGTCATTGCTGAAGGTGTAGAAGTCGAGGAGCAGTTACAATTTTTAAAAGATCATAAATGTGACCAAATTCAAGGATATTTTATCAGTAAACCGGTATGTGCAACAGATTTTGAACGCTTATTCCTAAAAGACTAAAATGAAGTGCCTGTATAACTTGAATGTTAGACTATACAAAACAAACCGTCTTTGTTCTTGTATAGCTCTATTCAAGATAGCTGGCACTTTTTATTTTTTAGCTATGTTAAATTATACTATTTTATAAGTTGCAAGTATGTTGGATTTTTAATATACTTTATAAAACATATAAAAAAACTCGGATTTAAATGAAGACCGTATACAAATTCATGTGAAGTGTATATGAATGAGCTTAAAGTACATAAATAAAATAATTAGATTTCTTACAATGAACGGTAAAGGGGAAGCTGAAATGAAAAAAGGTAAAGTTTATTTAGTAGGTGCAGGACCAGGGGATGCAGGGCTCCTTACAATTAGAGCGCAGAAAGTTATCGAAAAAGCAGATGTTATTGTTTATGATCGGTTAGTGAACCCTGCTCTTCTGTTACTGGCCAAGCCAAATGCTGAATTTATCTATGCAGGTAAGCTCCCAAAGCGTCACATTATGCGACAAGAAAAAATCAATGAAACTCTTGTAGAACATGGATTAGCTGAAAAGGTTGTTGTTCGCTTAAAAGGTGGAGACCCAAGTGTTTTTGGGCGTGTAGGAGAAGAAGCGGATAGCTTAGCTCAAGCAGGTATTCCTTTTGAAATTGTCCCAGGTATAACTTCAAGTATTGCGGCAGCAAGCTACGCCGGGATCCCAGTGACACATCGTGAATATGGTGGAACATTTGCCGTTGTAACCGGACATGATAAATCCACTTTAGGTCAACCGTTAATTGATTGGAGTTCACTTGCAAAAGGGATTGATACGATTGCTTTTTATATGGGAGTCAGTAATATCTTTCATATTGCGACTCAATTAATGAAGCATGGTCGTCCTGCCCAGACACCTGTAATATTAATTCAATGGGGTACTTATGGAAGACAAAAAACATTAGTAGGAACTTTGGAAACAATCGGCGATAAGGTCGAAAAAACGAAGTTTCAAAATCCAGCGATAACATTAGTCGGTGACATTGTTAACTTAAGAGAGAAGATCAAATGGTTCGAAATGAAACCTTTAATCGGGAAACAAATATTATTAGCACGGACAAGTACTGAAAAAAGCGTTCTAGAAGAGAAGTTAAGTGAATTAGGTGCAGATGTGTACAGTTATCCTTCGTTTGAAGAGACTACACTTCTATTATCGAGCCAAAATAATGATATAAGCAAAAAGATAAATGAATATCATACAATCACTTTTACATCACCAGATAGTATTCGTTATTTCTTTGAATGGTTACATGTACAAAAGCTCGATATACGATCAATTAAAGCGACGTTCCAAGTTCTTTCTGATAAGTCAATGCAACAGCTTCGAAAGTATGGCTGTGTGGCAGATAAGGTTCAAGAAATAGGAGAAGCAGCTCATTTTTTAGTTGTCGGCGAAAAAAAAGCGGTAGAAGCATTTACAAATACAGACACAATGATTACCCATGAAAACAATATTACGAACGCTTCGCAAATTGTGTTGCAACGATTGATTGATGATGAGTTATTATCAACAATTATCATTCCTAGTGCAAAATCAGTACTAGAATTAAAAAATGGGGCAGAACAAATTTCATCACAGTTTTTTACGGGCTTATTAAAATTAGAGGTAATCTGCTTTGGAGAAAAGTCTGCTCAAGCCGCATCAAGTGCTGGATTTCATGTTAACCATGTTTTAAATGAACCATCTCATTCTGCTTTGGTCGATCACTTGCTCAAGCAATCTCAGATTGAAAGTATGTAAGGAAGAGGGTGTAAAAGATGGATGGTGTATTATATATTGGACATGGCTCAAGAGTTAATGCAGGGAATAAACAATTTCTAGTGTTTATCAATAAGATTATGGAGATGCTGCCATTATCAATCAAAGAGGTTGCGTTTATCGAATTAACAAAACCTACAATACTAGAAGGAATTAAAAGTTGTATTGAACAAGGAGCGACAAGAATATTTGTTCAACCTGTTTTATTACTAGAAGCGGGGCATGCTAAAAAAGATATTCCTGACGAGATTGAAAAAGCAAAAGATCTTTACCCTGAAACTCAATTTATATATGGCTCTCCTATTGGAGTCGATGATCGTATGGTCGATATCGTATATGACCGTTTACAAGAAAAAGGCTTTCAAAAAGAGACGAACGATAAAGCAAAGGCTTCTGTTTTACTTGTTGGAAGAGGCAGTAGTGATATGGAAGCAAAGGCTGATTTTGAGGAAATTGCTGGACGATTAAAAGAGAAGCTGGGTTTAAAGCAAGTAACCCCTTGTTATTTGGCGGCGACTACTCCTCTATTTGAAGACGGCTTAAAAAAAATACTAGAGGAAGATAATGAGGTCATCTATGTTATGCCGTATTTACTATTTACAGGTGTACTAATGAAAAGAATGGGGCGAGCCATTAAAGATTTACAAACAACTGAATATAAACAAGTACATCTATGCAATTTTCTAGGGTATCACGAGCAGGTTAGAAATTTAATTTATGCGAAAACGATAGAGTTAATGAAAGGTAGTCCACATGAGTTTCATGCCAATTAGTTTAAATCTCAAGGATAAGGCAGTCGTCATTATTGGTGGTGGAAAAATCGCAGAGCGAAAAGCTATAAAAATAGTAAGTTACGAGGGTAAAGTTACAGTCGTGTCACCACAATTAAGTGAGAAGCTAGCAGAGCTAGTTCAAAACCAATCTGTACACTGGATCAAGTCTCCGTATAATAAAGTTTTTTTAGATCAAGCATTTCTAATCATAGCAGCTACAAACGATCCGGAAGTAAATTTAACAATATATCAGGATCGAAAGCCGAATCAATTAATTAACATCGTAGATCAACCTGAATTAAGTGATTTTCACATGGTGTCAACATTACATAGAGGGAAGCTAACGATATCAGTTTCAACTGAGGGAGCAAGTCCTATGTTGGCTAAGAAGATTGTAAACCAACTAGATGAAAAGTATGGACAAGAATATGAAGGGTATGTTGATTTTTTAAGAGTGTCGCGAAAAGTGATTATAGAAAGTATTAGGGATAAGAAGGCTTGTCACCAGTTTCTTAATGAGTTAATCGCCGATGAGGTCATCTATAGTACGGAGAGAGAAATATGGTTTAAGAAGCGAATGCAACAATACTTGAAGATACAAGGAGAGTAGTCATATTGGCTGCTCTTTTTTACTGGTAACAAACCTTCAACCTCGAAGTATTTAGTCTTTAGGTCTTAGAAGTTCTTTAACTATCTAATCTAATGGTAAATAATTCTTGTCAATCTTTCTGTTTAATGTTAACTTATACTAAAATGATAGTTGACAAAGGGTGGAAAAAAATGACGATAACAACATCAACAAAAAGCACTTGGGAACAGTATGCAGATAAAGCTTTGAATGGCGAATTATTAACAATCGAAGAAGGGGTAAATATTCTTCAAGCTGATGATGATGAGGTTTTACCAATTATGCAAGCTGCTTTTCGTGTTAGAAAGCACTATTACGGAAAAAAAGTTAAACTTAATATGATTTTTAATGCAAAGAGTGGGTTATGCCCAGAAGACTGTGGATATTGCTCACAATCGATCGTTTCTACGGCTCCTGTTGAAAAATATTCATTACTAGATAAAGAGACTCTTATTGCTGGTGCAAAAGAAGCGATGAATCGTAAAGCTGGTACATATTGTATTGTTGCGAGCGGGCGAGGTCCTACTGAAAAAGAAGTTGATCAAGTTATTGATGCGGTTAGTGAAATTACTGCCACAATGCCATTAAAGATCTGTGCATGTTTAGGAATTTTAAGTGATGAAAAAGCTAAAAAGTTAAAAGAAGCAGGGGTTCATCGTTATAACCATAACCTTAATACACATAAGGACAATCACACAAACATTACTTCTACTCACTCTTATGACGACCGTGTAAATACGGTTGAAGAAGTAAAGGCAGCAGGTATGTCTCCTTGTTCTGGCTGTATTATCGGGATGGGTGAAACCGATGAGCAAATTGTAGAAATTGCTTATTCGTTACGAGAAATTGATGCTGATTCCATTCCAGTTAACTTTTTACATGCGATTCCAGGAACTCCGTTAGAAAATTACAAACGTACGAAACCGATGAAATCCCTAAAAGTACTTGCGTTGATGCGTTTTATTAACCCTTCAAAAGAAATTCGTGTTTCTGGAGGAAGAGAAGTAAACCTTCGTACATTACAACCGTTAGCATTATTTGCTGCAAACTCTATATTCGTAGGTGACTATTTAACTACGAAAGGTCAAGCAGTAACTGAAGACCATAACATTATTGAAGATTTAGGTTTTGAGATAGAAGAGTGTGCTCTATAATTAATCGACAATTTTAGATATTTTTAAAAATGGCTCTTTTTACAAAGATTGTTGCTTCGTGCTTTTGGACCGTAAGCCAAGCAAATGCTTGGCTCTTCACGCTATGCGTGAAGCTTTTGAAAATAAAATAGCCGTTCAGACAAATGAATTTGTCTTGAAAAGGCTATTTTATCTTCAAAAAACGGTCCAAAAGCAACAAAGTTTACGCAAACAGCCTTAAAAATAGATTGACAAACCTTTATCTTTTCAATTAATCTTTTAATACAATCACATATGTTGGGAAAGGGTAAAGATTTTAACATATTAAAATCTTTAAAAGGGAAGTTCGGTGAAAGTCCGACGCGGTCCCGCCACTGTAATTTGGTTGTAGTCTATTAAGCCACTGTTCTATGAATGGGAAGGAATAGATTGCAATAACCATAAGCCAGGAGACCTGCCTTTTCTAACAACACTGTCTGACCTACGGGAGATAGGGAGGTGTTAGAGAGCGGATTTTCTGTATTTAGTATTCATGCGGATTATTTTATTTAGAAGTTATAAGCATCTCTAACCATTACTCTATGGTTAGGGGTGCTTTTTTATTTCGTGTATTGACTTGGTTTATACCTCTAAAAATTAAATTAACCATTAAAGGAGAGATGTAGATGCAGCGAGGTAAGTTATTAATTATCGGATTTGGTCCTGGTAGTGAACAGCATATGACCTTTAGAGCGAAAGAAGCGATTGTAGAAGCTGATTCCATCATCGGTTATAGTACATACGTTGATTTAATTCGTCCGCTAATTACAACTCAAGAAATTGTCAGAACTGGTATGACAGAAGAAGTGACCCGGGCACAAGAAGCTGTTCGCCAAGCGGAAACAGGAAGAAAAGTTGCCGTCATTTCTAGTGGGGATTCAGGGGTTTATGGTATGGCTGGCCTTGTATATGAAGTTCTCATCCAAAAGGGCTGGCAAGAGGAGACGGGTGTTGAGGTAGAAATTATACCTGGCATATCGGCTATTAATTCCTGTGGTTCGTTATTAGGAGCGCCGATCATGCATGATGCCTGTACAATCAGTTTAAGCGATCATCTAACACCGTGGGAATTAATTAAAAAGCGGGTAGATGCTGCTGCCGAAGCAGATTTCGTTATTGCGTTATACAATCCACGAAGTGGGAAAAGAACAAGACAAATTGTTGAGACACAAAAGATTTTATTAAATTACCGTTCGCCAAAAACACCAGTTGGATTGGTGAAAAGTGCTTACCGAGAAAGAGAACAAATTGTTATTACCGATTTAGAGCATATGTTAGACCATGAAATCGGGATGTTAACCACTGTTATTATCGGAAATAACTCTACGTTCATTTATGACGGAAAAATGATTACTCCAAGAGGGTATCAACGGAAATATACGTTGAATGAGACTGAACAACACCTAAAACCACATGAACGGTTAAAGAAAGCAGCAGAACCGTGGGCACTTCATGGAGGCAAGGAAGATGAAAAAATAACAGCTGACAGACCGCTCAGTTCGCGTATGTTAGCAGAAGAGGCAATTTCAAAGCTAGAAATTAAAACAAAACCTTTAGAAAGTGACCAACAACAAGGTGTCTCTTTTCAACAAGAAGATATTTTTGAGTTTGCGGTTTCACCAGGGATTGCTAATAAAAAAATAACGCCGAAACAATTGGCGACATTGGTGGAAACGGTAGGAGATGAAGCAACACTTGAGTATACCCCGGATCACTTAATCAAAATATCTGTTAAGACATCTAACCCAAATGAAATTGCGGAGAGCTTAACAAGTGCAGATTTTTTATTGCTCCCAATAGGTAAAGTGGTCAACATAAAAGCATGTGATTTTTGTGATGGTGAAAAAGCCGATTCTATTCCACAAGTGGAACAACTTCAAAAACGAGTTGGTGGAATGTCTGTACCCAAGCAAATGAATATTGGATTTAATGGCTGTGGAATGGCTTGCTATAGCGCACCTACAAATGATATTGGGATCATTTATCGTAAGAAAGGGTTTGATCTGTTTTTAGGAGCTAAAACGACCGGGAGAAATGCTCATGTCGGACAACTTGTTGCTGAAGGGTTGGAAGGCGAAAAGCTTGTCGACCTTGTTGTTAGGATCGTAGAAGATTACAAAAATCGAGGATTACCTAATGAACGGTTTCATAAGTTTTTTAAACGAGTACAAGTTGTTGAAGGGTTTTATTACAAGGAAGTTCCCGAGCAAGTGGTAGTAGATATGGCTTGTGGGGATTAAAAGACAGTTCTGAATAAAAAAGGAGGAAGCGCAATGAATGCAATTTTATTTATCGGTCACGGTACAAAAAAGCGGGAAGGTAATGAACAACTGCTTCAATTTGTTGAGTCAATGAGAGGTGATATACCGTATCCAATCGTTGAAACTTGCTTTTTAGAGTTTTCCACTCCGACGATACGTGAAGGGATAAAGCGATGTGTGGATCAAGGAGCAACGAAAGTCGCACTCGTTCCAATGATGTTTTTTTCAGCGGGGCATGCCAAAATTCATATTCCTGTTGAAATTGATGAAGCGAAAGCCATGTATCCACATGTTGAATTTACTTATGGTAGACCAATCGGTGTTCATGATAAAGTGTTTGATATTTTACAATCACGTCTGCATGATGTTGGCTTTTCTAACAAGAAAGGAAAAGATGATCTCGGCATTTTGTTAGTCGGCCGTGGCAGCAGTGATGCAGATGCGAATAGTGAACTATACAAGATAGGTAGATTGCTTTCTGAAAAATTAGGGATGGTTAATGTCGAACTGTCATTTATTGGTGTAACTTCACCTACAGTTGAAGAAGGTGTTGTCAGATCCATAAAGCTTGGAGTGAAGAACATTTATATTATTCCTTACTTTTTCTTTACAGGAATATTAATGGACAGAATGGCTGAAAAGCTTCAAGCCTTTCAAGTTGAGTATCCAGAATTACATTTCTCGATGACTGAATTTTTTGGTTTCCATCCTATTCTGAAAACAATTTTTGTGGAGAGGGCACAAGAGGCACTGCAAGGGGAAGCAAAACTCAATTGTGATGTTTGTTCTTACCGGATACATGCAATGGAACATATGGATATACATCATCACCACGACCATGACGACCATCATGGACATACTCATCATCACACCCATAATCACGAGGTTCAAAGGTAGGATGAAAAATGATTTATATAATAGCTGGGACAAGTGATGCAAGGGAATTAGCGATAACACTAAGAGATGCAGAGCATGGCATCATTGCTTCGGTCGTAACAGATAATGCAGCCATTTCTCTTCGCGAAGCGAATATTGATACCGTTGTTGGAAGACTAACCGCTGAAGAAATGGCGGTGTTTATTGAAAAAAGAAGAATACAAATGATCGTCGATGCTTCTCACCCATTTGCGGAAGAAGCATCGAAAAATGCAGTTGAAGCGAGCCGTCTCTCACAAGTACCTTATATTCGCTATGAACGGGAAGAGTATCAAGGTCATACTGGTCAGATTATGAATGTTTCTTCTTATAAAGAAGCAGCACTACTGGCCAAAGACAAAAAGGGTACGGTTATGCTTACAACTGGAAGTAAAACACTTCAAATTTTTACAGAGCACCTATTGAATGTAAATGGGATTCGATTAATTGCAAGGATGCTTCCACGTAAAGATAACATGGAAAAATGTGAGGAATTAGGCGTTGAACAAAAAAATATTGTAGCGATTCAAGGTCCTTTTTCTAAAGAGTTAAACATCGCATTGTTTAAGCAATATAATGTAACACTTATGATCACAAAAGAAAGTGGAAAGGTCGGTTCTGTGGATGAAAAAGTTGAAGCGGCAAAAGAACTAAACATACCGATTGTAATGATTTCAAGACCTAAAATAGACTACGGCATCGTTTGTAGATCTTATGAGGATGTTTTAGAAATGATAAATCAAAAAGTTGAGGTGTTATAAATGGATTTTCAAACAGAATTTAAGCCATTAACTGTACAACCACAAGAAATTGAAGGGTTAAGTTTTCAGATGATCACTGACGAGTTAGGTGAACACGATTTTACGGAAGAACAATATCCAGTCGTTCAACGCATTATACATGCGTCTGCTGATTTCGAGTTAGGGCGTAGTGTTGTTTTTCACCGAGATGCAGTTCAAGCCGGTATTCAAGCCATTCGTTCGGGAAAGAAAGTAGTTGCTGATGTACAAATGGTTCAAGTGGGGATCAGTAAGCCGAGGATTGAAAAGTTTGGTGGTAGTGTTCAGGTTTATATATCTGATCAAGATGTCATGGAAGAAGCCAAACGTCTCAATACGACACGGGCGATTATCTCCATTCGCAAAGCTATTAAAGAAGCTGAAGGTGGAATTTTTGCCATCGGGAATGCACCTACCGCATTACTCGAGTTAATTCGTTTAGTAAAGAACGGTGAGGCACGACCAGGACTTGTTATAGGGATGCCAGTTGGCTTTGTATCAGCTGCTGAATCGAAAGAAGAACTTGCTAAATTAGATATTCCATTTATTACGAACATCGGACGTAAAGGAGGAAGCCCAGTTACTGTCGCTGCGTTAAATGCATTATCAATTATGGCTGAAAAGCAGGGATAGAATATGAGAAAGAAAGTTGAAAAAGACCCGAAGGATATGCGGCATGGATATACAACAGGTGCTAATGCAACGGCAGCAACAAAAGCCGCTTTACTTTCACTCATCTTGCAGAAAGAAGTGAGACAAGTGTCCATTCGTTTACCTAATAGTGATGTGGTAACTTTCAACATGGAAAATGTACGGTTCACTGACCGTAAAGCAAGCGCAACCATCATTAAGGACGGTGGGGATGATCCTGACGCGACCCACGGAGCCCAAATTATTGCAACCGTTCAATTAAGTCATGATGAAGGAGTTCATTTAGATGGTGGTGTCGGGGTAGGAAGAGTGACAAAGCCTGGTTTACCAGTAGCTGTCGGTGAAGCTGCCATCAACCCTGTACCTCGAAAAATGATTATTGAGGCGGCTTTAGACGTATTAGAGAAATTTTCTCTCATAAAAGGTGTAAGTATTGTCATTTCTGTTCCTGATGGAGAAGAAATTGCGAAGAAAACATTAAACGGTAGGCTAGGCATTATTGGAGGCATTTCAATATTAGGGACAAGAGGAACAGTTGTACCCTTTTCAACTTCAGCGTTTAAAGCGAGTATTGCTCAAGCTATTTCTGTAGCTGTGACAAACGGATGCGATCACTTATTTTTAACGACAGGTGGGAGAAGTGAAAAGTTTGCCATTGAAAATTATCCTGAAGCTAAGGAAGAAGCTTTTATTGAAATGGGTGATTTCGTCGGATTTGCTTTAAAGCAATGTAAAGCAAAAAAAGTAAAGAAAATAACGCTTGTTGGAATGATGGGGAAATTTTCAAAAGTAGCTCAAGGGGTTATGATGGTGCACTCTAAAAGTGCGCCAGTTGATTTCAATTTTCTAGCTGAAGTAGCACAAGAAGCAGGAGTTCCAAACGAGTTACAGGAAGAAATTCGTGGAGCTAATACTGCATCCCAAGTAGGGACACTCATGTTGGAGCATGGGCATCATGCCTTTTTCTCAAAGTTATGTCAATCGATAGGTTATATGAGTCTCAAAGAAATTCGAGGTGGATTAGATATAGAAGTCTATATTATATCAATGAATAAAGAAGTGTTAGGAAGAGAGGTTGTATTATGGGACAACCCATTAAAGTGATAGGAATAACGGATGGCGGAAAATCTAGTTTATTACCCATTTATGAAAAGTGGATTAATGAATGTGAATGTTTAATAGGGGGAGAACGTCATCTTAGCTTTTTTCCAGATTTCAATGGTGAGCGTATTACATTAAAGGGGAACTTAAAGGCTATCGTAGATCGACTTCAGTCTTCAACGAAAAGGTGTGTTCTGTTAGCTTCTGGAGACCCTTTATTTTACGGGATTGGTAGTTATCTAGCAAAAAAAATCCCCGTCGAAATCTATCCTAATGTCAGCTCAATTCAGGAAGCTTTTGCAAAAGTACAGGAAAGTTGGCATGATTGTACGTTTATTAGTGTACATGGACGTGCGATGAAAGGGTTAGCTCAAAAGATCGATGGCAAGAAAAAAGTTTGTCTATTAACAGATGAAATGAACACCCCAGCAAGTATTGCAAAGTATCTTCTTTCATACGGGATGAAAGAGTATGATGCCTATGTAGCAGAAGCACTCGGTGGAGAAAATGAAAAAGTGGTTTCACTTTCGTTAGAAGAAATGTCCACTTATGAAGGCCACCCGCTCAATATCGTTATTTTAAAATGGAATAAAAAAGGTCCAACTTGGTCAATTGGAATATCAGATAATGAATTTAAACAAAGAAAGCCGGATAAAGGTCTGATTACGAAAAAAGAAGTGCGAGTTCTTAGTTTAGCAGAATTAAATATTCAAGAGGACTCAACCATATGGGATATTGGCACATGTACAGGGTCTATGGCAATTGAAAGTGCAAGAATTGCTAGACATGGTCAAGTATTTGCGATTGAAAAAAATCAAGCAGACTATGAAAACTGTTTAGAAAATACGAAGAAGTTTCGAACGGATATTACAGTGACATGTAATAAAGCCCCAGAAGGACTAGATGAGTTTCCTGATCCAGATGCCATATTTATTGGCGGAACAGGTGGAGAAATAAAAGAACTATTAAAAATCTGTGTCGACCGTTTAAAAGAAGGAGGACGAATAGTTCTCAATGCAGCCACGATTGAAACTCTTTATCTAGCAAATGAAACTTTTCATTCGCTAGGGGTTGCAACATCGATTCGTCTCGTACAGATTTCAAGAAGTAGACCTATCTTACATATGAACCGTTTTGAAGGTTTAAATCCAATCTATATTATTACAGCAACAAAGAAGGAGGAGCAATAAATGACGATCGGAACCATTTATGGTGTTGGGGTAGGCCCTGGGGATCCAGAACTAATTACGATTAAAGCCTACAGGATGCTTAAAGAAGCAGATGTTGTTGCTTACCCCAAGAAGAGAAAAGGTAGTAAAAGCTATGCTTACCAAATTGTAGAACAATATATTGATACAGAGAATAAAGAAATGCTCGGCCTTGTGTTTCCAATGACAAAAGCCCAAGAAATTCTTGATAGAGAGTGGCGGACGATTGTTGATCAAGTATGGGAGTGTATTCAACAAGGAAAAAATGTTGCTTTTGTAACAGAAGGTGACACGATGTTATACAGTACATTTATTCATATGTACCGCTTAATGAAGCTGCTTCATCCAGAAGTTAATATTGTATCCATTCCTGGTATATCGAGTGTAAATGGGGCTGCATCAAGGCTAGGCATTCCTCTTGCTGACGGTGATGATTGGACCGGGATTATTCCAGCAACGGACAACCGGGATGACATGAAAAAAGCACTACAAGATCATGATGGACTGGTGTTTATAAAAGTAGCCAAAGTATTACCAATGATAATTGAACTATTAGAAGAGCTAGATTTAATTGATAAAGCGACAGTCGTCACAAAAGTAACATCAGGTGAGGAATATATTTGGAAAGATGTTCGTGAATTAAAGAATGCTGAACTCGAATATTTAACGTTAATGTTAGTAAGAAAGTAGGTGAAACCATTGTTGGAAGCAAAAGTTTATATTGTGGGAGCAGGTCCTGGAGATCCAGAACTAATAACAGTCAAAGGTCAAAATATCTTAAAGCAAGCCGACGTCATCTTATTTACCGACTCTCTTGTGAACGAACAATTAATGGAAGTAGCAAAATCAGATGCGCAAGTATTAAAAAGTGCAGGTATGAATTTAGAAGAGCTTGTTGACTGTATGGTAACGAATGTTAAACAAGGGCGAAGTGTCGCACGAGTTCATACAGGCGATCCTTCTGTTTATGGTGCGATCTTAGAGCAGATGCGTTATTTAAAACGTGCTAATGTGGATTACGAAATCATTCCAGGTGTTAGTTCAGTATTTGCAGCTGCTGCTGCTGCCCAAATCGAGTTGACGGTTCCTGAATTAACGCAAACCGTTATTCTCACTCGAGCAGAAGGGCGCACACCGATGCCAGAACGAGAACAGTTAAAAGATTTAGCAAGTCATCATAGCTCGACATGTTTATTTTTAAGTGCCACATTAATTAAGAAAGTAGTGAGAGAGTTTCTAGAAGCAGGATGGCTTGAGACGGATCCAGTTGTCGTAGTCTATCGTGCCTCATGGCCAGATCAAAAAGTGGTTAAAACAACATTAGGTCAATTAGATGAAACGATGAGGTCAGAAGGAATTCGTAAACAAGCGATGGTTATCATTAGTAAAGCAGCCAATGAGCAACTTTTGATGGAAGAAGGAAAATATGAATCTAAGCTCTATGATAAATCGTTTACCCACGGTTATCGTATAGGGGAGTCAGTTAATGGATAACATTGCAATCGTTGCCATTACAAAGCATGGAGTGGAGTTAATTCGAGAATTAAGTTCATCCATACCTAAAGCGGATTTATACTACATGAGAAAGTTTGAACAGGGTGATGAAACGGAAAAAAATATTCAATTATTCGAAGGTTCCATTCGACTTTTATTACCTGATATGTTCAAAAGATATGATGGAATCATTATGGTGATTTCATTAGGAGCCGTTGTGCGAATGATTGCGCCGATATTAATAGATAAGAAAACGGATCCCGCGGTAGTAGTGATTGACGATAAAGGAGAATTTGTAATTAGTGTGCTTTCAGGTCATATTGGTGGGGCTAATGATTTAACACGTGAAGTGGCTTCCTTCATTAATGCGACTCCAGTAATTACTACAGCATCTGATGTGCAAAAGACGATTCCGGTGGATATATTTGGACGTGAATTTAGCTGGGTAATTGAAGACTTTTCAAATGTCACACCAGTAAGTGCAGCTGTTGTGAATGAGGAACCACTTCTTATCTTGCAAGAATCAGGTGAAAAAACTTGGTGGAAACATGAACGGCCACTACCGAAGCAAATGAAAGTGGTACAATCGTATGAAGAAGCAATGGATATCGATTTTAATGCAGCACTAGTTATTACTCATAGAATTTTATCAAAAGAAGAAGAACAAAAGCTATTAAAGAATGGAGTTTTATACCGTCCCAAATCTGTTTATTTAGGGATGGGTTGTAATCGTGGGACGAGTGCGGAGGAAATAAAAAAAGTCATTTCCGAAACGTTGAAAGATCAACACATATCCATTCAATCGGTGAAGTCGATTGCAACCATTGATCTGAAAAAGGATGAAGAAGGGCTGATCCAAGTATGTGATGAATTGGGCTGGGATTTCCTCTACTATACTCCAGAGCAACTAAACACGGTTCCGATAAAAAATCCGTCTGAAACGGTTTATAAATTTACCGGTGCTTATGGTGTCAGCGAACCGGCGGCACTACTAGCAGCTGGAGTAGATGAGCTTCTATTAGAAAAAAAGAAAAGTGGCAATGTAACGATATCGATTGCTGTTAAAAAGTAAGGGTGTGACATGATGCAACGAAGAATAGTGATTGCAGGAACAAATAGTGGAGTTGGAAAGACGACGTTAACAATCGGCTTAATGGCGGCCTTTAAAAAGAAAGGCTTAACTGTTCAAGGGTTTAAGTGTGGGCCGGACTATATTGATCCTAGTTATCATACAGCTGTGACAGGGAGACATTCCCGAAATGTCGATAGTTGGATGCTAAACCATGACATCGTTAATGATATTTTTGTTAATGCAAGTGAAGATGCGGACCTTTCAATCATCGAAGGAGTAATGGGTTTTTATGATGGAAAAAGCCCAAAAAGTAATAGTGGCAGTACAGCTGAGATTAGCCTACTTCTTCAAGCGCCAGTGATCTTAGTAGTTAATATTGCGAGTATGGCTAGAAGTGCGGCTGCGATTGTTAAAGGATATCAATTACTTGATCCAAATGTAAATATTGCCGGTGTCATTTTAAACCAAGCTGGTAGCAAAGGTCACTATGAACTTTGTAAAACAGCCATTGAACAAGAATGCGATGTTCCAGTGGTCGGGTACTTATTAAAAGGTGATGGCTTACATATTCCAGAACGCCATTTAGGATTAATCCCTGCGATTGAACGAGGTGAACTCGACGAATTTTTCAATGAACTTGGTGAAGTAGTCGCTGATCGAATCGATTTAGATGAGTTATTAAAAATATCAGAACAAGGCCCAGTTCTCCAACCTAAAACGGATTTATTTTTAAAGCAGAAAGAGGAAGAATTCAAAGTCAAAATTGCCGTAGCTTATGATTCTGCGTTTAACTTTTATTATCGTGAAAACTTTAAGTTGTTGGAAAAAGCAGGTGCAGAACTTATTTTCTTTAGTCCTCTAAAAGGAGAAACGTTACCGGCTGGAGTAGACGGTTTGTACATTGGCGGTGGTTTCCCGGAAGAGTTTGCAAAAGAGCTATCAGAAAATGCTCAAGCTAGAAGAGATATTAAAGATGCTATAACAAATGAACTGCCTACCTTTGCAGAATGTGGAGGGTTTATGTACTTAACAGATTCCATTACTAATAGTGAAGGGCAAACATACCCGATGATTGGTGTCATACCTGGAAAAGTAAAGATGCAGAGCAGTTTAGCCGCCCTCGGGTATCGACAAGTAAAAGCTATCGATGGGACGTTTCTTTTAGACAAAAATTCAGAAGCTCGTGGTCATGAGTTCCATTATTCAACCTTTGAAAGTGATAAAGAAGATTTTCAAAGGGCTTATTTTGTAAAAGCACTTCGTGGTGAAAAAGAAGAGGGTTATAAAACAGATCATCTAGTGGCTGGGTATACGCATATTCATTTTGCTTCTAATCCAGATATGGCAAAGTCCTTTGTTGAGAAATGTTTAGAGTATAAGGAGAAGAAGAATGATGCAGAAAATCAATGAAATATTGTCCCAAATCAAACCGCTAGATGAACAAGTGATGAATAACGTCAGCGAACATGTCGACCAATTAACAAAACCAATTGGAGCGCTCGGTAGGATAGAAGAGATAGCTATTCAATTAGCAGGAATTACAGGGAAAGAGCGGCCAACTGTTAAAAAGCCTGCCATAGTGGTCTGTGCTGGAGACCATGGCATTGTTTCAGAAGGTGTTTCCGCGTACCCACAAGAAGTTACCAAATTAATGATCCATAACTTTTTCATCGGTCGTGCTGCGATTAATGTTCTTGGAAATCAAATCGGGGCAACTGTAACCGTAGTGGATGTCGGCGTTAATGGAATACTCGACCATCCAGCATTAGTCAAGAAAAAGGTAAAGAACGGCACTAATAATTTCCTTACAGAAGATGCGATGAGTGAGCAAGAAGCTGTTCAAGCAATTGAAGCGGGTATGGAAGTTGCTCAAAGCTTAATTAAGCAGGGACATGAGTTAATTATTATTGGGGAAATGGGAATTGGAAATACAACGGCTAGCAGTGCATTAATTGCATCTTATACAAAAGTCGCCGTACAAGATGTTGTCGGTCGTGGGACTGGACTCAATGCAGACGAACATCAACATAAAATAGCAATCATTGAAGAAGCTCTAAGACGTCGAAATGTAAACAATGCCTCGGCACTTCAGGTGTTAGCTCGTGTCGGAGGACTTGAAATTGCAGCGATGACGGGAATTTTATTACAAGCTGCAGCAAATCGTATGCCTGTAATCGTCGATGGGTTCATTTCGACTGCAGCGGCATTAGTCGCTTATGAACTGTGCCCTACGATTAAGGACTATTTAATCATTAGCCACCAATCGGTCGAACCAGGGCATAAGGCTGTATTTGAGTATTTAAATAAAAAGCCATTGCTTTCGCTCGATTTAAGATTAGGAGAAGGAACGGGAGCGGCATTAGCTTATCCACTACTAGATGCGGCAACACGAATTTTAACCGAGATGGCAACTTTCGCTGATCTAGGAATCGAAAAGAAAAATGAGGCAACAGAAAGTACGGTATAAAGGCGGGAACGAAATGAAAAACGGAAAGGTGTACTTAGTTGGCGCAGGACCGGGTGACCCTAAATTAATTACGGTCCGAGGCTTGGAGTGTATTAAGACATCGGATGTCATTATTTATGATCGATTAGCGAACCCATCTTTACTTGATTATGCGAATGTAAGTGCTGAGTTTATATATTGCGGAAAGCTACCGAAGCAGCATACGTTAAAACAAGAGCAAATCAATGAATTATTAGTGACCAAAGCAAAAGAAGGAAAAGTGGTCACTAGACTAAAAGGTGGCGACCCTTGTGTGTTCGGTAGAGTAGGTGAGGAAGCAGAAGTTTTGGCCAGCCATAAAATCCCATATGAAATTGTTCCAGGTGTATCGTCTGGAATAGCTGCACCAGCTTATGCTGGCATACCTGTAACTCATCGTGATTACGGTTCTAGCTTTGCGATGGTTACAGGGCATTTGCAAAACGAAGAAAATAATGAAGTTAAGTGGAGTGCATTAGCAAATGGAATAGATACGATCGCTTTTTATATGGGCGTAAAAAACTTACCTTTAATCTGTAACCAGTTAATTCTTCACGGAAAAAAGTCCTCAACTGCGGTAGCTATAATTGAATGGGGGACAACGGAAAAACAAAGGGTTGTTGTAGGTACGTTAGAAACGATCGAACAGAAGGCGAGAGAAGCTAGTATCTCTCATCCTGCTATTATCCTAGTTGGTGAAATTGTAACTTTACGAGGAAAGATCAAGTGGTATAAAGAAGATGCTTTAGGAGTGTCTTAACATTTCTTGAAGATCTCAACTACCAAATATAGATACAACTCCTTTTAGATTGTATCTATATTTGGTGCAAGAGTTTATTTAATTTTTAGACCGTTTTTACCCACAAGTTGAAACAAATAAAAAGTTTTTGACAAACGAGAATAGTAGCGTATAATACAAAACGTAATGATTACGATTTATAAAAGGAGGACGATAAATGCAAGCTGACATGAAAAGCGACACCTCTCCTAAGTTAATACATAAGAAAAAGATACTAAATGTTTCACATCTACTCTTTGTTTTCATATTAGCGAGTATATTAATTACTTCGATGACCGCAGCTGTGATGATTGGTCCTGTTTCTATCTCACCATTAACTGTTTGGAAAATAGCCTTTTCTAAACTGCCAATCCTAAACGAATTCATCGTTCAGGATTGGTCAAAATCACAGGAACAAATTATATGGGAAATTCGGTTTCCAAGGGTCTTATTAGGTGCAGTAGTAGGAGCAGGACTAGCTGTTGTCGGTGTGGCTATTCAAGCTTTAGTTCGTAATTCATTAGCGGATCCATTCATTCTTGGCGTATCATCTGGGGCGTCTGTCGGTGCAACGTTAGTCATCATCTTTGGTGCATTCAAGCTATTTGGTCAATATGCATTGTCAGCAGCAGCTTTCTTAGGTGCACTGGTATCAGTATTACTTGTTTTTATGCTTGCACAAGTACGTGGAAAAATATCTACTGTCCGCCTGCTTTTAGCAGGAATTGCTGTTTCGATGATGTTATCTGCCGTTACGAGCTATATCGTTATCTCTGCTCCGCGAGAAGAAGGAATAAGAGATGCAATGTTTTGGATGATGGGTAGTTTGGCTGGTGCCAAATGGGAGCAACTTCCCGTCCCTTTTTTCTCGTTAGTTATAGGCATCGTTATTTTAGTTTTATCCTATCGTCCTCTTAATTTACTTTTGATGGGAGACGCAACTGCTACAACGCTAGGTATGAATATTGATGTGTTTAAGAAATTTTTAATCTTACTAACGGCTTTATTAACTGGAGTTATGGTCTCTGTGAGTGGTGCGATCGGATTTATCGGATTAATGGTACCACATATCGTCCGGTTAATGGTTGGTTCTGATCATCGAAGAGTGTTAATTGTCAGTAGTTTAATAGGTGCGATTTTTCTAGTATGGGCAGATGTGGCTGCAAGAACTGTAGTTTCACCTCAAGAATTACCAATAGGTATTGTTACAGCAATATGTGGTGGTCCGTTTTTTATCTGGTTATTAAGAAGAAGTAACTATTCTTTTGGAACAGGGGATGGTGGAAAGTAGTGGAGGTTTCAGTCCAAAATGTAATAACGAAAATTGACCATAAGCCAATTATTCAAAATATCAATTTTCACGTGAATGATGGAGAGTTTGTTGGTGTGATTGGACCAAATGGCAGTGGGAAATCAACATTGTTAAAAACGATTTATCGTATTTATGCACCTTCTAACGGGTCCATACTTGTTAACCAGTCGAATACAAATAAGTGGAAAAATCGTTGCTTTGCTCAAAAAGTAGCTGTTGTTGGTCAGGAAAGCTCAGTGCCATTTGATTTTACAGTAGAAGATATTGTACGTATGGGCAGGCATCCACATAAGCGATTATTAGAAAAAGATAATGAATACGATGAAACAATAGTTACCCGATCGCTAAACGAAGTTGGAATTGAGCATTATCGAAATCGGAGCTTTTCAGATTTGTCAGGTGGTGAAAAGCAAAGGGTATTAATAGCTAGGGCCCTCACGCAGGAACCAAAATTATTTATATTAGATGAGCCAACAAATCATCTTGATATTCATCATCAATTACATCTTCTGGATGTTGTGAAAGGCTTGAAACTGACGTCTTTAGCTGCATTACATGATTTAAATTTAGCAGCTGCTTATTGCGATAAATTACTAGTTATAAATAAAGGGGAAATCGTTGCAGAAGGTTCACCAGAGCAAGTGTTAACAGAAGAGCTATTAGCCGATGTGTTCTGTGTTAATGGGACTATCATTAAGAACCCAATTACTGAGAAAGTCCATGTTTTATATACTTCAAAAACGGTGGCTAAATCAAAAGGGGAAAACTTACGATCTTTTGCTTCGCATATTTAGGAGGAAGGAATGGGCGAATATCAATGTAATTTTTGTGGATTTCAATATGAAGAAAGAAATGGCGATACGAAAAACGGAATTCCAAAAGGAACACCATTTGAACAGTTAGCTGGGTCCCTTTGTAATCGCTGCGGCATGCAGGGGGAACGGCATGAAAGACAACAGACTAAACCTTATATTGGCCTTGAAGCCGAGTATTTCGATCTTTTTACTGGAAAAAGTGGTGTGAAATTCTTTAAACAAATGATTAATACTACTTCTGAACCTTCTGTATTAGAGCTAGGAGTTGGTACTGCCAGAATCGCGTATGAATTAGCTTTTGAGGGAGTTGATGTCATAGGGCTCGATACGAGTGAAGATATGCTGGCGATAGCTGAAAAGAAAAGAAAAAGGTTAAGTGATGTTTCCAAGTTAGTTTTACTATACGAGAATGCATTAGATTTCACCTCTTCTATCAAGAAGTTCAGCCATGTTTTACTAACAGAAGGTTTTTTACAACATTTCCTGTTACCAGAAGAGCAGCTACAAGTTTTAGCAAATGTAAAGAACCATCTAGTTAACGGAGGTTTAGTAGCGGTAGATATTATCATTCCACCCAACGATAGAAGTTGGAAGATGAGACAATGTAAATATTGGGGGAAAAAACGGATATATCAAACAATTGAAGGACAAACTTACTTACCTCAACAGACATTTGAAACAACTATAACCTATGAAACATATGAACAAAATAATGAAGTATCTCGATTTAAAGTAGACAGGGAGTATAGTCTAATACTTCCTAGAGAGATGTGTTATCTATTAAAAGCAGAGGGCTTTGAAGTAATGGATATGTTCGAAAACTATCAAACTAGCTATCAACGTACTTCGCCAACAACATTAATGCCTTACTTAGCAACAAAAAGAATTGGAGCGGTATTAAAAAGAGATGAATTACTTAGTGAGAATATAAATGATCTTTCACGTAATCTCGAACCTTATAAAGGTGAGGTTTGGACAAATGGGGGGTATCCATTCCCCATTCAAGGAGACGTAACAGACTACCAATTAAGTAATCGTTGGACAATTATTGCCAAATATACGACGAAGGAGAATGTAATATGAAAAAATTATATAAAATGAAGTCGATTTTATCAGGTCTTATACTAACATCTATACTGCTAGTTGGGTGTGGACAGGAGACAGGAACAAACGAAGAGGTTACAGGAACGAATAGTACACAATTAGAAGAAAGTGAAAAGGTCGACCAAAATGAATATGAAGCAACTGAAATCGAAAATAACGAGCAGCTGTTAGTGTTCACTGAAGCGCCTAAGCGTGCCGTTACATTAAATCAACATGTGACAGAAGTGATGTTAGCCCTAGGTTTAGAAGAGTTTATGGTTGGAACCGCATATTTAGATGATGCCGTTTTACCAGAATTTAAGGAAGCTTATGAGTCAATACCTGTTCTCTCGAATCAATACCCATCGCAAGAAGTGTTCCTAGCAGAAGAACCAGATTTTGCTTATGCAGGATGGGCAAGTGCATTTCGTGAGGATAATATCGGTACTGTTGAACAATTAAAAGAGTTTGGCATCAATGCGTACTTACATGAGTCTTCTAGTAAAGTGGGACCGACAATTGATGATATTTATTCAGATATTCGAAATATAGCACGTATCTTTAACGTTGAGGAAAGAGGAGAACAATTAATTGCTTCAATGGAAGAAGAACTAATTGATATACAAAAAGATATTCCAGAGGTAACAGAAAAGAAGAAAGTATTTGTATTTGATAGCGGAGATACGGCACCTTTTACAGTGGCGCAAAATTTTCTGAATTCGTTAATTACGCTAGCGGGAGCAGAAAATATTTTTAGTGAGATTGATAAAAACTGGGCCGAAGTAAGCTGGGAAGAAGTAGTGGACCGAGATCCTGAAGTAATTATCATTGTTGATTATGGCGAAACGACGGCTGAAGAGAAAAAAGAAACATTACTGAGTCATCCAGCCCTTGAGGATGTCACTGCTATAAAAAAAGAGAACTTTATAGTAATCCCATTATCTGCAGCTGCAGAAGGGATCCGAGCGCCATATGCTTTAGAAATTTTAGTGAACGGCCTATACAAATAAAGTTCAAGTGTTGTTCATTGCTCATCTGATGAATTCGTACTAGAATAAATAATAGAATACAAGCTAGATGAGAGGCATGAAAAAAATGAACAAACAAATATCTATATTGCTTTCCGTTTTTATTATACTTTTTGCTTTAATTGGATCATTGGTTAAAACGACAGAAGTCGCACCAGCTAATGCCCGAATGATAGTCGATCATTCCCTTAACGTATATGTTGCCCCTCCTTGCTTTAATGAAGCTGATGTTACTAACTTTTTAGAGGAAGTAACACTGAAAGATGCGATTGATATGGAGTACAGACCCGATTCAGACTGTACGGAAAGTTCATTAATAGGTGAATCAAGAACGCTAATTTCTCTATTACTTGAAACTGTAGGGCTTCGTACAGGAAAGTGGGATCGCGATGGGGAATGGCAATTACAATAATTATAGTTTTCGATTTAAGTGATTTGCTTTACCCAACCTTTTATAAAAAAAGAAGCTGACTCATAAATTAGTTATCTATGAATCAGCTTCTTTTTACTTGTTATCTATAAATTTTACTTCCTTGTTCTTTAAATTCTTCAGATTTCTTCTCCATTTCTTCTTTTAACAATGTATGTTCATCCATTCCCTTTTCTTTTGCGGTTTGACGAATATCTTGAGAGATCTTCATACTGCAAAACTTAGGCCCGCACATGGAACAGAAGTGAGCGGTTTTGGCACCTTCTGCCGGCAGGGTTTCATCATGAAAACTCATTGCTTTTTCTGGGTCTAATGATAAGTTAAATTGATCACGCCAACGGAATTCGAACCGCGCCTTTGAAAGTGCATCGTCTCGTCTTTGGGCATTTGGATGGCCTTTTGCTAAATCTGCTGCGTGAGCAGCAAGTTTATAGGTCACAACACCTTCACGAACATCGTCTTTATTCGGCAACCCTAAATGTTCCTTCGGTGTTACATAGCAAAGCATGGCAGTACCATAAGAAGCTATCATCGCGGCGCCGATCGCTGAAGTAATATGGTCATAGCCTGGTGCGATATCAGTTGTTAGTGGACCTAATGTGTAAAAAGGGGCTTCGTGACAAATATCAAGTTGTTTATCCATATTTTCTTTTATCTTGTGCATGGGCACGTGTCCAGGACCTTCGACCATTACTTGAACATCATGTTCCCAAGCAATTTTCGTTAATTCGCCTAATGTTTCAAGCTCAGCAAATTGGGACTCATCATTCGCATCAGCAATCGAACCTGGACGTAAACCATCTCCTAATGAGAAGGCGATATCGTATGCTTTCATTATTTCACAAATCTCAGCAAAATGAGTGTAGAGGAAGTTTTCCTGGTGATGTGCCAGACACCAAGCGGCCATAATGGAACCACCTCTAGAAACAATACCGGTTAAACGATTAGCTGTAAGCGGGACATAACGTAGTAACACTCCCGCGTGGATTGTAAAATAATCTACACCTTGTTCCGCTTGTTCAATTAATGTATCTCGATAGACTTCCCATGTTAAGTCCTCAGCGACTCCATTTACTTTTTCAAGGGCTTGGTAGATAGGGACTGTACCTACTGGAACTGGACTGTTTCGAATAATCCATTCTCTTGTAGTATGTATATGTTTGCCTGTAGATAAATCCATGATTGTATCGGCACCCCAGCGGATCGCCCACGTCATTTTTTCAACCTCTTCTTCTATTGAGGAGCTGACTGCAGAGTTCCCAATATTCGCATTAATTTTTACGTGGAAGTTGCGTCCGATAATCATGGGTTCACTCTCGGGGTGATTAATATTCGATGGAATAATCGCCCTTCCACTCGCTACTTCAGATCGAACAAATTCAGGATCTAAACCTTCTCGGATCGCAATAAACTCCATTTCAGGTGTGATCATTCCTTTTTTAGCATAGTGGAGTTGGGTTACATTCTTCCCTTGCTTCGCTCGTAATGGTTTCCTGCTTGTTGTATCAAAGACTTCCACAGCTTTCGTTCTTTCAATATCAATAAAACCATTATCCTCGGGTTTTATATCACGACCCTCATAATATTCAACGTCACCACGATCTAATATCCATTGTTTGCGTAAACCAGGCAAACCTTTTCTTACATCTGATTGGTAGTTAGTGTCTGTGTAAGGCCCAGTCGTATCGTATACCCTAAACGGTTCATTAGGAATTTCTTCTCCATCAAATGAGGTTGGGCTTAGTTCAATTTCACGGAAAGGAACAGCAATAAAATCGTTTGTACTACTTTTCTCATAAACTTTCTTACTGTTTGGAAATGGGTTAAGAATTGACATAAAAAAATCCTCCTAAGTTTGATTTAAGTTCTTGATGATAGAACCGATCATGGAGGAGGGGGGTCACAATATAAGAAATTTCATCCTTTTTATAGCAGCAACAATTAAAAATCATTTGACTGTTATAAATGTCAACGACTTTAATAATATGCGCACACTATAAAAATAAAAAGACCGCTAGAAAGCGGTCGAATGGACATAAATATTCTTCAAATCCCTCCGCTAGCATTACCTAGATCAGGTTCACGGTCGACAACAGTATCAGTTGTCCTCTCAGCCCCTTGCTATGGAGCTCCCGTTTTCTTCAGTTGTACTATTAAATTAACACAAAGTTTTGGAAAAGAAAACAGTTAATTGGATCTATTTTCCTTTTCTTGTTGTTAAGAATAATTTATGAATATCGTTCTGGTGAGCAGGAGTTTTGCCAGGAAATGTCGAATATTGTTTGTTAATTTTAGCTCTTTATTCCTGTAAAGTGTTACTGTCACATGAAAATCCAACCATATGGGAGGGTTTTCTATCGATTAGCGTGAATGGGGAGAATGGGAAGGTTGAATAAACCAGTTGGTGATATATCCTTACATAGCCTACGATATCCAATTTATTCAACTTTGCAAACAGGTAAGGGCTATGATAAATTATGAATTATTGAAATATTAAGGGAACAGAAAAAAACTTTATAGGAGTTGGAGAAACGAGATGAGAGTAGCGAAATTCGGTGGAACATCAGTGGCGAACGCAGAGCAAATTCGTAAAGTGGCTTCAATCATTGCCGAGAACGAAGAAAGAAAATTTGTAGTCGTTTCAGCGCCCGGTAAGAGGGAATTAACAGATACAAAGGTTACGGATTTACTTATACAGTTAGCTGATGCCGTGTTAGAAAAGGGCGACGTTGAGAATGCTCTACGTGCCGTCGTAGGCCGTTATGAAGAGATTGCATTAGATCTCAATTTGTCAGCAGATATTATAGAAACGATTAAAGAGGATTTACAAGCCCGAGTAGCTTTTGATACTTCACATGAAGGGAAATTCATGGATCAAATGAAAGCGAGCGGTGAAGACAACAATGCAAAGTTAATCGCAGCTTACTTTCAAAGTACCGGAATTGAAGCGCAATATGTAAATCCAAAAGAGGCCGGGTTATTAGTGAGTGATGAACCTGGGAACGCTCAAGTTCTTCCGGAAAGCTACGATCATTTGTTCCAACTAAGGGAACGTCCAGGTGTGATTGTTTTTCCAGGGTTCTTTGGCTACTCTAAAGAAGGAACTTTAGTTACTTTCCCTCGAGGTGGATCGGATATCACAGGATCTATTTTAGCTGCAGGAGTGAAGGCAGATTTATATGAGAATTTCACAGATGTTGATTCGGTATTTGCTGCCAATCCAAAGATCGTTGAAAATCCTGTGAACATTAAGAAAATGACATATCGTGAAATGCGTGAGTTATCGTATGCTGGTTTTTCGGTATTTCATGATGAAGCGCTTATGCCTGCATTTCGTCAGTCCATTCCTGTATGTATAAAAAACACAAATAATCCAGAAGCTCGTGGAACGATGATTATGGCTGAACGTGCGTGCGTTTTAAATCCAGTGATCGGAATTGCGAGTGACTCAGAATTTTGTACGCTATATGTGCGGAAGTACTTAATGCACCGCGAGATCGGTTTTGGACGTAAATTACTTCAAATTATTGAAGAAGAAGGCATTTCATATGAACATATCCCATCTGGAATTGATGACACGTCTGTTATTTTAAAACAGTGTCAGTTAGATGGAGAGAAAGAAGATCGCATCATTACTCGTATTCGAGAAGAGTTAGATGTAGATGATGTGTATGTAGAGCGCGATTTTTCCATGATTATGATGGTTGGCGAAGGAATGCACAATACGATCGGCCTTTCAGCACGTGCAACTACGGCACTTGCCAATGCTGATGTAAACATTGAAATGATTAACCAAGGTTCCTCGGAAGTCAGTTTAGTGTTTGGTATTCGCCAAGAAGATGAAGAGAAAGCAGTTCGTGCCCTATATGATGAGTTTTTTGGAGCGGCGGACGAGTCAATTGAATAACCTAGCATTCGTTTGAGATTGAGTTTGACTGGGTGGAAGGCGAAGCTGGGCCAAATAAAATGGGAATAAAATAAGTAAAAAGCTGAGGGGATTTCCTCAGCTTTTGTTCATCTTAATCATCATATTTTTAAGTTCCACAATTTCTTTGCGAAGTTCTCGCACCTCATTTTTCATTTCGGCCTCATCATTATCGTCATCTTCTTTATTTGTTTTTTCTACATTACTTACGATAACACCAATAAATAAGTTAAATACAATAAAGGTACCGACAAGTATAAAGAGGACAAAATAGATCCACGACCAAGCTACTTCTGCAAATATGGGGCGCATAACCCCGCTAGCCCACGACTCTAGAGTAACTACCTGGAATAGGGTTAATAACGATAATTGTAAATTACCGAAATATTCAGGTGCGACATCGGCAAATAACATCGTTCCTGTAACCGCAAATATATAAAAGATAATGCTCATTAAAATCATAATATTCCCTAGTGCGGGGATCGTTAATAAGAGCGCATCAACTAATTTCCGTAATGAAGGAATAACGGAAATCGCTCGTAGGACCCGAAGAACACGCAGAATACGTAAAACAGTGACAAAGTGTGCACCTACAAAAATATGTCCTGCCGCAACAATAAGAAAATCAAACCAGTTCCAGCTGCTTTTAAAGAAGGTGTAGGTTGGACGGGCAGCAATCATTCTTAGGGCAATCTCAATTGTAAAAATCCATAATAATGTAATGTCAGCATAGTAAAACCAACTTGTATACGTTTGGTAAACATTAGGATATGTTTCGATCCCTACAACAATGGCGTTTATAATAATAAATGTAATGACCGTAGTGGTAAATGCTTTATGTTCAACTATTTTTGCACAGTATTCCGAAATCCGATGCGGTTGTTTGTTTTCTTTAGCTTGTTGTGAAGCCATCTCTCTCCTCCAAAACTTACTCTTTAATCATCTATGTTCTACAAGGTAATGATTTAAGCTTTAAATGCATACCTACTTATTTTACTAGATTTTTATGTATAGGGGAAGTAAACATCATAACTTCGTTCAACACATTGCCACCCACGAACAATATTCATTTTGTTACAATAAAGGAAATGTTGTATAGAGGGAGATGGAGATAATGGGTCATTATTCGGTCATTATTGTCGGTGCTGGGTTAGCTGGAATTATGGCAGCAAAGAAATTTTCAGAGAAAAGTGTGAAATACCTCGTATTAGATAAAGGGAAAAGTGTCGGGGGTCGAATGGCTACGAGAAGAGTAAATGGTGGTAGAAGTGATCACGGTGCACAATTCTTTACTGCTCGTAGTGAGCAAATGAAAGCTCTTGTAAAGGAGTGGGAGAAAGCTGGCCTTATCCATACTTGGACAAATGGATTTCATCAAATGAATAATGTAACAGAACTTAATAGTCTATCATTACATAATGACGGTTACCCTCGTTATGCAGGTAAGAACGGAATGAATGCTTTAATGAAGGAATTAGCACAAGATGTAAACATTAAAGTAGACCATAAAGTTGAAAGAATGGAGTGGATAGAGGATAAATGGTCTGTAATTGTACGCAAAGGAAAAGAAGCAGAGTTAATATCTTTTACCGCAGACCAGTTATTATTAACTTCACCTACACCACAATCTTTAGAGTTAATTGAAAGAGTAAAGGTGGAGGGAAATATAAAAGAAGATCTTAAGGCAACGAGTTATTTTCCTTGTTTATGTGCAATTGTTGCACTAGATGCACCTACGAATATACCAAAGCCAGGTGGGATTCAAATAAAAGAAGGGGTAGTGTCGTTCCTAGGTGATAATCAACAAAAAGGCATATCGGACACAACGGTAGTGACGATACACGGAAACGAATATTGGTCTCGTGAACATTATGATCAAGAGGACGAGGTCATCATAGAAAAACTAATTCAAGCAGCAAAGCCTCTTCTAGGAGAAGGAGAGATACTAGAAAAACAGTTAAAGCGTTGGCGTTATTCAAAACCAGAAGCTTTACACCCTGATGAATTGGTTGCCACAACCATTCCGGGACCTATCGCTTTTGCTGGAGATATCTTTAAACGAGGAGCTGTTGAAGGTGCTATTCTATCGGGATTAGCAGCATCAGATTGGATGTTACACCGGAATGATCAACCTTCAAGTGCCAATAACTAGGTAGGGGAGAATGATAGACGATATGAGTGTAAATAACAATCTAGAAGAATATAAAGACCCTGATTTATATGATTTAGAGAATGAGGCATTTTTAGAAGATTTACCACTGATCGTAGAGTTTGCCAAACAAGTAGATGGACCTGTGATCGAGTTGGCTTGCGGAACGGGAAGAATAGCACTGCGTCTTGCAGATCAGGGGATAGAAATGGTTGGTGTCGACCTGCATGAAAAAATGGTAAGTAAAGCAAAAGAAAAAGCGAATGCAAAGGAGATTGATATTCGCTTAATAATCCAGGATTGTACAAAGCTAGATCTTGATATAAAAAGTTCATTTGTATTTATGGTAGGCAACTCGTTTCAACACTTTTTATCCAATCAAGCACAAGATGATTTACTTTCTTCAGTATATCGGCACCTGAAAAAAGGTGGTATATTTCTGTTTGGAACAAGGTTTCCTTCAAAAGAAGAATTAATGCAACCTGAAGAAGAGGAATACTGGCGGTCTTATCATGACGCTGCAGGTCAAAAGATCGATGTTTACACAGTCAGTCAATATGATGAATTAGCCCAAATTCAAACGTACAAGACCATTAGACGAAGTAAGGAGAACGATGAGATCACTCATATTCAGCTTCGCTATGTCTACCCTAAGGAAATGGAACGACTATTAGCATTTCATGGCTTTACAATTCTCCATCAGTATGGAAAATGGGATAAAACACCGTTAACCAAAGAGAGTCATTCGATGATTTATATTTGTAAAAAAGAAAAAGACGATTGAGGTAATTTTTGGGGGTTCTGATTTATCAATAGAAGTTTTGTTGAATGATGCAGGACGGTACTAAACAAATAAATAGCCTTCAAAATCATAAGATAGATGATTTTGAAGGCATTTTTTTACTTCGACTCTGTAAAAATTTGACCCATTTCTTTTGCTCTTGCAGAAGATCGTTTAATTCCAGCAACGACAGCATCTTGGAATTGGTATGAGGCAAGCACATTTAAGGCAGCTTCTGTTGCTCCATTTGGACTCATCACTTCTTTATAAAGCTGTGCAGACGTCTTTGAAGTAGACTCAAGACGCTTTAAAGAGCCTTTTAATGTTTGAATGATAGCTTCTTTTGCTTCTTCCTCTTCTAATCCAAGGTCTTTTGCTGCTTTTTCCATCGCTTCAACAAAATAGTAGATATAGGCTGGACCACTTCCAGCAACTCCTGTAAAGCCGTCTTGTTTGTCTTCAGGAATAATGTGAACGGTCCCGATGGCTTTAAACAATTGAGCAGAAAGGTTTGTGTCTTCTTCTGATGCAAATTTTCCAGCAGATAGAGCGGTAGCTGATTCGCCTACTTTCGCTGAAGTATTAGGCATGGAACGAATAACAGGTGCCTCCATCCCAAGTAGTTCTTCAAGGTAATGAGTCGTCACTCCAGCTAAAACCGAAATGAAGATTTGTTCTTTTCGAATGAATGGCTTAATCAGTTCAATTCCATCAATAACGTTAGATGGTTTCATTGCTAGTACAACAATATCCGCTTGAGACAGTGCTTCCTCTTTATTAGTAGTCGTTTGGATGCCATACGTACTCTTTAAGCTTTCTAGGCGAGCAATATCTTTTCGATTTGTTGCAATAATTTGTTCTGGTTTTAATAACTCTTTATTAATCAGTCCAGCAAAAATGGCTTCAGCCATTGAACCGGCTCCTACGAATGTTACAGTTTTATCTTTTAACATTACTTACCACCTGCCCTTTACTTAATTTGTCCAGTGCCGCGAACGACATATTTCGTTGATGTTAATGCAGGGAGTCCCATTGGACCACGAGCATGAAGCTTTTGTGTGCTAATCCCTATTTCCGCACCAAAGCCAAATTCAAAACCGTCAGTGAAACGAGTGGACGCATTATGGTATACAGCAGCTGCATCGACGTAATTTAAGAATTTGCTGACACTTTCAGCATCATCAGAAATAATGGCTTCAGAATGCTTTGTTCCATATGTTTGAATATGTTCAATCGCTTCCTCTACACTATCAATTACTCGAAGTGCCACAGTCAAATCAAGATATTCTGTGCCCCAATCTTCTTCAGTAGCAGCCATTAAGCTAGTATCGACCTGGCACGCTTTTTCATTTGCGCGAATTTCAACGTTCTTTTCTTTTAGCTGGGCTAAAAGATCTTGTAAGTGATTTTTTGCCCAATCTTTATGAACGAGGATCGTTTCCGCCGCATTACATACAGAAGGGCGTTGAGTTTTCGCATTAACCGCAATTGAAATGGCCATTTCCTTATTGGCTGTTTCGTCAATATAAACATGGCAGTTTCCAACACCTGTTTCTAGCACTGGAACCGAAGCGTTTTTAACCACGGATTGTATAAGGTTAGCACCACCGCGGGGAATAAGCACGTCTAAGTATTCATTCAGTTTAAACATCTCTGAAGCTGTTTGGCGACTTGTATCTTCAAGAAGTTGAACCGTTTCAATTGGTAATTGACTTTTTTCTAGTCCGCGATGAATGATTCGAACAATTGCTTTATTTGAAAAAATGGCGGTTGAGCTTCCACGTAAAATAACAGCATTTCCTGCTTTTAAACATAACCCAGAGGCATCAACGGTTACATTGGGTCTTGCTTCATAAATCATCCCTATCACACCGAGAGGTACTCTTACTTTTTTGATTTGTAATCCATTTGGACGATCCCATTCTTCAAGGACTTCACCAATCGGATCAGCAAGGTTTGCAACTTGCTTTAAACCGTCTGCCATATCTTTGATCCGTTCACTCGTCAGCTTTAGTCGGTCAATCAGTGATTCGGTAAGACCATTTTCTCTGCCAGCTAAAATATCTTTTTCGTTTTCTGTAAGGATGAAGTCTGTTTCTTCAATCAGTTGACCTGCTATAAGTAGTAATGCTTCATTTTTTTGTTCTGTCGTTAATACAGCTAGATCTGCTGTAATTTCTTTTGCTTTTTTTGCTTTTTGAATGAGTTCACTCATTTGATCATCTTCTCCTTTATCGTTACCCATAAATTTCTGTGAATGACCTCTGATCGTTCTTTATTTGTCTGTTTTTTTGCTTCTTCACTTGAGAATCCTTTAATTAATTCCAGTTCACTCGATGAATAGCTGACTTGACCTTTTCCAATTAATTCACCTTTTTGGTTAATGACTTCAATTACATCGCCAGTCGAGAAGTTACCTTCCACTGCGGTAATGCCAGCAGGGAGTAGACTTTTTCCTTTGTGAATGACTGCTGTTTCAGCCCCAGGATCAATCGTGATTTTACCTGCAATTTCAGAATGAATTCCGATCCACTGTTTTTTACTTTTCATCATGTGGTGATCGGTATAGCCAATATAAGTGCCATCACCTTTTCCAGAAATAATATCGACAAGCTTATCTGATCCTGACCCTAAGCCTATAAATACTTTAACACCAACGGAAAGGGCCGTTTTGGCTGCTTCGATTTTTGAACGCATACCTCCTGTACCAACACTTGAGCCAGCACCTCCAGCAGCTTCGAGCAACTCTTCGGTTACTTCTGGTAAGAATGAAAACTTTTTTGCGTTCGGATTGGTCTTCGGGTTGTCATCGTATAATCCGTTAATATCAGTAAGAATAATTAGTGTATTCGCATGAATAAGTCCGCTAACTAACGCGGATAGCATGTCGTTATCGCCAAACGTAAGCTCCTCAAGAGAAATGGAGTCATTTTCATTTATGATGGGGATGACGTCACGTTTGGTCAGTTCGGATAAAGTAGAATAAGCATTGTTGTATTGTTCTTGATTTGAAAAGTTATGTCTCGTAAGTAGCATTTGCGCTGTAACAATGTTATGTTTTTTGAATTCTTCGGTGTATGCTTGCATTAATAAACCTTGCCCAACTGCAGCAGCAGCTTGCTTACCAGCAATGGTTACGGGACGAGTTGGGTAGCCAAGATGTGTAAATCCGGCAGCCACGGCACCGGAAGAGATGAGAATTACATCGTGACCTTGTTGTTTCAACTTTGCTATAGCCGCAGTATGTTCAGAAATTTTATTAATGGATAGCCCACCGTTATTATTCGTTAACGAACTACTACCGATTTTTACGACAATTCGTTGTTTCGTCATCGTCATCCCTCTTTTTATTTGTAGAGTCAATGTAAAGTGATAAAATAGACAAGAAAAGCGAAAGCGCTCGGGTAGCGACGTATGGACTGGAGCCTCTCCGAAAGAGATAAAGGAGCTGATGTTGACTTATCGTAAGGAGGAGGGCGAAGTCTCACTAGTCGCTGAGCGCTGCAGCTAGACAAGAAAAGCGAAAGCGCTCGGGTAGCGATAGAAGAAAAAATCCCAAGAAACTAAAAAACTCTTCTGTCCTAATAAAATAAAAGGACGGAAGAGTTGGATCCGCGGTACCACCTTTGTTGGCAAGCTGATAAGCAAGCCCTCTCGGAACCGTTAACGCCGGCGACGGTCAGGTTTGCCTGACAGCTCAAGGGCAGGTTCAACAGTTTCAGTGGTGGCACACCTTTCAGCCGGTGGGTGTTGCTCTCTGGACACATGTTACTGTTTACTATTCCTATCAACGCTCATTATACTTTGGAGACTATTATAAGTCGATCTTGCCATTCCGTCAAGGTGTGACTGATTGTTTTTCTGAATAACTATACAGATAGGCTAATTAATTAGGAGGAAAAGATGACAACGAAACAGCTTCTACATAAAAAAATTGTAATAACAGGTGCTTCTAGTGGGATTGGGAAAGAGCTCGCTTTTCACGTTGCTGAAATGGGAGCAACACCAATTTTACTAGCTAGATCTATTGATAAATTAGAAATGATTAAACAGGAAATCAAGAAAAAATATGCTATACAAGCGTATTATTATCCATTAGATGTTACATCATTCGAAAGTGTGCAAAAGACGGTTGAAAAAGTGGTTGCTAACCATGATACGGTAGATGTTCTTATCAACAATGCTGGAATTGGTTATTTTGATGCTTTTAACGAGGCTGATTTCCATCAAGTTGAAGAGATGTTTCATGTGAATGTTTTAGGGCTGATGGCTTGTACAAAAGCGGTTCTGCCCTACTTCTTAGAAGAACAGGAAGGGCACATCATTAACATTGGTTCACAAGCAGGTAAGATTGCTACACCAAAATCAAGTGTTTATTCAGCAACCAAGCACGCGGTAAGAGGGTTTACAAATGCACTGCGAATGGAATTACACGATACGAATATTTATGTAAGTCTTGTTAATCCAGGACCTATTCGAACAGCCTTTTTTGATCAAGCAGACAAAACCGGTACGTATAAAAAGAATGTGGAAAAGATGATGTTAGCCCCAGAAGTTGTAGCGAGACGTATTGTGGAATTGATAATTAAGCCGAAGCGAGAGCTAAATTTACCATGGTGGATGGATGTAGGTTCATCGTTGTATCAACTGTTTCCGCGTCTCGTTGAAAAGATCGGTGGCAAAAAGTTTTATCAAAAGTAATTAACCGTTAAATAATCATAAAAGGTAGAAACTTTAACAGTTTCTACCTTCGCTTTTACCATCTTCTACGAATTAGTCTTTCAAATACTCGCTTTAGTCTAATGTTCCAAGGCTCGTGCTCCTCACCAACTGGATGAACAAGAGCTGTTTTCATATTTAGGCGCTTGCCACACCAAACATCGGTAAATAGCTGATCTCCAAGAAATACACTCGTTTCCTTTTGAGCACCCATTTTCTGCATATAGCGTTCAATCTTCCGTATCCCCGGTTTTCCACTGCGTCCTAAGCCGTGTATTCCTAGAGGCTCTGAAAAGCGATCAACACGACCTTGGCTATTGTTTGAAATGATCGCAAGTTCGACTCCATTTTCTTTTAACATGTTGACCCATTCTTCTACATCTTCTCCACCGGGTTGGTGGTGAATGGCAAGTGTGCTATCTAAGTCCGATAAAATTGTTTTTATATTATTCGTTTTTAGCCATTCTGCTGTAATTTCAGTAAAATGTTTTAACTCAAAATCAGGTTGAAAATATTTCATTGACTACAAATCTCCTATACATTCGTCTTTATAGTAATTTTCCCTTTTTTTTTAATTAAATGCAACTTTCAAGGGTAACTTTGTTATTTTAGTATTATTCCAATGAAGATAGAGCACTGAAAGTATTTAGTACTCATTTTTTTATTACTTTTAATCCACTAATCGTTTGTAAATATTTTCTATTTGAAAAACGAACGTATATTCGGTTATAATTAAGAATAAAATACGAACACAAGTTCCTTTTTGGGGGGGTTCATTTGGTTCCGCAACCATTGTATGAAACGATTGAAAAGCGCAGTATTCTTTGTGTCGATATGAAAAGTTTTTATGCCAGTTGTTCAGCCTTAGCGCTAGGGCTTGATCCATTAGAGTGTTATTTAGCTGTTGTTGCTGATACGGAAAGGTCCGGAAGTGTTGTACTTGCGGCGACACCTAAATTAAAAAAAGACTTTGGAATTAAAACGGGAAGTCGGTTATTTGAAATTCCGGATGATCCTCGCATCCAGCTTGTTAATGCGCAAATGGCGATGTATCTAGATACGTCAGTGGAACTTACAAAATTTTTTACTCGCTATGTCCCATTTGAAGCCATTCACGTTTATAGTGTGGATGAAAGTTTCCTTCAAGTAGATGGTACCGAACGTCTTTGGGGATCACCTTTGCAATTAGCGCAGCGTATTCGTCAAGACATGTTAAGAGACTTTGGCTTAACATGTGCGATCGGGATTGGTCCGAATATGCTTATGTCCAAACTCTGTCTAGATATTCAAGCCAAAAAGACGGGGGTAGCCCAGTGGGATTTTGAGGATCTACAAAATGAGTTATGGCCCTTACCGTTGCGCGAGATGTGGGGTATCGGTTCGCGGTTAGAAAAACGCTTAAATCGTCTAGGGATTCGAACCGTAGGACAGCTTGCTCAATATGACGTGACAAGATTAGAGAAAGCGTTTGGCGTTATGGGAAATCAAATGTATTACCACGCATGGGGGATTGATTTGTCAGAGCTCGGCGCACCGATTATGCAGGGGCAGATTAGTTTTGCCAAAGGACAAATTTTACTTCGTGATTATAAAGAAAGAGAAGATATTAAATGTGTCATTTTAGAGATGTGTGAGGAAGTAATGAGACGAGCTCGAAATGCTGGGAAGGCAGGACGCACCGTAAGTTTAGGTCTTGGCTACAGTAAGGAAGAGTATGGAGGTGGCTTTTACCGTTCAGTTAGCCTTGATGAACCGACCAACCTGACCATGGATATTTATGAAGCCTGTCTTCATTTAATGAAGAAGCATTATCGGGGAGAAACGGTAAGGCAAATTACAATTGCGCTATCGAATGTTTGTGATGATGCTCATGTTCAGCTCAGTTTGCTGGATCCAGCGAAACCACGGAAAAAGGAATTAGGTTATGCGATGGATGCCATTCGAAATAAATATGGATCAGATGCCTTATTACGAGCTGTTTCTTACACGGAAGCGGGTACAGCTAAATACCGTTGTACGCTTCTTGGCGGTCATAAAGCGTAGAGGAGATGAAATAAATGATTAAAGATCGTGGAAATATAAAGTGGACAGCGATGATGCTTCCAGAACATGTAGGTTTACTTCGTGAGTTAAAAAAGGAGCTGACTTATCAAAAAAAGCCTCAACTCGATGAGCAACAGCTGTTAGAAATGAATGAACAGATTTGTGAAGGGATGGCAAATAACGCATCACTTATTTTTACTTACTATGAAAACTATGACTACCATTGTATGGTTGGTACGGTTCATCATTTTAATGAACAAGAAAGAAAACTGCACCTGATTGATCAATTTGGTGGCAAAAACTATTTACAACTGGATGAGATTATTGATGTAAAAACTTACAAGTAAAAACCATTTTTATGTATAAAATTGGTTTGGCTTTCCTACAATAGTTTCTATCTCGTAAATTGAAACGAAACCTTCAAGATGTTGTAAAGCAATGGTCACAAATGTTTTTCAAAAATGGTATGACGAAGGTGTATAGTTAGTAGGTGCTACAAAATTTTTAGAATAGGAAGTGAAGAGAACGTGCGCGTTCATGATCTAGTCGAAACGAAAGAGTTTTTTATTGGGGAGACAAAGCCAAATTTCCATGTCATTTATGAAAAGTTTGAAAATAATGATGCAGTATATGTAGATGGAGTCGTTCAAACGAAAAAGATGGGAATTGAAGAGATCGTCCAAATTTTTCGAGGTGAGGAAGATAGTTTATGTAATGTAGAACGATACTGTATTGGTAAAGAGTACCCGAATATTGAAGCAGTTTTGGCGAAAGTAAAGGAAAGTCATAGAGAAATCTTTATTTTAGAATAATTCATATAATGAAGACTGACTCAAAAGGGCCAGTCTTTTTATAATGCAGTTAGAGAAACTACAAATTTCAAGTGGATTGTAAGAACTGACAGGACGTTGCTTATCCTAATGAATTACGCTAACATTTACGGTATGGATGGGATCTAGAAAGGAAGAGAAACTATGGTAAGAGTATTATTCGTTTGTCTAGGTAATATTTGCCGATCACCGATGGCAGAAGCTGTGTTTCGGAAAAAAGTGGAAGAAGCAAACTTAAGTGATGGATTTGAGATTGATTCGGCAGGAACGGGAGACTGGCATATTGGCAAACCGCCGCACGAGGGAACGAGAAACATCTTAGACCAATACAAAATTGATTATAGTGGTATGAAGGCACGAAAGGTAACAAAGCCGGACTTACAGAACTATGATTATATCATTGCAATGGATGCTGAAAATGTAGGGAACTTAAACGCAATGGCAAAGCATGAGCAAACAGGAGAAATTGCAAGGCTTCTTGACTTTCTTCCAGAAAGTGATGTTGTTGATGTTCCAGATCCGTACTATACAGGCAATTTCGAAGAAGTATATGAATTAGTAAATAAGAGTTGTGAGAAATTACTTTCATACATATGTGAACAAGAAAATCTAAAGAAGAGCTGATCACACGAGGTCAGCTCTTCTTTAAATTCAAAATATAGATATGTAGTTTTAAATTAGAATCACAAGTTTATTGTTCCATTAGTTGCTGAACAGGAACTGTCATTTCGTTTTCAGGCTGGCTCTTTTCATACACTCGTGCAGTTTCTTTATCATGATCGACATGTTGGATCATAACCGGAGTACCGTTAAAAAGTACTTGAACATTCTTCATAGATTCTACGATTTCTTGAGCTCGTTGTGAATTCACTTTTACCTCACTCCTTTTATATGCTCCCTACTCACGTAAGAAGCCCTATTTTTCAAATTCTGTCTTCATTATGAGGATAAATCCAACGTTTTATGCATAGCTATGAATTAAATCAGGTGAAAGATCTTCAAGTATGGTCATCAAGGACTAATTGAATTTCATCTGGTTTTTTAATTGCTGAACGAACGCTCTTCTAAACTAACTATAAAAAAATGTTGTCGTGTAAGGGATTACAAGGCAATAGGAGAGTAACAACCTACGATAACTCTGAATACGATGGGATATGGGCATTGGACCCATTTAAATAAATTACTCCCGAAAGAGGGTTGATATAGATGTGTGGTATTACAGGTTGGATTGATTGGAAGCGAAATATGGTAAAAGAGCAGGCTGAAGTTGAAAAGATGGCGAAGACGTTATCACGTCGAGGGCCTGATGATATCAATATTTGGAGCTCTAATCATGCGGCATTAGGACATACTCGTCTTATTGTTGTCGATCCAGAAGGCGGCATTCAGCCGATGACAAGAACGAAAGGAAATCGTTCATATACAATAATTTATAATGGAGAATTATACAATACAGAAGATCTTCGTAAAGAGCTACTTCAACGAGGACATACGTTTAAGGGACATTCCGATACCGAAGTTCTGTTAACTTCATATATAGAGTGGGGCTTTCATTGCTTAGAAAAGTTAAATGGTATTTTCGCGTTTGCGATTTGGAGCGAGCACGATCAAAGTTTAATCCTTGCCCGTGATCGTCTCGGTGTGAAACCATTATTTTATTCCGTCCAAAACGGAAAATTACTATTTGCGTCTGAAATAAAAGCACTTCTTGCTCATCGGGACATATCACCAACGGTTGATGAAACCGGACTTTCTGAAGTGTTAGGTCTAGGACCATCACGTACACCGGGACATGGAGTGTTCTCAGATATTGAAGAGCTTCGACCAGCACATGCGATGCTGTATGACCGCAACGGGGCTAAAATTACTCGCTACTGGAAGTTGAAAAGTAAGGAACATGTTGATAATGTTGATGAGACGGCAGAAAAAGTTCGTTGGTTATTAACAGACACAGTCGAACGTCAATTAGTAGCTGATGTTCCAGTGTGTACGTTCTTATCAGGAGGTATTGACTCTAGTGCATTAACAGCTCTAGCAGCTAATGTGTTTGAGCGCGATAACAAGGGTGACTTGCGAACGTATTCTATTGACTATGCTGACAATGATAAATATTTTAAAGCCAATGATTTTCAGCCGAACGCAGATGGTCCATGGATTGAAAAAGTGTCAAAGGAATTTCGTACGTTACACACAGATCACGTCATTTCTATGAAAGATCTCGCAGGCTATTTAAAGAAAGCTGTTGAAGTACGTGACTTACCAGGTATGGCTGATATTGACTCGAGTTTATTATGGTTTTGCGAAAAAATAAAAGAAGATGTGACGGTAGGCTTATCTGGAGAATGTGCGGATGAAATCTTCGGTGGGTATCCTTGGTTCCATAAACCTGAAGTGATGAATTATAATGGATTCCCGTGGATGCGTTCTACACAAGAAAGAGAAGCACTTCTACAAGACAAGTGGAAAAATAAACTGAAACTACACTCTTATGTTCACGAAAGATATAAAGAAACGATTGCAGAAACACCTAGGTTTGAAGAAGATACGAAAGAGGAAGCTCGTAGAAGAGAAATTTCGTATTTAAATATCATTTGGTTTATGACTACGCTTCTGGATCGGAAAGACCGAATGAGTATGGGGGCTAGCCTAGAGGTTCGTGTCCCATTTGCTGACCATCGTCTCGTAGAATACGTATGGAACATTCCTTGGGAAATGAAGCGTCTAAATGGTTTAGAAAAGGGGATTTTGCGTAAAGCACTCGAAGGAATTTTACCGGATGAAGTGTTATATCGCAAAAAAAGCCCATATCCGAAAACGCATAACCCACATTATACGAATGCAGTAAAGACAGAAATGCTTCAAATCCTTAATCAAAACGACTCACCATTATTTGATTTAATTGATCGTACTAAAATGAGAGAAATCGCTGAAAGCGGCGGAGCTTCATTTAAAACGCCATGGTTCGGGCAACTGATGACAGGTCCGCAGCTCATCGCTCATTTTATTCAAATGGACCACTGGTTGAAGCATTATAATGTAAAAATAAAAGCATAAAAACAAAGAGGTAACTCATAAATGTTTACGCTCCTTGACTGGATGCAAAATATAGTTGCTACTAGGTAGTACAGCAACTATATTTTGTTGTTGAGGTGCCTAGCTTGGTGCTTTAGAAGTTCATCCATGAGGTAAACCGCACAAAGAAAGTCTTCAAGGGAGAAACGACTGTCATTACCAGCACAAGCGATTAAAATGAAAGAAGTATCATCAGATGCAAGGGACGATAGTTTAATATAGTCGAAATGATGGTTGTAGCAAGTAACACATCAATAACCCTGTAATACAGTCTTTTAGCTTCTCTTCAGCAATTTCTTCTTTTCGCGTGAGTACTGAAATTCTTCTCCCCATTTAATACCCTTCCTGTCTATGTGGACTGAATTTTCGATAAACGAACCGCCCACATGTTCAAATTAGTATGTAGAAAAGTTTTTTGTAGATTTATGTATCATGGCTAAACTTGTTGGAAGACAAGTCCGAGATGTTGACTATCGGTAGGTTTAATTCCCGCGACTGAAACTTTGACTTCATTAATTACTTTAATATATACTGGGATTATTATTTTAATTATTTTCTTAATATTCAGTAATATCCATCTAATTGTAAGCGATCTCATTGGGGTTTTTACAATTTGCATAGGTGAGTATAGAGCTTCATGACTGAATTATTAAAAAACAGACTATGGAGGAATTAATATGATAGAACATATTGTTGGATTGAAATTTAGTGAGGAAACGACGAGTGAACAAAAAGCTGAAGTAAAGAAAATGGCAAGAACACTTAAAGATGAAATACCTGGTATTGTTAGCTTAGCCGTAGGAACCAATTTTTCTGAACGAAACCATGGATTTGAGATAGGGCTAACGGTCCGTTTTGAAAATAGAGAAGCTCTAGACGTGTATGGCCCTCATCCTAAACATCTAGAACTAGTTTCTTATTTAAAAGAAGTAGGGCTTAAAGATATTCTTGTCCTAGATTATGAAATTGAATAGTATTTAAATAATAAATAAAAGACGTCATAGGAAGGGCGTCTTTTATTTGTGTGATTTGTTATCTCTTTATTTAGTTAATGTAGAAGAGTAAATTAGTAATGCTTCTATACTAGTAAAAAAATACAGAGGCAAATAAGAGAATAGGGTTACTTTTTTCTGGTTTATTTAAAAGGTTTGTATTAAATTCAAACAGCGAGAAAAATGAAGGGTGTACGAATTCCTTACGTATTATAAAAAATTTATAATTAATAGCCCTGGAATATTAGGGATTAAAGTAATTTCTTTTATTGGAATAGAACTTGCAAAAGGTTAGTATAGTTTAATTGGTAATCTCCCAATTACTACTACGAGGAAAGTATGTGTAAAGTAAATTCTATTATTTTTTGAAAGGGGCTATGAAATTGAATATTACAAGTAATTTGGCTTTAAATGCTCGTCGTCATCCTGATAAGTTAGCTATTACATTTAAGGGAAGGGAGCATACGTATAAGCAGTTTAATGAAACTGTCAATCGTTTTGCGAATGGCTTAGCGAGTATCGGATTGAAAAAGGGAGACAAGATCGCTCTCATGATGAAGAACTCGGATTATTTTGCAATCAGTTATTTTGCTGCAGCTAAACTTGGAGCGGTTATTGTCCCTATTAATTTTAGGCTTGTTGCAAGAGAAGTAAATTATATATTGAAGCAATCGGACAGTGTAATGGTTATTTGTGAACAAGAGTTAGAAGGACTAATCAATGAAGCACGTGAAGATATTGTTGCAATTCGGGATGTGATTGTTACACCAAGAGCAACTACACCCGAAAATAGAAGCTATGAAAACGTGTTGTCTGAAAGTACGGCGGAACCGGAAGTAGAAGTAGTAGGAACGGATGATCTTCACATCCTGTACACCTCGGGTACAACCGGTCAACCGAAAGGAGCATTATTCGATCATCAACGAGTATTCAAAGTTGCAATTGGAATGACGGGTTTATTAGGGCTTCAAAGTGAAGATAAATTATTGCATGTAGCTCCGTTATTTCATTGCGCACAGCTTTGCTTGTTTCTCATACCTGGTGTGTTTCTAGGTGCAACGAATGTGATTGAACAAGATTTCCACCCGGTAGAAACCCTAAAAACGATTGAAAAACATGGCATTACCTTATTCTTTGGAGTTCCAACGATGTATAACTTCTTCACTCACGTTCCAAATTCGGGCCAGCTTAACCTTTCTTCGATTACCCGTTGTGGGTATGGAGCGGCTCCAATGTCACCAGAATTAGTCAAGAAAAGTATAGATTTATTTAAGACCGACCAATTTTATAATCTTTGCGGCTTAACAGAAGGAGGACCAACAGGCATTTACTTATCGCCAGAAGACCACAAAACAAAGATCGGTAAGTCCGGAAAATGGCCTTCTCTATTTACAGAAGTAAAAGTAGTCAATGATAGTGGTGCACAAGTAGCAGTAGGTGAGGTAGGAGAATTGATTTTACGTGGAGAAGCAATTATGAAAGAGTATTATAAGAAACCGGAAGAAACCGCAAAAACGTTACGTGATGGCTGGCTTTATACAGGTGATTTAGCTTCAGTCGATGAGGATGGGTATTTTTCGCTTGTGGATCGAAGAAAAGATATGGTGATTTCGGGTGGAGAAAATGTGTACTCGGTTGAAGTTGAGTATGCTCTCGATGAACACCCACTTATTATTGAAAGCGCTGTCATCGGTACCCCTGATCCGAAGTGGGGAGAACTTGTAACAGCCGTTTTAGTTGTTAAAGAAGGTGAACAATTAGAAGAAGACGAGATTATAGCGTTTTGTCGACAGCGATTGGCAGGTTATAAAGTGCCGAAGAGGTTTTTATTAACTAATGAATTGCCACGAAATGCATCAGGAAAAATTCAAAAGTTTAAATTGCGGGAGCAGTATACAGGGGATCTTGTAAATTAATTAGTGAGAAAGATCTGTAACTTGATTAAGTTCCGACGTTGCTGGAGAAGAGAGAAAAAGCTCTTCTCCTTTTTCTGTGTAATGAGGTTCGGTGGTAGTAGTTAAAAACAGTTATGTGAACTGTTTTTAAATTTGCTATACTTTAAGGTACTAATTTTCAGTTGTAAAAGAGAAGGTGATGGTGTGAAATTAGGATTTATTGCTGACCTCCACCTGGACATTAATGAAAAAAGGGGAAGAGCGGACATACTGGATGTTTTATTAGACCAAGCGATAGAACAAAAGTTAGACGCACTTTGTATAGGTGGAGATGTTTCAAATGATTATAATAGGACCCTAGCTACAGTTGAAAAGATCGAAGAAGAACTAGACGTCCCGTGTTACTTTGTAGCAGGAAACCATGATCTGTGGAATATCCATCATCCTAACATGAAAACATGGGAGATTTATAATGAATTAAAAACGCACCCAAGAAATTTAGCAAATGGTTCCCAACGTTTAGGGAATGATTGGACGTTACTAGGTGATATAGGGTGGTATGATTTTAGCTTTGGTAATACAAGTAAATATACATTTGCTGAATTTAATCAGATGAAAAAGAAAGGAAGTACGTGGCAAGATAAAGAATATACAGATTGGGCTGCTAACTCATTAGAAGTTCATGAATTTTTTATGAATAATTTTAAAGAACAACTAAGGTACCATCAACATGAAAAAGTGATTTTTTGTACCCATGTTGTATCTCATCAAAAGTTCACTGTGCCAACCCCGCATCGTATTTGGGATTTTTTTAATGCATACCTCGGTAGTAAGGATTATGAACAACTCGCCAAGAGTGAAAACGTACATTATGCGTTATGTGGCCATGTTCATTTTCGTAGAAAAGTACAGAGTAGTGGAACGGAATTCATTTGCAGTAGTTTAGGGTATGCAAATCAGTGGAGGTTCCATAATACAAAAGAAGAAGTTCAACATGCATTGACAGTTCTTCATTTAGAGTAGGTCAAGCATGATGTTGGATACCGAGCAAGATCAATTAGGAAGAAACAAATTAAAGAAATATGAGGTAGTTAAATGGCAGATACTTTAAGAAAAGAAATTAAAGAAAAGATTGAAAACAGAGAGTTTAATTGCGAAAAAGAATTAACTCTGTCGGTCATAAGTGGAAAGTGGAAAATTGTTATTATATGGTACTTAGCACAAGGAACCTCCTTTCGCTTTAGTGAACTTCAAAAGTTACTTCCTAAGATTACTCATAAGATGTTATCGAGTCAATTAAAGGAATTAATTGAAGATGGAATTATCCATAGAGAAGTATTTGCTGAGGTGCCACCGAGGGTTGAATATTCGTTAACGCCGCTTGGGAAAACGCTATTGCCCATTATTGAGTTAATGTATGACTGGGGAAAAAAGCGAATAGAGGACCTTAAGAGGGACAGCTAAGCCCTATATATCAATAGGTACCTAAAAAGTAACCTCCTTACTAAAAAGTCCCTACTTGTTAAAGTTGGTTTTCTGAAAGATAATCAACTAAGAAAAAGTAGTTAAGAAGGAGGATGTGTTTATGAAATTACGTGTTTCTGCCGTACAATATCAGTTGCAAACGATTAAGTCTTTTGAGGAGTTCGCAAAACAAAGTGAGCACTACTTAAAAACAGCAGCCGAATTTGGAGCGGAGTTTGTATTGTTTCCAGAATTTTTCACGACACAACTATTATCTATTGGAAGTGAGCAAGGAACTTCGTTAACTATAAATGAGTTACCAGGGTTTACAGAGCAATACCAATCTCTTTTTTCATCATTTGCACAAAAAATGAACGTTCATATTATTGGTGGAACACATGTCATTCGTATAGACGATCGTTTATACAATGTCGCACATCTTTTTTATCCTGATGGAAGAATTGAACAACAAGCGAAGCTTCATATTACTCCAACAGAAGTAAATGAATGGAACATGTCAGCTGGAGATGAAGTGAAAGTTTTTGATACTAATAAAGGTAGAATAGCGATCTTAACTTGTTATGATATCGAGTTTCCTGAAGTCGTTCGAATGGTCAAAGCAAAAGGAGCAGATGTCATCTTTTGTCCATCATGCACCGATGATCGCCACGGCTTCCATCGAGTTCGTTATACAAGTCATGCACGTGCAATTGAAAATCAGGTGTATGTAGTTGTTACAGGTACGGTTGGTTCACTTCCAACGGTTGATTTTATGCGAGCGAACTTTGGGCAAGCCGCTGTTATTACTCCGAACGATGTTCCGTTCCCACCGCGAGGAATTATGGTGGAAGGGGAATTAAATAATGACATGATCGTAACAGCGGATTTAGATCTGTCGCTATTATATGAAGTTCGGGAAAGAGGTTCTGTTACGACTTGGAGAGACCGCCGTTCAGATTTATACCCAGATTGGGAAAAAATGAACGCGAAAGGATTTTAATATCATGTTATATCGAAGTGAATTCTATGCGTATGATCAAGGTCAGACAGTACCTGCTGTCATTCGGAATTACACAAAGAACGACTTTGATGATCTAATTCAAATCCAGAAAGAATGCTTTCCTCCACCTTTTCCATCTGAGTTATGGTGGGATAAGGAACAACTCACGAATCATGTCGATTTGTTTCAAGCTGGTGCCCTATGTGTTGAAGTTGACGGTGAGCTGGCTGGTTCATTAACAGGGTTATGCGTCGACTTTGATCCAACTGATGCTGATCATACATGGGAAGAAATTACGGATAACGGGTATATCCGTAATCATAACCCCAAAGGAAATACGCTTTATATTGTCGATATAAGTGTCCGTCCGAAATATCGCAAATTGGGACTTGGCAAAGTGATGATGCAATCCATGTATCACGTTGTCATTCAACAAGGTCTAGATCGTTTATTAGGTGGGGGACGGATGCCTAGTTATCATAAAGCTGCAAAAGAAATGACTCCAGGTCAATATGTGAGTGCGATAATAAAGGGAAGCATGAAAGATCCTGTGATTTCATTTCTCCTAAGATGCGGTAGGAAACCGATTCATATTGTAGAAAATTACTTAGATGATGAAGAATCATGTAACTATGGCGTTTTAATGGAATGGAAAAACCCTTTTAAATAAATCTTTTAAGGCTGGTAAGAATAGTATCGAAAAAATACAACAGTGTTAGTATTTAGTATTTAGGATTACAATGAAAGAAGTGATATTGTTGGATTACATTAGAATAACTAGTATTGAAGATCCTCTATTTAAAAAAATGCATAACTTAATGCAAGAAGTATTTCCACCAGAAGAAGTACTTGAATTTGAACTTTGGGAAGAACCTTTAAAGGATCCAGACATTCGCGTATTTGTAGCGGTTAATGAAGACGAGGTTGTAGGTGCAACTGAATATCGCTACTATGTAGATTGGAATATCGCAATGACAGACTTTACAATTATAGGTCAAGACGGGCGTGGAATTGGACCGTTCCTTGCTAACCACCGTTTAAAAGACTTGAAGCAGTTAGCCAACGAGAATGGAAAAGAGTTATACGGTATGTTTGCAGAAATTTATAACCCGAACGTTGTGGATCATTCCAGTACTCTAAAAGTGAAGTCAATGGACCCGCTTGTTCGAAGAGAAGTACTTTCACATTTAGGGTATCAACAACTTGATTTTAATTATGTACACCCTTCTTGGAAGAACGACGGTGAAGCAGTCAGTGGACTTGACTTAGGTTTTATGCCTTTTAATGAGGATTCGACTGAAGTAGAAGCGAATTTAGTAGTCAATTTCTTAACGACTTACTATGCAGTTCTTTCTAACAAACCGCAAGAATGGTTAACTATGATTGAGGTGTTAAAAGGGAGAGGTACAATTAAGCTTTTACCGTTATAAATAACAATACATCAAAGAGTCAGGATGACCAAAAGGGTCAACCTGACTCTTTGATGTATTGACAATTAGCATAAAAAATAAATGAAAAAATGGGCTGTATCGAGACTTTCGTGCGAACTGTTTGCATAAAAAAATTTGATTAGCTTGCCGAAATCTTGTGAATGACAGAGGTTCTGTTATTCACACCTAATTTATTAAAGATATTGGCTAGGTGAGTCTTAACAGTATTAATACTTAAGAACAGCCTATTAGCAATATCGTTATTACTGTAGCCTTTAGAAATAAGACCGATAATTTCAGCTTCTCTTTTAGACAGTCCAAACTCAATGGTTGCCCTTTCTATAGGATCTTCATTTTGTTTAGTTTCAGAATAAATATAGATAGTAAAATGTTGGTCCTTAATATCCCAAGTCTCGTGAGTGTTTATTCTAAATGAAAGTTCTCCGATAGTTAAATTTAGTCCATCTGTTAAATTAGAATTTATTCTTGCCAATACAGCTTCTTTTACTTTGGTGAGTGGGTTATTTTTGTCGGCATAGTTTAAATTAGGACAATATTTTATCGCAACTTCATTTTTATAAAGTATGGAGAAATTCTTATCTACGACTAAAACACCGATAGGAAGTTCACCCATAGAACGAGTTAACATCGACTTTGCATATTGTAATTGTTTAAATTCCAAATGTCGTTTTAAATTAATAGAAATGAATTTGGATACGCTTTCAAGAATCTGTATTTCATTAGAGGAGTAGTTACCAGAGCAAAGTGGCTTGTGAATCCCGATTAGGCCAATTATTTTACTTTCGCATTTTAAAGGTATAAATACAGTGTAGTACTCTTTATTTTTTCTTTGGAGATTTAGGTGATAGTCACTATTTTGAAAGGGTGTGTAAGATATTAAGTCTTCAATAGTAAGTATGTGTTTATTTTGAATTTTCTTTTTGTTTAAAAGCTCCATTTGATAATAATGCCTCTTGCTTGCCTCTAGTACTTTGCTATTTATATAAAATGTAGTTGTTGTTCTTTGAAAGGAGTTATTGTTAATAAACAAAGATAAGTTGTTATATCCAAGTACGTTTTTTATACCTTCTAATAGGATCTCGTAATATTCCTCATGATTTTCCTGGATTAAAGAAACAAACTTTAAAACTTTTTCGTAATCTTCCGTTTTTAGCAAAAAGCTCCCCTCCTAATAAAATATAAACTTTCTTTAAAAATTGAAAACAATTTTTTTGTTTTTATGTAAATTGATATTTAGTTTGAGAAAGGGTTAGTTAAACCTTATTATAATAAAGATCTGTAAAATGTCCACAATTTTTTGAATCTTGTTTAAATTTTAAATATTCAACTCTAATTCATCCTTATGGGTGATTTTTGAAAACTCAATAAGTGTTAGTATTCATTTATAAAGTTTTTTAAAAGGGAGGGCTTCAATTATGAACAATAATTATATTCAAGAAGAACATCGTATTTTTAGAAGCACGCTAAGAAAATTTTTAGAGAAAGAAGCCTACCCTCATTTTGAACAATGGGAGAAGGACAGAGAGATACCTCGTCAATTTTGGAAAAAAATGGGCGGTAATGGTTTTCTTTGTCCTTGGATCGATGAAAGTTACGGAGGCTTAAATGCGGACTTTGTGTATTCTGTCATATTGAATGAAGAGTTAGAGAAAGTAGGCCAAGGAGTATCTAGTGGAATTTGTTTACACAATGATATCGTAACCCCATATTTTTCAACGTACGGTAGTGAAGAACAGAAGCAGCGTTGGCTTCCTGGATGTATTACAGGAGACCTAATTACAGCGGTAGCAATGACAGAGCCTGGTGCAGGGTCTGATCTAGCAGGAATTCGAACAACAGCTGTAAGAGATGGCGATCATTATATCTTAAACGGCGGAAAAATATTTATAACGAATGGTCTTCATGCTGACTTAATCATCGTTGTCTGTAAAACAGATCCAAAAGCTAATCCAGCTTATAAAGGGATAAGTTTACTAGTAGTTGAGCGTGATACTCCTGGATTTTCACGAGGAAAAAAACTAGATAAGATCGGAATGCACAGTGGTGATACAGCTGAATTAATCTTTGAGGATGCGAAGGTTCCTGTAGCAAATCTATTAGGTGAAGAAGGAAAAGGCTTCTCCTATTTAATGACAAAATTACAACAGGAAAGGCTTGTTGTGGCTATCCAGTGTCAAACTGAAGCTGAAGAGATGTTAAAAATTACAATGGATTATGTGAAAAATAGAAGAGCTTTTGGAAAATCAATAAGCCAATTCCAAAATACACAATTTAAGATTGCTGAAATGGCAACAGAAATTGAGATAGGCAGAACATTTCTTGATGATTTAATTGTTCGACATATGGAAGGAGAAGACATCACTAAAAAAGTGTCCATGGCCAAATGGTGGATAAGTGAAATGGCAAAAAGAGTAGCAGCAGAATGCTTACAATTACATGGGGGATATGGATATATGGAGGAGTATGAAATCGCACGTCGATACAGAGATATACCAGTCGCTTCTATTTACGCAGGTACAACAGAAATCATGAAAACAATTATTGCTAAACAATTAGAGTTATAAAAAAACTATAAGGTAGAGGAGCGACTAAATGGGGCTTAGAGAAATGAAAACAGCTAAGAAAAAAGAAGATATCATTCGCTCTGCAGCAAAAATAGTTTCAAGAAAAGGATATCACGGCGCAACAATGGAAGACATTGCAGCAGAGTTATTGATGACAAAAGGAGCGTTATACTACTATTTTGACAATAAAGATGATCTAGTTTATCACTGTCATGATTTAATTTTATCTTCAGCGATAAAAACGTTAGAGGATTATTTAAGAAGCGATGTCTCTTCTATAGAGAAGTTCAAAAAAGCAGTTGAAGTTCATGTGGAGTTTGCAATCACAGAAAAAGAAACATTTAATATGATTATTAAACCACAGCAAACATTTACAGAAAAACGTCTCACTCCTATACTTGAAAAGCGACAAAAGTATGCGAACATTTTTGACGAGATCATTCAACAAGGAATAGATAGTGGTGAATTTAAAATTACTGAGGTAAAGATGGCGAGAATGATGATACTAGGGGCATTGAATTGGATTCAACAGTGGTATTTACCAGAAGGTAAGAAAAGCAAGAAGGAAATTGTAGATATATATTCGGACTACTTATTAAAACTACTTAAATAAAGTAGCAGTTACCTTAAGAATAAGTTTCATGAGTACTAGGTAATGGTACTTTTCACACTTTTGGGTGATGCTTACTAATTATTGTTCAGCTAATATTAGGTTTAGGTTCAGAAGGGGAACTTCCATCACTTATTTTCTGAATATTATATTATTTATATTGTTATAAAAGTTAAGCGCTTACAAAATATTCAAGGCTTGAAAGGGGAATTTACTCATGTTTATTGCAGAGCAATTAAAAGAGATGGTAGAACGTCAACCAAATGCGATCATTTCATCATACTTAGGAAGAGAAACTACTTATCAGCAATTTTATAAACAAGCAGAGAGACTTGCAGGGTATTTTAAGGAACTAGGATATGGTAAGGACGATATTGTTGCGCTAGTCCTACCTAACTCGGATTATTTTTTGACTTCGTATTATGCGTGTCAGATTGGAGGATTTGCAGTATTACCAATCAATACCAAACTGGCTCCAAGGGAAATCGAATATATCTTAAACCATTCAGAAGCTAAAGGAATTATATATGATCAACGATTTGAAGAGACTGTTCATGAAATTTTACCTAACTTACCAGCAATAAAAGGTATTCTTACAACAGGTTACGAAAACACATCAAATCGTTTAGAGGACATCATTAATGGACGAGATCGACAAGTCGGTGAGGTATCGCGAGAAGATGATGATACTTCTGTAATCTTTTACACATCTGGTACAACTGGCAGACCAAAAGGTGTAATGTTAACGAACAGAAATGTCCTATCTATTGCCCAAATCCATAAGGAATCGATGGAAATAACGAATAAGGACCGAATGCAAATTGTTGCCCCGCTTTTCCATTGTGCTGCAGCTCATGTGTTTTCAATACCAACGATATATGCTGGAGGAGCTGTTGTCATTGAAGAAGGGTTTTCTCCAGAACAAACGATAAAAACGATGGAGAAAGAAAACATTACGATATTCTTTGGTGTTCCAGCAATGTACAGTATTCTCTTAACAACACCGAGTTTACAAGAATCATCATTTCCAAATTTACGACTTCTCACTTATGGTGCAGCCCCTATGCCGTACGAATTAATTAAACGAGTAAAGGATATTTTTCCAAAGGTTCAAGTACAAAACATTTATGGACAAACGGAAAACTCTCCAGGTGCTACTACATTAAAAGATCAACATGCTTTAACTAAAGTAGGTTCAGTTGGTGAAGCATTACCACAATGTGAGGTTAGAGTTGTCGATGAAACAGGAGAAGATTTACCTGTTGGAAAAGTTGGTGAAATCATTGTAAAAGGTCCACATGTAATGAAGGGTTACCTAAAGAATGAAGCCGCAACTAGAGACACAATTAAAAATGGATGGCTTTATAGCGGGGATCTTGGTCGCTTAGATGAAGATGGATTGCTTTATATCGTAGATCGAAAGAAAGATATGATCATTCGCGGTGGTGAAAATATATACCCTGTCGAAATTGAGGAAGTTCTATATGAAATTCCTGAAATTTTAGAGGCAGCTATTATCGGAGTACCACATCAAGTTCTAGGTGAAGTTCCTAAAGCCTACGTAGCAACGAAAAAAGGTATGCAAATAGATGAAACTACCATTTTACAATATTGTCAAAATCGATTAGCTAAATATAAAGTGCCTCAAGAGATTGAATTTGTTGAAGAGCTTCCTAGAAATGCTAGTGGAAAAGTATTGAAAACAGAATTAAGAAGTTCCACAGAAGCAATTTAATTATAGGTTGCTAGTTTAATAAAAATGAAACGATGAAGTTGTAATTAAAAACATATGGGGGGTTTAAACATGAAAAAAATGAAAAGAATGAAAAAACTGATGAAACCAATCGTTGGTGCTGCAGTCGCAGCAACAATGGCATTAGGACTTGTTGCGTGTGGAGGAAGTAATGAAGGTGCATCGGCTCCGTCAGAAAGTAATGATGGTGGCGAAACCGAGGCTATTGAAGAAATGCGACTAAGAGCTTCTTCTGGAGTTACAGCTAAACACTTTTGGGATCGCGGGTTTTTCACACCTTTAATGGAACGAATTGATAGTGAAACAAATGGTGCAATTAGCTTTGAAGCATTTACTTCAGGAGAACTTGTTCCTTTAGGTACGGAATTTGATGCTCTTCGTCAAGGAACAATCGACATTGCGTTAACATTCATGGCACCTTATGATCCTCAACGTTTTCCATATTCAGAGGTTACAATGCTCCCATTGCTTGAATCAGATGCTGTAATTGCCTCGACAGCAATGCAAAATATGATGAAGAGCGATCGTGAATTAAAAGATGGCAAAACTTATTATGAGATAGAGTTTGCTGATAAAGGTTTAGTTGCTTTTGCTAATCCATTAACAGAGCCATATGTTTTAGGAACGACAAGACAAAAGATCGAAAGTGTATCTGATTTTTCAGAAGCGATTCGACTTAGAACAGCTTCGCGTGTACATGAGATCTTAGCTGATAATTTAGGCATCACAGCAATTTCAATGCCAATTACTGATGCTTATGATGCCTTAAGCCGAAACGCATTAGACGGATTTTTCTACAATATTCCAGACTGGAAAGCATTTGGTTTTGATGAATTAATTAAACATGCAGTAGAAGGAGCTAACTTTGGCCACTTTGTTGGTCATACTGCAATGACACAAGAAACTTGGGATAAATTACCTGTTGAAGTTCAAGAAAAATTTAAGGCAGCAGCAGATGAAATTATCTTTGATGGTGCAAGTTTAACGAGGGATGAAACTGAAGAGAATAGAGACTCTACAATGGAAAAAGGTGGAGAATTCACACACCTTAATGATCTCGATCCAGAATTAAGAGAGTTTATTAGTCAAGCTATCGTTGACACTTGGGTTGAATGGATTGAGAACTTAGAAGGTCAAGGTCATGCAGGTAAAGAAATGGCTCTTCTATGGAGAGATATGATCGTAGAAGCAGGTGGGGTTTTACCGCAAGAAATCATGGATATGGAGTAATTTTAAAGTGATAGGGAGCTGATTTTCAGCTCCCTATCATTAAAATTTAATATCAGTATTTATACGATGGTGAGGTGAAGGAATGGTCGAAAATATTGCAATTATTGTTGTTGTTATCGTGTTTTTATTTTTGCTACTAACAGGGCAATACATTAGTTCTCTACTTTTAACATCAGGAATTCTAGGTATTTATATTTTGGGAGGAATGCCCTTACTTAATGGATTTTTACAAAGCGAACCATACAATCGTACTGCAAGCTATGCTTTGACGACTATTCCTCTTTACATTTTAATGGCGCAGTTCATTATGCAAGCGGGAATTGTCAAAGATTTTTATAATCTCGTATTTAAGCTTTCAAAAGGGAAAACGAGTTTACTAGGTGTATTAACGGTATTTTTAGGAGGAATTCTAGGTGCTGTTTCTGGCTCCGGTACAGCAACAGCGGCATCGCTAGGTCAAGTTGCCGTTCCAGAGTTAAAAAGGAGAGGGTACCCAGACGGACTTGCTGGTGCATTAGCAGCTGCGTCTGGATCGCTTTCAGCGATTATACCTCCAAGCGTAATTTTAATTATTTACGGAGTAACAGTTCAGATTTCTATTGGTCAATTGTTTGTTGCAGCCTTTATTCCAGGTATCCTTATGATGGTGGTGTTTTCCGCAGTTACTATCGTCTATCTCAAGGTATACCAAGGCAAAATGGTGATGCCTGCACCAGAGGTTGATGATCATGACACGCCGATCAGTCGCTATATTATCATTTTAATAGCTGGAGCCTTAATCATACTTTCAATTTTTGGTGGAATTTATACAGGGAAGTTTACTCCAACAGAAGCAGGTGCAGTAGGTGCATTTATTAGTTTAATCGTAGCGCTAGTGTTAGGAAAAGTGAATAAAAATTTCATTGCAAGTTCTCTTATTGAGACAACAAAAGTTACAGTTATGGCGATGCTAATAGTGATTGGAGCTTCTCTATTTGGCCGATTTATTTCATTGTCACTTCTTCCGAGAAAAATTATTGAGATGCTTGGACCTTTAATGGATTATCCTGTTATATTACTAATGATTATCATGATAATCTACTTCTTCTTATTTATGTTTATTGAGGGAGTTGCAGTTATTTTAATGACGGTACCTGTTCTGTTGCCAATATTAACGGCAGCGAATATTGATCTAATTTGGTTTGGTATATTAGTATCTGTTATCTGTACGTTAGGCCTTATTACACCGCCTGTTGGAATAAGTGTTTATGCAGTAGGAGGCGTAACCAAAATCCCAATCGAGAAACTTTTCAGAACGTCATTAGTATTTGCGGTTGTTGCTGCTGTTGTAGTCGGTGGGTTATTGATTGCCTTCCCGCAATTAGCAACGTGGCTACCACAAACAATGAGGTGAAAATCTATACTTTACAATTAGAAAGTAGGTGATAGAGATGAACGGAACTTTTGATAAAATTATATATATTAACGAAAAATTAAAGTTAATCGGTGTATTTATAGGAGGTTTAGCAGCAGTATTCATGATGCTAATTATTGTTGCTGATGTATTTATGCGAAATATCTTTACTTCTCCCATTTCTGGTACCTATGAAATTGTACAGTACTTCTTAATGCCCTTGGCGATTTTTCCTGCACTAGCATATACGTATAGTTCAGGCGTCTTACCTAGGTTGGGTGAATTAGTTGAAAAAGCACCGAATGGTTTCAAAAAAGTATCGACTTGGATCATTATTATTATTGAGATTACTATTTTTACATTATTAACAATATATGGGTGGAAATTTGCAATGGCAGGTGTTGGTGATCAAATGGCTATTGCTGTCGGGGGGAAGTTAACACCCGTTTATCCAGTCTACTTTTTAATACCTATTGGTTTTGGGTTAATAGTAATAGAAGTACTTCTATCAGCTATCAAACCGCTAATTAAAAACAAGAGCACCACCTAGACAATATTTAAAATTTTGGTAGGATTTTTTCGGGGCGTTATAGAAATTAGTATATGGAATAAAGAGAATTATTTATATTTTTAATTACTTATTACATCGTTTGGAGGACATAATATGAACAATATTTACATTTTAGGTGGAGCACGAACAGCATTTACAGCTTTCGGAGGTTCTTTTCAATCTGTTAACGCTACTGAATTAGGAACAGTAACTGCGCAAGAGGCTTTAAAACGTGCAGAAGTGGAAGGTAAAGATATTGATCAAGTGGTTTTTGGAAATGTAATTCACAGTTCGACGAATGCGGCTTATTTAGCCCGCCATATTGCTTTGAAGGCAGATGTGCCAATTGAAACACCTGCATTAACAGTAAATCGTCTTTGTGGATCTGGTATGCAATCGGTCATTTCAGCTGCCCAAAGCATCCGTTTAGGTGAGTCTAACTTAGCCTTAGTTGGTGGAGCTGAAAATATGACAATGTCTCCTCACTCTAATTTTACAAGTCGCTTCTCAGGTGTAAAATACGGAAGCTTCCAGTTTGAAGATATGTTATTAAATACACTTACTGATCAGTATACTGGGATTGGTATGGGAATAACAGCTGAAAATCTAGCAGATAAATACGAGATTTCTAGAGAAGAACAAGATGAATTTGCTTTACTCAGCCAACAAAGAGCGACAGAAGCGATCCAATCGGGCATCTTTGCCGAAGAAATAACAGCTGTAGAAGTTCCTTCAAGAGGTGGAAGCAAACAAATCATAGAAGATGAGCATGTAAAAAAAGATATGACATATGAAAAGCTTGCATCATTAAAGCCATCTTTTAAAAAGGATGGTACGGTGACTGCCGGTAATGCAAGCGGAATTAATGACGGTGCAGCTTCTTTAATTTTATCGAGTGAGTCAGAAGTGAAAAAACGTAATCAAAAACCGTTAGCTAAAATAGTTTCCTGGGGAATAGCAGGCGTTGATCCAAGTATTATGGGGATTGGTCCAGTTCCAGCAATACAACAAGCACTACAACGTGCTGAACTGACTCTTGACCAAATGGATCGAATTGAAATAAATGAAGCTTTCGCAGCTCAATATTTAGCCGTTGAAAAAGAATTAGGACTTGATCGTAATAAAACAAATGTACACGGTGGAGCAATAGCACTCGGGCATCCAGTCGGTGCAAGTGGATCACGTATCGTATTGTCACTTGCTAATGAATTAAGAAGAAATGGTCTTAGATATGGGGTTGCCAGTCTTTGTATTGGCGGCGGCCAAGGTATTGCCGTTGTTATTGAAAATGAAAATGTATAAGTACAAAAAGACGTCTATTTAATAGGCGTCTTTTTTCATGTGATGTATAAATTTTACCCTATAACACAATCTAATTTAGTAAGTACAATAAACGTTATAAGAGAAAGGGTGTTTGAATTGGATCAATCACTGGCATATTTAAGAGAAGCACTATCTAATTACATAGAGGATCATCCAATTTGCCAAGGAGTTTACGATCGGTTAGAGAACAATAATTATTCAACTGAAGAAGAGTTTGTTGGTGGGTTAGCAGAAGAAGAAATGAAAGTACTTGATATCATTCTAAAGCAAGAGATTAAACATGCAGAAGAGGAACAAGATGAGGAACGTACCAAACAGCTAAATGAAGTATTTGAACAACTATTTTAATGTCCATTAAGGAGTTCATTTGTTAAGTATAAAGACAGAATGGAGAAAATATGGAAAATAAAAACACGACTCAAAAAGATCAAATGAATGGTAAGAAAAGAAACAATGAACAAATGGAATTAAGTTCAACCGGATTTGGTTTTGTACCAAAGGCAAGTAATACTACAAGAGAAAATAAACAAAGATCAAATGATGGGGAAGATTAGAGGAAAAAAAAAGAGGTGGATTTGGTGGGAATCGAACCCACTAAATGCTCAGTTATTCCGTATGGAATGACTAGCCGCTCTACCATTGAGCTACAAATCCATTTCTGACCCTTTAACTATATCTTGTGCTTTGTTTTCATTTATATACACAAAAAATTAATAAAGATGAAGCATAGATGTTGCTTTGACAATGAAAAATAAACCTAAGTTTAATAAGGAGTGATTTCTTTTGAGTAAGCAGCATAACCATGAAGACCATAGCCATCAGCATAGTATTGCATGTGGTCATACGAAAATTAGACATGCTGACCATATTGATTATGTTCATAATGGACATTTGCATCATGAAAAAGAAGGAAACTGGGTTGAATGTGCAATTCCTGTAAGTGAAGAAAATCCAGAAGAATGCAAACCGATTTCATGTGGCTGCAATCATGAAGAAGATTGTGGACATGAACTTGTACCACATGGTGATCATTTTGATTATTTAGTTAATGGTCGTCTCCATCATGTTCATGGCGATCATTGTGATGATCACGGACCAGTTGAACTTGTACATGTGCAATAATGTTTAGTTATTAATGGTGTAAAATATGTCTAGAAAGGCATGGGAAAAGAGACGAGGTTTTAATTCGTCTCTTTTTTATGCAGATTTTCTTATTGGATGGATATAGAAAAGTTACAATGATTTTGAATTTTAAACGTCCTTCGTGTCCTAGATAAGGTATTATAATCTATAGGAATGTATTTATAAAAGGCTGTTTTTGTAAACTTTGTTGCTATTGGACCGTTTTTTGAATATAAATCAGCCCTAATGGATAAATTCATTTATCCATCTGGCTGATTTATATTCAAAAGCTTCACGAAAGCGTGAAGAACCAAGCTTTCGATTGGTTAACGGTCCAATAGCTAAAAGCAACATTCTTTTAGAAAAGAGCCTTATAAAAAGAAACTAGCCTAAGTTCGCTATATGTGGTAGATTACTAAATTATGGTTACGTCTAATACTGGAGGAATGAAAATGAATGTTCTTATATTAGGTGCAGGTGCTGTAGGTGGCTATTTTGGTGGGCGTCTAGTAGAAAGTGGCGTCGATGTTACTTTTTTAGTTAGAGAAAAACGACAAGAGCAACTAAAACAACAGGGGCTTGTTATTAAAAGTATTCATGGAGATCTTCAACTTGAACCTAAAACGTTAGTGTCTGGTGAAGAAGATAAATCATTTGATGTTATTATATTTGCAACGAAAGCACAACATTTAGAAGAAGCCATAAAGTCTCTTGGACCTTATGTAGGACCTTCCACGACTATAATTCCATTGTTAAACGGGATTAATCACATATATCGGTTGCAAGAGGTGTTTGGAAATGACAAGGTGTTAGGTGGCTTCTGCTTTATTGAAACTACTCTAAACGAATTGGGACATGTCATACAAACGAGTAATAGTCATCAACTAATATTTGGAGAACTTAATGGACAAAGAAGTTCTCGTATCGAAATGTTACAACAGGTTTTTAGTCAAACAAAAGCATCATTTAAAGTCAGCGCAAACATCCATCAGGATATGTGGCATAAATATTTATTTATCACTGCTTTATCGGGAATTACTACACTAATGCGTTCATCCATTGGTCCTATTCTTGAGGTAGAAGGCGGAGAAGAATTAACTCTTCAGTTATTTAATGAAGTAGCTTCTATAATGAGAGCTGCTAATGCACCAATAGCAGACGATATTGTTGAAAAACAAATGAATATTATGAAAAAACAAGATTACACGATGAAGGCATCAATGTTGAGAGATATTGAGAAGGGGATAACAATAGAAGCAGATCACCTTCAAGGATATATCCTCACATTGGCTGAGCAATTTCATATAGACGTACCGTTACTTCATATCATTTATCATCATCTAAAAGTATATGAAGTCAATATAAATAATAACTAGCTGTGTATTTAGAAAGTTGGTAGAATTAAGCAGTTTGCTGTAGTTAAAGAGGAGTAACAGAATGGAAAACTTATTTATTAAGAACCGTCATGAATTTATACGATTTATTAACTACATAAAAGATTTGATCTTTGTAATGGAAGTGCACGGCCCCTCAGAATTTCGCTATTCGATTTTAAATGAAGCTGCGGAAGAGGAATTAAAATTTAATGATGAGATTATTGGTAAAACCGTAGAGGATGTTATGCAAGACAAGGCACAGCATTTAATCGGAAAATATCAAGAAGCGCTGACGAGAAGAGAACAGGTTACCTTTGAATTCAGTGATGATCACGATCATTTTGGAGAATCAATTCTAAGTCCTATCATGAATGATAAAAATGAAGTCTCGCATATTATTTCTATTACACGAGATATTACTCAACGAAAATTAGCCGAAAAAAGGCTTATAGAAAGTGAAGAAAAATATCGTTTAATTGCTGAAAACTCGACAGATTTAATTCAATTAGTTGAATTGAATGGAAAGATTTCTTATGCATCTCCTTCTCATAAAAAAGTACTTGGCATTATTGCCGAAGAACTATTACAACAATCCTTAGATACATATATTGCAGATGGAGATGAGGTTAGCAAGGTACAACGAGCAATATCACAAGTGATAGCTAATAAAAAGCATGAAAGTATTGAAGTTTCTGTGGTATCAAAGCTAGAAAAAAAATTGGCGCTCGCCTTAGACATTATTCCGATCTTGGAAAAAGATGAAATTCAAAAAATATTAATCGTTGGAGAAAATATAACAGAAAGAAAACAATTTGAAGAAAAAATTAAAAAGATGGCGTATTATGACTCTTTGACTAAACTTCCGAATAGAGATTTGTTTCAATACAAATTTCAACATGCTATCGAGGTTGCGGAAAAAAATGGTCATATGGTTGCATTATTGTTTATTGATGGAGACCATTTTAAAATAATTAATGACACGTATGGTCATGAGGTTGGAGATGAATTCTTAAAAGAAATTGCAAGTCGTTTAGAAAGTAGTGTTAGAAATATTGACATAGTCGCTCGAATAGGTGGAGATGAATTTAATATATTATTAACGGAACTAAGCGAGAGAAAAGATGTAGAGAAAATTATTGAGCGTATCTATAATCATTTAAGCAGTCCTTGGAAGTATGGAGACCAAGTGATTACTATGAGTATAAGTGTAGGAGTTGCAATCTATCCAACGAATGGTGCCACGCTCCGTGTGCTAGGGAAAAAAGCAGATAATGCCTTGTATAGGGCAAAAAAACAGGGAAGAAATCGATATGAGTTTTATTAAGTAATGGAATGTTAATGGTGAGTGAGAATTATCCGCATACTTAATTCAAAATCATATAAAAAGGTACATTCCTCATAGGTTGTTTATCTTGCTTTTGGACTGTAAGCCAAGCTGATGTTTGGTAAAATAGTTTATAAAAAAGAAGGCGAGCTCTCTTTTAGCTCGCCTTCTTCATATATTTCTTATCGTTACTTAAAATTCGCCGCGATTATATCTCTGTGTTGTCTTTGATACCCCTAAATAATGAAAGCCCTACCTCTCTTTCATCATTACGGCTCCGAGGCCGTGCCATTTAAATAAGGCTAACGAAGTTTCCTAAAAGACGCCAAGATGATTTTTTCTTTTATATATATGTTTTTTAATGTTATGGTTGAAGAATAAAATCAAAACTTTAAGTGTTTTATAAGTAATTAAATCATTATACTATGAATAGATAATAAAAGCAAATCCTTGTATCAGAGACTATACTGTTTAGTGTAAAACTTGGAAAAAGCTCAGTATAATATAATTGTAAATAGCATTTCCGCACCAATCATTAATAGAGCAAATAACTTTAAAAAAGGCTGTGATAAGAGTGAATAAGCGGTTAGAAGATCTTGCAAATTGGGTTAAGGAAAATAATTATACATATGCTTTTATACAATCTAAGTATAATGTTTTTTACTTGTCTAATTTTAGAAGTGAACCACATGAAAGATTATTAGGTTTAGTGATTTTCCCTGAAAGTGAGCCTTTTCTCATTTGTCCAAATATGGAGAGAGAATCAGTGAAAGCCTCAGGATGGAAGGGAGAAATAGTCGGATATAACGACTCTGACAATGTATGGGAGGTATTTCAAAAGGCCGTTAAACAAAGAGTTTCAGAAGTAGAAACGATTGCGATTGAAAAAGAGGTTTTATCTTATGGTCGAAGTGAGCAGTTACTATCGTTATTTCCAGAAGCAAAGTTTGTTTCAGCAGATCAGAAATTACGAACACTTCGTATGATAAAAGATGAGATGGAAATCTCAATTTTACGTGAAGCTGCGAAACTAGCGGATTTCGGAGTTGAAGTCGGTGTTCATGAGATCAGTAAAGGAAAAAACGAAATGGAAATCATTGCAAGCATAGAATACGAATTAAAGAAAAAAGGGATCCGTGAAATGTCTTTTTCAACGATGGTATTATCAGGTGCGAAATCGGCAGAGCCACATGGACATCCAGGTTTAAAGGAAATTGCCTCAGGTGACTTTGTCTTATTTGACTTGGGGGTTATTTACGAAGGGTACTGTTCCGATATTACACGTACCGTTGCTTATCAAACGGTTACTGATCAACAAAAATTTATTTATGAAACAGTGTTACAAGCCCAAAACTTATCTCTTTCTATTAGTAACCCAGGAACGAGGATCGGCGATATCGACACAATTGCTCGTGATTATATAAATGATGCAGGGTATGGTGATTATTTTACCCATAGAATTGGTCATGGGTTAGGGATTGAAGTTCACGAATTTCCCTCAATGAACGAAAATAACGGTGATTATTTGTATTCCGGAATGGTCTATACGATAGAGCCAGGTATCTATGTTCCTCAAATAGGTGGGGTTCGTATTGAAGATGATGTACTAATAACAGAAGAGGGTTCAGAATGTTTAACAGCTTTTCCGAAGAACTTGCAAATTATAAAATAATAAAAAACATCTAGCTACCTTGACTGGGTAGCTAGATGTTCCAAAGAGAATTATCCTGTAAAACTTTTCTCAATGGCACTATCCCAATCAGGATAATAATGCAGTGCAGATCTCATTAGTTGTGGATTTGATTTCTTAATCGATTTCTTGCTTAAATTGGCACCGTTAGTATTAAGTTGTTGGATTTCAAGTAAGACTTCTTCGGGACTCATGTTTACTTCCATGACCAAACCTCCTACTTAAGAATACTAATAGGATTGCCTATATTAAGGAACGTAAACATAATTTTCATATTTTTTACGCTTAAATAAATTTACTTTCTTTTTTGAAATGAAATTAGGTTTTCTAGTTCCGGTGCTATACAACATAATCATCACCATAGTCTTGTGTAACAGGGTGTCAGTGGCTAAACGATAAGTGATTTTCAGTACTTCGAGAAAATCATTTTAATTTTCCGATTACACTATTTTTTAGTTTCCTTTTGTTGCTATTCCTGTTATAATAAACTTACTTATTGTTGTTCGGATAAGATTGAAGGAAGAAAAGTCTTAAATAAGTATTTTCGCCTTGAATGAATTTGAAGAGCAAAAATAGTAATACAATGTGGCATATCGCCATATAGGAGGAACAAGATTATGGTACAAGGTACAGTTAAATGGTTTAACGCAGAAAAAGGTTTCGGTTTCATTGAAGTAGAAGGACAAGACGATGTATTCGTACACTTCTCTGCTATTCAAGGCGATGGTTTCAAAACTTTAGAAGAAGGTCAAACTGTTTCTTTTGAAATCGAGCAAGGTCAACGTGGACCTCAAGCTGCTAACGTTCAAAAGTAATATGTTTAACAAAGAAGACTCTGGTCCCCAGGGTCTTTTTTTATTTTTGTAGAAAGTAAACGAAGGTTAGATTTTATGATGTAAATATAAAAACATTAGTCATCAATCGAGCTAAAGTTATAGTTTTTTTACAAATATATAAAACTGAATATTCTTAAAATACAAAGAGGAAAATAGACTATCAGTAGAGTAATAAGTACTAAACAAAAAATTGTTAGAGAATGATGATGGAAATTGCTCCTGTGAAAATCTGACTACTATGAATAGAAGCAATCAAAAAAATACTCAAAAGCACGGATCCTTTATTACTTTAAACCGTTATATTACCATAGGTATATAGTACAGTTGTCTATTTGAGAGAGACAAAAAATAAAAGATTAAATTAACAAAATATAAATTTTTTTACAATAAAATTAAAAAACCCCTTGATTAACTAAGTGGTATTATAGTAAATTTATTGTATATATTTTCAGAAATTTCAACATATTACAAATAATTTGTACATACTGAAAAAACAAAAAACTATTTTAATATGTTGAGTATACGTAAAAGGTAGAATTTAGCAAGGTTCATACAAAGAGATTTTCCTTCATTTAGAGAGAAATAGATAGAAAAGAGGTGCATGGAAATGTCTTCAGAAGTAGTTTTAGAGCTAGATCGATTACAAACGCACTTTTTTACAGATGCAGGTGAGATACCTGCTGTTGATGATGTGAGTATAAAGATACATAAAGGGGAAGTAGTAGGGATTGTTGGTGAATCGGGTTGTGGAAAGAGTGTGACTTCACTTTCTGTTATGAAACTAGTTCCAAACCCACCAGGGAAAATTGTTGGTGGAAAAATTCTATTTAAAGATGAGGACCTAGTAAAGGCAACACATAGAAGAATGCGAAAAATCCGTGGAAACGAAATCGCGATGATTTTTCAGGAGCCGATGACTTCTCTAAATCCATTATTTACGATTGGTGACCAATTAATGGAGGCTATTCGCAATCATAATAAACTTAGCAAGAAAAAGGCAAGGGAAAAAGCGATAGATATGTTAAAGGTTGTTGGTATTCCAAGGGCAGATGAAATTGTTGATGAATACCCTCATCAACTGTCAGGAGGAATGAGGCAGCGGGTCATGATTGCCATGGCGATGTCCTGTGATCCAGAGGTGCTAATAGCGGATGAACCGACTACTGCTTTAGATGTAACTATACAAGCCCAAATATTAGATTTAATGCGGAAGCTGAACAAAGAGCATGGTACTGCGATTATGATGATCACTCATGATCTAGGTGTAGTTGCAGAGATTTGTGACAGAGTAGTTGTGATGTATTCTGGGAAAGTCGTTGAAGAAGGGGATGTGAGAACTATTTTAAAACAACCTCAACATCCATATACAAAAGGGCTGATACGTTCTCTACCAAAGATACATCAAAAAGAAGAACGTTTGTATTCAATTCCTGGTACTGTACCAAAACCGGGTTCTGTTAAACGAGGCTGCCGCTTTGCTCCAAGATGCGAGAGTTCGTTTAGCCGCTGTTACGAAGAAGATCCGGAACTACTATCACTTCGCGAGGGACACCAATGTCGTTGTTTCCTTTATGAAGAAGAAGGGGGAGAGAACGTTGGCTAAAAAACCCTTATTAGAAGTAAAAGGATTAAAGAAGTACTTCGATATAAAAGGCGGCGTTTTAGGTAGAAAAGTAGGCGAAGTAAAAGCTGTTGATGATGTTTCTTTCACTGTACACGAAGGTGAAATTTTAGGGATTGTTGGTGAGAGTGGTTGTGGAAAATCAACGACTGGGAAAGCAATTCTTCGTTTGATTGAACCGACAGAAGGTGAAGTCCTTTTCGATGGTCAAGATATCACCAAACTTAGTGACGAAGAGATGCGTAAGTTGCGAAGAGATTTGCAGATTATTTTCCAAGATCCTTATGCATCCTTAAACCCCAGACATACGATTGAAAAAATTATTAGTGAACCTCTACTTATACATGGAATTGGGGATGAAAAATCTAGAAAACAAAAAGTGAAAGAGTTACTAGAGGTTGTTGGGTTAAATGCCTTTCATGCTGCTCGTTATCCTCATCAATTTAGTGGAGGACAAAGGCAAAGAATCGGGATTGCTAGAGCTCTAGCTGTTAATCCACGCCTAGTCATTTGTGATGAACCAGTTTCTGCACTAGATGTGTCTGTTCAGTCACAAATACTCAATCTAATGGAAGATTTAAAGAAAGAATTTCAATTGACCTACTTATTTATTGCACACGATCTCAGTGTCGTTAAGCATATAAGTGATCGGGTCGGTGTGATGTATTTAGGAAGAATGGTAGAGCTTACTGGAAAAGATGAATTATATGATAATCCAAAACATCCGTACACCAAAGCTTTACTTTCTGCTGTTCCGGTCCCTGATCCAGATGAGAAAAGTGAACGGGTGATTTTAGAAGGTGATGTTCCGAGTCCTTCTAATCCACCGTCAGGTTGTGCTTTTCACACACGTTGTCCTGAATGTATGGATGTTTGCAAAACGGAACGCCCATCATTTAGAGCTGTTGCTGATAATCATTTTGTGGCTTGCCATCTTTACGACGAAAGTTTGTCTGAAGTTGCAATTACCACAGAAAAATAATAAAGAACAACCAATTAAAAAGGGGGAAAAAAAATGAAAAAGAAAAGTATGCTATTTATGCTAATCCTTTTGTTGAGTTTAGCAACATTCTTAGCTGCCTGTTCGAGCAATGAGACTCAAGCTCCTAATGAGTCTGAAGGCGATGATCAAGAAGCTACTGAAGAAGCACCAGCTGGTGATCAAGTTTTAATCTTTGCACGTGGTGGGGACTCTGTAAGTTTAGACTATGCTAGTGTAACTGATGGAGAGTCTTCTCGTGTAACAAAGCAAATCTATGAAACTTTACTAGAGTTTGACGCTGATTCTTTTGAAGTAGGGCCTGGTTTAGCAACGGAATGGAGCGTTGAAAATGATGGGTTACTTTACACATTTAAACTACGTGAAGGAGTTAAATTCCATGACGGTACAGACTTTAATGCCGAAGCAGTAAAATTAAACTTCGAGCGTTGGGCTGATAAATCTCATGAGTATAACTTTGCTGATGAGGGTTACACGTACAGCGTTTACGGTACTCAATTTGGTGGATTTAAAGGTGATGAAGGTCACGTAATTGAGGAGATTAATGTACTTGGCGATCACGAGATTGAGTTTGTTTTAAACAAACCATTAGGTTCGTTCATTCAAAATATGGGGATGAGCTACTTTGCGATAACATCTCCAGCAGCATTTGAAGAGCATGGCAGTACAATTAACGAAAATCCTGTAGGAACTGGTCCATTTAAGTTTGTAAGTTGGACTCGTGACGACAGTATTGTTCTAGAGAAGAATGAAGATTATTGGATGGAAGGTTATCCAAAATTAGATCGTGTTATTTTTAGAGTTATTCCTGACAACTCAGCACGTTTAACAGCACTTCGCGCAGGTGAAGTCGATATTATGGATGGGTTAAACCCTGATGATGTAGTAACGATTGAAGGTGACGCTGAACTCCAAGTATTTGAACGTGCAACAAATAACATTGGTTACTTAGGTTTCCATGTGGAGAAAGAGCCATTTAACAATAAGTTAGTACGTCAAGCGATTAACCATGCCATTAATAAAGAAGATTTAATTTTCGCTTTATATGGTGGTATGGCTCAACCAGCTAAAAACGCAGTACCTCCTGGATACTTAGGTTATAATGACCAAATCCAAGCGTACGAGTTTAATCTTGACCGTGCGAAAGAACTCCTTGCAGAAGCTGGTTACCCAGATGGGTTTGAATTTGATTTATGGACGATGCCAGTAGCAAGACCGTATATGCCAGATCCACAGCGTGCAGCTGAAGCAATTCAAGCTGAACTAGCAAAGATCAACGTAAAGGCAAACATCGTTACTCATGAGTGGGCAACGTACCTAGAGAAAACAGAAGCTGGAGAGCAAGATATGTTTATGTTAGGTTGGTCAGGAGTTAACGGTGACCCAGATTACTTCTTGTCTAACTTATTAAGCAGCCACGCTATTCCAGGTGGTAACCGAACATTCTATGCAAATGAGGAAGTAACTAGTTTATTAGATCAAGCAAAAACAACATATGATGAAGATGTTCGTGCTGACCTTTACATGAAAGCACAAGTTCTAATTCATGAAGATGCACCAATGGTACCTTTAGTTCACTCGGTTCCAACATTAGCAGGTGGAGCAAACGTGAAAAACTATGTGCCACACCCATCTACAAGTGAAGCACTCACATCAGTAGAGTTATCTAACTAATGAGAAGAGGCTGACTCATAAGTGTTGGCTCCTCGTTTTAACTTTAGATCTAGAGTTGTTGCAGAACGGCAATTTTAGATCTAGGGGTGAGGTGTCTAACGCTTGCATTTGAGTCAGCCCTACTTTTACCTTTAATTAAATTAAGTTCAATAAATGAATACATAGAGAGAAGAGTAATGAAAGAATAGAGGTGAAATTCATGTTAGCTTATACAACAAGAAGATTATTAATGTTAATTCCAGTACTTCTAGGAATGTCAATTGTTACATTTTCAATTATCCATCTAATTCCGGGTAACCCAGCTCAAGTCATATTAGGTGAACAAGCTACGCCTCAAGCCATTGCAGATCTTGAAGAACGCCTTGGATTAAATGAACCATACATGCTTCAATACGGTTATTATATGAAGGACCTAGTACAAGGGGATTTAGGAACTTCGTTACGAACAAAAAAACCTATAGCTGAAGAGATTTGGCCATATTTAGCTGCCACGATAGAATTAACGGTCTTTGCGATGATTTTTGCAATTATTATCGGTGTAAATGCAGGGATTATTAGTGCGTGGAAGCAAAACTCATGGTTTGATTATTTAGCTATGTTAATCGCTCTTATCGGGGTATCGATGCCCATTTTCTGGCTAGCATTGATGGAACAATGGATATTTGCACAAGAACTTAGGTGGTTGCCAGCTACAGGGCGGGATAATGCAAGGGACCCGATACAGGCTATAACGCATTTATATGTCCTTGATACAATAATCGGCGGGCAATGGGATAAAACGTGGACTGCAATTAAACATTTAATATTACCTGGAATTGCACTTGGAACGATTCCGATGGCAATCATTGCTCGAATGACGCGTTCAAGTATGCTAGAAGTTTTACGTTCAGACTATATTCGCACAGTAAACGCGAAGGGATCAAATACATTTTTTGTTATATATAAGCATGCACTAAAAAATGCGATGATCCCTGTATTAACTGTTGTCGGTCTTCAAACAGGAACGCTTTTAGGTGGAGCGATATTAACAGAGACGATATTCGGATGGCCAGGAGTAGGACGCTATATCTATGAAGCGATTGGCAATCGTGATTATCCGGTCATTCAATCTGGAATTCTAGTCGTAGCTACTATGTTTGTCATGATTAATTTAATTGTCGATTTGCTATATTCTTACATTGATCCAAGAATTAAATATTGATAGGAGGGGAGACTGAAATGGAACAGTTTCGTACAGAACAAGTAAACATACCACCGAATTCAAATCCTAATCCAAATCAAGAGGAACACGTAGAGGCTATATCACCTTGGCGTGATGCGATGAGGCAATTATTAAAGAATAAATCAGCTGTTATCGGTATGATTATCATTCTATTTTTTCTTATCATTGCTCTGATTGCACCACTCATTTCTGGGTATGCATTTGATGAAACGAACCCACAGAACCGACTTCAATCCCCTTCTGCAGAGCATTGGTTTGGTACAGATGATTTAGGCAGAGATATTTTTAGTCGAATTGCTCATGGGGCCAGAATTTCCTTATGGGTTGGATTTTTTGCTGTATCCGGTGCACTTGTAATAGGTACAACGTTAGGTATTATTGCGGGATATTATGGTCGTTGGATTGATATGTTGATCTCGCGTATTTTCGATATAATGCTTGCATTCCCGAGTATATTATTAGCAATTGCAATCGTTGCTATTCTTGGACCTTCTTTACAAAATGCACTCATTGCGATTGCTATTATCAATATTCCAATATTTGGGCGTCTTGTTCGATCTAAAGTTATTAGTTTACGTGAAGAAGAATATATTATGGCAGCTAAGGCTCAAGGAATGAAAAATGGCAGGATCTTAATTCATCATATCTTACCGAATAGTTTGGCGCCAATTATTGTCCAAGCGACGTTAGGATTTGGTACAGCTATCCTAGAAGCGGCAGCTCTTGGTTTCTTGGGGTTAGGGGCACAAGCGCCGACACCAGAGTGGGGGAAGATGTTATCTGATTCGCGGCAGTTTATCCAAACCGCACCATGGACAGTACTTTTTCCCGGATTTTCGATCATGTTAGTTGTATTAGGGTTTAATATGATTGGTGACGGACTTCGGGATGCGTTAGATCCAAAAATGAAAAACTAACAAGAAAAGGGTGACTTTATGCGTCATCCTTTTTTTAGTGTACTCCGATAGATAAAAAACGACTCAATACTCTAACTAGTCCATGAATTTCTTATTGTACATATTTTGCAGTAGTTTTAACCAACGTAAGAGTATTAAAGATGACGTAGCAGGAGGTTGATATGAAGAAAGTTTTTTTAAGTGTTTTGTTAGTGTTCGTTGTTTTTATAGCAGGTTATACTCTTTATGGTCTATTTAAACCGGTACCTATGGGACTATCTTACGAAGGTGATATGCATCGAGTGACGAATGTAGAGTTTTTATATGATTTAACGTTCGAACACGACGGTGAGATTGTACAAGAAAGACAAATTGTTGAACGAGTGAAGAGCATGATAAAGGAAGCTGAAGAGTTTATTGTGTTTGATATGTTCTTATTCAATGATAAGTATGACGGAGATAAAGACTATCCTGAAATTACAGATGAGATAACTTTGTTGTCAGTGGGAATATTATTGATGATTTTCTAGCTTCTGAACAAGCTGTGGCAACCCTGATATCCCCTTGTTCTACTACAAATTCATCATAAGTTGGGAGCTGTTTATCTAGGGGATGTAATTCATGTTGGAATGTTTAACCTTTCTGAAAGTAAGGTTGTTTCCAGTTTGATTTCTTCAGCAAATAGAGGCGTCAAAGTAAACTTAATTCTTTACCCGAATGAGGAAATTTTCGGAAATGAGAACATCGGAACCTCAAATCGTCCAGTAGCTGCTGATATTGAAGAGTATGGAAATGAGAACATTCAAATAAGATGGTATAACACACACGATGAGCAGTACCATTCTAAATTGATATTAATCGAACGCCAAGTGAGTAGTACGATAATCGGTGGTTCTGCGAATTTTACTCGAAGAAACTTGAATGATTTTAACTTAGATACGAGCTTAAGAATTGTGGCCCCGAAAGAAAATGAGATAATGACCGTAGTCTCCAATTATTTTTCTACATTATGGAATAACAAAAATGGGACATTTACAGTAGATTCAAATGAATATTTAAATGATTTTCCATATTATAAGCGGTTATTATTCAGGATTCAGAAAAAAACAGGACTCACTACCTTTTAGTAAAAAAAACAGTTATGAGAAGACAGGGGGATTTAACACTGCATAAAGCCGACGAAGGAAATTACAAGGTGGAACTGTAAGGGAAATGTCCTTCATAAAGCAGATGAAGGACATTATAAGGTGGAACTGCAAGGGAAGTGTCCTTCATAAAGCAGACGAAGGACATTACAGAATAGCAATATAAGGGAAATGGTCTTCATATGGATGATATAGGGGCTGTTTAATTCAATAAGCGCAATACACATCAAAAAGGTTGGAGTAAATTTATGGAACCAACCTTTTTTGTGTGCCAATCAAATTATTAATTATGTTGCTAATAAAATTGTTGTTTAAATTGTGATGTAAAATATTTCTTAGTGCTATTGCTAGCAATTAACACATTTTTTTAATAGGAGCAACCAGGCTCAAACTACAGTTTGATTTATATCATTGTCCGATATTATGCATTGATTAAGTTGTTGGGTGACTTCAACATCTTCTAAGTCAAAACCAAAAAACACAAGCTTCGTTTTAGTAGTATTAGTGTAATGTTGGTAATCATCATCGTCTACTGTTTCAATGATAACTGATGCTCCTACTTGTGAGAAATGAAGGAGTTCTAAACCATTCGCTTCGGAAAGTGTCCATAGATAACCAGCAGAACGCAATATTTCTGAAGGAAATGTTTGAAACCACTCCTCTAACTTTTCTAATTGAATGGGAGAATGACTTTCGTATACAAATGAGTCTATACCATTTTTCCCCGCTACACTTAGAGTAGATAAATTTGCCTGTTTTAATTCAAGTTTCCAACCAATATTGGACTTTAGATTAAGAAGGTCCACATCTTCTAATGAATGAAAAGTATGACTAGCGACATGACCATCTGTTGAAAAAATAATTTGTGCTTTTGGCTGGAGTTTTTTAATAAACGAGACAGTCTCATCTAAACTTTCTTTGCTTAAGAAATTACATTTGTTTAATACAATGTGACTGCAAAATTCAATTTGAGAAATCATAACCTCAGCAAAGGTTTGTTCCATCCTGTTATTGTTACTAGTGTAAAGAACATAGTGGTTAGAAGTATAATCAAACCAAAATTGCTCGGCATCAATGACAGAAACGAGTGATTGAGTATAAAATGTTTCCTCTAATTTATACTTTTCGAGTAACTGATAAAGTTCCTCTACAAATAATTGAGGCGGATTTCCTGCAGCCAATTCAATAATAATTTCGTCTATGGGCTTCTTGTCTTTAGAGTAAGAAATGACTTCGCTAATTAACTGCTCTTGAGTAGTTATTATTTTTGCAAACTGTGCATTGTGCGATAATTTCCTATAAGGTCGTTTGGTCGATATATCTTCTACTACAGTTAGTGTATCTGGCTGGTATATGAGTACTTTACAATTACTGCATTTTTTACGTATTAAACTATTACTAATTTTCGTTTTTCCGGCACCTATCATACCAGTCATTATAGTTATGGGGACTTTATTCACGTATAGTCACCACCTAATTATTTATTTAGATTACCAACTTGATTTTTTTACCCCGGGCACTTGGCCTTTATGAGCAAGCTCTCTGAACGCAATTCGAGATAATTTAAATTTTCTTAATACACCACGAGGTCTACCAGTCATTTCGCAACGACGAGTTAAGCGAGTGGGGGATGAGTCTCGTGGTAGTTTTCCTAAAGCCTCATAATCACCTTTTTCTTTAAGTTCTCTTCTTAAATCAGCGTATTTTGCAACCATTTCTTGTCGTTTAATTTCTTTTGCAATTTTGGATTTCTTAGCCATGTTTATTCTCTCCTTCTTAATTCGATAATCGTAATCATTACTATTTTATACTTGGAAATAATTTTACAGTAATTAAAATGTAAAGTAAAGTCGCCCAATAAAAAAGTATGAAAAAGCTAAGAAAAGATCAACATAAAGGTGGAGAGGAGGTGTAGACGATGGCAGTAGATGTATTATGTGAAGTGAATAACTGTAAGTATAATGAAGAAGGTAATAAATGTGCGGCTGATCGAATTTACGTAGTTAGCCACACGGGTAAAAAAGCAGCGAAACAGGAAGAAACAGACTGTAAAACGTTCGATCCAGGTATCTAAAACTATGTTACCAAGTTTTATAATTGTGATAAGGGCAGCTTTAGGCTGTCCTTATTTCATTTCAGGAAAGACTAATTATTCAAAGAGACAGTTTATTATTAGCTCTTTTCATGACGAAAAGTCTAACTATTAAATCGCTTTCTTCCATAAAGGTTGAGCTTGTTTCTTTCATATGACACTGACATTTGTTTGTTTTCCTCTGCATACTTATTATTGATAATAATTATCATTTTTATTCAAGAGTACACAATATAAGTATATAAATTAACAGTAAACACCTCATTTAATATATCAAATTGATTATGCGTTAAAGGAAAGAAACAAACACCTCTTTTATCAGCTCACCAAAAAATTAAACTCTTTAGATTATACTAATTCTATGAGTTGGTACTGGGGTATGGTTAGACTAAATCGCAATGCATGAGTATAATAAATAATAACAAACCGTAATTATTACTATTTATATACTAAAAGTACTTAATAGGAAGTAAGGGGGAATTACTAATGTTAGATCAACTGTACCGACAATTAGTGGTGGATCATTCGAAAAAACGTCGAAATCATAGGAAGTTAGAAGGTGAACAGATTAAACAGCTACATTACAAAAATCCGACATGTGGTGATGTGATGACTCTGTTCTTAAAATTAACAGAAGCCAAACAGATAGAAGATATTTCTTTTATTGGAGAAGGATGCAGTATTAGTATGGCTTCTGCTTCAATGATGACAGAACTTTTAAAAGGAAGATCTTTAAAGGAAGCATCAAACTTACGCCAAGCAATGGAAGGGCTAATTCGGAACGGAGAAATTTCAGAAGAAGTAGATCTTGGGGATGCATTAGCGTTAGAAGGAGTACACAAGTTAAGAGCTCGCCATAATTGTGCACTAATGGCTTGGCAGGCTTTAGATCGAGCTGTTGGAGATGAACCCGAATACGAAAATAGTAATTAAAAAAAAGGTGACTTACTGATCCTATAAATTATTATCTTTATAAGTCAGTGCGTCACCTTTTTAATTTATTCTTTTGTATAAGTTAACCGTGCAATTGCATCATGCATATGAATCGACTCTTCATTTCGGCATTCAACCGTAAAGGACTTGATATCTTCATTTTCATATAAGTCAGCGGCAACTAATCGAACCATATCTTCCACAAATCGAGGATTTTCATAAGCTTTTTCAGTGACTGCCTTTTCATCTGGTCTTTTTAAGATCGGGTATAACATGGAACTGGCATTTGTTTCGGCAGCTTCAAGTAGTGTCACTTTCCAATCTTCTTTTACTTCAATAGGGTTATAAAATTTGGCTTTAATTGTCACATATCCACGTTGGTTGTGTGCACTATATTCACTAATTTCTTTGGAACAAGGGCATAGTGTTGTAACAGCTACTGTAATGCCCACTTCGTGGTTAAAACCGTTATCTTGATCATAATTTACGTTCATAAAAGCTTCAGCATGCGCTAAGCCAGATTTCTGCAGTGAGGGACTTGTTCGTTCAAAGAACCAAGGAAATTGAACGGCAAGCTGTGCACTGGATTGTTCCATCCGCTCGACTAAGTCTTTCGTAAATGCATACAGGCGGTCAAACGTTACATTGAAACCCTCTAAATAATATTCCTGTAAAAGCTCTGTTAATCGACTCATGTTAATACCTTTGCTCATCTGATGAAGCCCCGTTGTTAATGAGAATGTTCCAACGGTTGTTTGCTGGTTCGGTTTATAATCTGACTCAATAATTAGGGGATGCTTTACATTACTAATCCCTACTGAGTCAATTGCGAATAAAAAGTCGTTCGGTGTATTTTGGAGATCAGTCATATCCTCTTTGTTTAGAGGTTTGTCTCCTTTTACGGGAGGTACTGATCCAAATCGTTTGTGACGTTCTTGTTTATTTGGGAAAATGTTAGTCTCCATTTTGTGTTGTCTCCTTTTTTATGGGTAAATGAATAGGAATTTTTCTGATTTATATATTATAATATCATTACTGGAATAGTGAAAATAAAATGCTTAGATTGACAAAGAGAAAGAAGTAAAGAATAATAATAATCGTAAAATCGTAATCATTACGGTTTATTTCGAGAGGTGATGTATTTTGAAAAATAAAAGTCATTATGACGTTATTATTGTTGGAGCAGGTCCTGCAGGTGTCGGAATAGGTTCAATTTTCATGCAAATGGGATTGAAAAACTTTGTGATTTTAGAACGTGGCGATATCGGAAGTTCATTTAAAAAATGGCCAGAAGAAATGCGTTTATTGACCCCATCGTTCCCAGGGCATGGGTTTGGCCTGCTAGATTTAAATGCTGTCGTACCTTCAACCTCACCAGGTTATACTTTTCAGACTGAACATTTAAGTGGAGAGGAATATGCGGAGTATTTAGAGGCTGTCGCACACCACTTTAAGCTTCCGATTAAGTTTGGTGTTAATGTCACTGAGTTAGATAAAGTTGAGGAAGGGTTCGTTCTCCAAACCAATGACGGTACGTATAATGCCCAATTTGTTGTTTGGGCTGGTGGAGAGTTTCAGTATCCAAATAAAAATGTTTTTCCAGGAGCGGAGCTATGTTTACATAACAGTGAGGTTACTTCATGGGGTGAGATCGAAGAACATGATGTAATCGTTATTGGTGGTTATGAAAGTGCAATCGATGCTGCAATCAATCTGATTCATTATGGAAAACAAGTGACGGTTTTAGCTAAAGAAGAAGTCTGGTCAGATGATCATCCAGACCCAAGTATATCATTGTCGCCGTTTACTTTTGACCGTCTTGAAGAAGTGATGGATTATGAAGACCTGATCTTAAGAGGGAAAAGTAAAGTTGTAAAAGTCGAACAAGCAGATGAGGGCTATGTCGTTTTCTTGGAAAGTGGAGAAGAGATTTTTAGTTCTGCGCGTCCGATTATAGCCACAGGTTTTAAAAGTAGTCTATCCTTAATCATCGAGCACTTTTATTATGATGAAAATAATATTATAGAGTTAAGTGATAAGGATGAATCAACTGTTTCTGAAGGTCTGTTTTTAGTTGGACCACAAGTTCGACATCAAGATGTGATTTTTTGTTTCATTTATAAATTCCGTCAACGCTTTGCAGTGGTAGCTAAAGAAATAGGTGAACAACTAGGCATGGAATTAAATGAAGAGTTATTTGAACATTATCGTAAATCGAATATGTTGCTTGATGATCTTTCTTGTTGTGACAATTCGTGTCAATGCTAGAAGAGTTAGTTCCCCTCTATTATTATGAGGGGGTATTTTATTTACCGTTTTCATTAAAGGAGGCAACGTAATGAGTGAATTAAGGAAAGCTTCCTATTCTTTAAATAAAAAAACATATAAATTCCCAAAGTTTCCGTTTACGAACGGGAAAGTGTTACTTTATTTATTTTTAGTGATTAGTGTTTACGGACTTCCTGTATATGCTGCTTACATGCTTGCAAGCGCTATAGAGCCAGTGTTTGAAGGAGCAATTATAGAGCCATTAGAACAGGTATTCTCGCATACGCCGTATCTAATTGAACAAGTTTTAGTTGGAGATTTTGGCTTATTTACACTGGGAATGTATTCGTTTTTATGGGCCTTTCCAGTCGTTTTATTTGTTGGGATGAGTATTGCTTTTACCGAGGAAGTAGGCCTTAAGGATAAAATTACAAGTGAAATTACACCCAGTTTAAGAAGAATTGGTTTAAGTGGAAGAGATTTTATTCCTGTACTAACGGGGTACGGATGTAACGTTGTCGCGGTTCTTCAAACAAAATCTTGCAGTGCTTGTACGAGGAAACAGTGTATATCCATGATATCTTTTGGTTCTGCATGCAGTTATCAAATTGGTGCTACCCTTTCTATTTTTAGTGTCGGTGGGAAGCCGTGGCTTTTTATCCCATACTTGTTTGTATTAATCATTGTCGGTGCATTGCACACTAAACTTTGGTATCCATCTGCCAATAAAGCAGCTGATTACTTTTATCCTGCAACACCAATAAACACAGGTAGTCTTAAACAATTCTTTGGAAAAATAAAAGGTACGGTTTCTCAATTCTTTCTTCAAGCGATGCCGATATTTTTAGTCATATGCATCATTGCTGCAATACTTGATGGTTTAGGGTTAATCGCTAAATTATCCCAAATGGTAGAACCGGTCTTATCGCTATTATCCATTCCTGCTGCTGCCAGTGTGGGATTACTCTTTTCAGTCATTCGAAAAGATGGCATGCTTTTATTTAACCAAGGTGGCGGTGAATTATTAGCTTCAATCACGACAGTTGAATTGTTTTTGCTAGTTTATTTAGCATCTACATTGTCCGCATGCTTAGTAACTATGTGGGCGATTGGAAAAGAAATGGGCTTTCTATATGCACTAAAGCATTCTTCGAAACAAGCTTTAACATCGATTATTTCTGCATTTAGTTTATTAATTATATATAAAGCAATTATTTTCTTTTTTTAGAAGTTTAAATCGTAATGGTTACGATTAAAATAGGTGGTGAAATACGAGATATAATTAAAGGAGTGATTGATATGAAGAATAACGGGAAAGTACCTGTCACTGTGCTAACAGGTTTTCTAGGGGCTGGAAAGACGACTTTGTTGAACTACATCTTAACGGAAAACCATGGACAGAAGATCGCTGTGATTGTAAATGAATTTGGCGAAGTAGGTATTGATAATCAACTTGTTGTTGGTGTAGACGAAGAAATCTTTGAAATGAACAATGGTTGTATTTGTTGTACGATTCGGGGGGACTTAATTCGAATTTTACATGATCTAAAAGAGAGAAGAAATGATAGAGACGGGATGGACCTTAATTTTGACCGAGTGGTTATTGAAACAACAGGTCTGGCTGATCCTGGTCCAGTGGCGCAAACATTTTTTGTGGATCCAGAGCTATCAGAATATTATCATCTAGACTCGATCGTTACAGTTGTCGATACGTATCATGTTCATGAACAGTTAAACAGGTCACATGAAGCACAAGAACAAGTAGCTTTTGCAGACGTATTACTCTTAAATAAAGTCGACTTAGTCGATGAAGAACATATCGATTCGGTAATTCATAGATTGAGAAAAATGAACCCGACAGCTCAAATAGAACGAGCGATGCAAGGCAGTATTGACTTGAACAAAATTTTAAATTTATATTCATTTGATCTGGATAAAAAACTTGAAATTGCTCCTGATTTATTAAATGACCACCATCATCATGATGATCATGTGAAAGCATTCGTTTTACGGTCCGAAAAACCATTGAGTTTACCAAAAGTAGAAGCGTGGATGAACAGCTTATTGGCTGAGCTAGGTCCACAAATGTATCGATATAAAGGGATTTTTCATATTGAAAATTTAGACAAGCGTGTAATCTTTCAGGGTGTTCACATGCTTTTTGCAGGCACAGCTGACCGAGAGTGGAAAAAAGACGAGAAAAGAGTAAGTGAAATGGTTGTCATTGGAACGGATCTAGATGAACAGTGGTTTCAAGAACAATTTAATAATTGTGTTTCAGCATAACCATTATCGTTTCACGAGTAGGTCTTTACTTGTGAAACGGTTATTCATTTATTCTTTTATAGGCAGATGTTACTGTAAGGTAGTTGATGAAAAGGAAAGGAGGACCTATAGAAATTGAGAAAAGTAGAAGTAATTATATTAAGCGGTTTTTTAGGAAGTGGAAAAAGTACGCTATTAAAAGAAGTAATTGATTTTGAGCAAAAGAATGGCAAAAGACTAGGGGTATTGATGAATGAACTGGGGGACATAAGTATAGACTCTGCAGTGATTCCGATGGATACTCCGTTAAAAGAGATGTTGAATGGTTGTATTTGCTGTACACTTCAAGGGGAATTAAGCTTGCAATTGAGCCAAATGCTTGAAGTATATGAATTAGACCTTATTCTAATAGAAGCTACTGGAGCTGCACATCCATTAGAAATACTTGAAGCATGCACGCATCCAACGTTAATTAGTAAAGTTGAAATACGGTGTATTGTGACGGTTATTAACGCTAAACAGTGGATCGAAAATAGACTCAGTATAAAACTTAAAAAGCTTTTAGTTGAACAAGTGAGACATGCAGATGTTGTACTAGTTAATAAAGTAGATCAAGTAGATGAAGATGAAATACCAGCAGTAACAGAGAGCGTTAAAAAGATTAATACTCAAGCGGAAATCTTAACTGTTACCTTTGCAAAAATGAATTTCTCCATATTGTATGATCGTGTAGTGAAAAGTAATGAAAAGTTAAATGAGATTGAACAAGCGCATGTCCATCATCACTTACACTTAAGGACGATTTCATTGTCAGTGAATCAACCGATTGACCGAATCGCTTTTTTGCAATGGTTAGAGAAGATAGAAGGACGGCTGCATCGAGTGAAAGGGTTTATATATTTAACAGAAACTCCCGGCCTCTATTTATTTAACTATGCATATGAAATGCCAATCTTTGAGAGGTACGCAACTGAGAAGTATGAACCCGTGCTCGTGTTCATCGGGGAAGAACTTAATCGAGGAGAAATTGAGGAAGGATTAGGGAAATTGCAAAGAATTATTTAATTGGAAAATGTGTCTTCAACTAGGGATTAGAGTTACAACTATTATAATTTATAAATAGGAATGATTACGATTTGTGTGTTATAATTAATTCGTTCATCATAACATTTTAGTACAACAAAAGGAGTAGAAAGATGTACTGAAAAAAGTAATAGGGGCGGGGTGAGAAGGTGGCAACCTGGAACTTGTCAAACACAAAACATCATGTACTGATTTGTAATGGTAGTAGTTGCAATAAAGCGGGAGCAGAAGCTCTAACTCAATCAATTAGACATGAAATAACTGCTAAGAACCTAGATAATGTCATTCATACAACGAGAACTCTTTGTAATGGTCGCTGTCATGATAAATGTGTAGTTATTCAATATCCAGAAAGTTATTGGTATAAGGAGATGACTAGTGAAGATGCTCCTCATTTCATTAACTCATTGTTAAGAGGTACGACATTGAAAGATAAAATAAGCCATTACCATCAGGGCACTGGATTTGAAAGAACAGAAGGAACTGTACTTGGCACAGTAAAAGACGAACAGATAGTTAAGAAGGTTTCTAAGAAATTGTAAACTCTACTAGGTGCTACATATACTGAGGAGGAATAATAGATGAAAAATCCAATTCCAGTAACCGTTTTAAGTGGTTATTTAGGTTCAGGAAAAACAACACTGCTAAACCATCTACTAAAAAATCGTGATGGTTTAAAAATTGCTGTCATTGTAAATGACATGAGTGAAATTAATATTGATGCTGAACTCATTAAGCAAGGCGGGGAGTTATCACGAACTGAAGAAAAGTTAGTTGAAATGTCCAACGGCTGTATTTGTTGTACATTAAGAGAAGACCTGTTAATCGAAGTAGAGAAATTAGCGAAAGCCGGGAATATTGATTATATCGTAATTGAGTCGACTGGAATCAGTGAACCGACACCTGTTGCACAGACATTCTCTTACATTGATGAAGAACTCAATATTGATTTAACACAATATTGTCGCCTTGATACGATGGTAACGGTTGTAGACGCCAATCGTTTTTGGCACGATTATCGTTCTGGAGATAGTTTACTAGATCGGAAGGAAGCTTTAGGAGAGGATGACACAAGAGAGATTGCAGATTTACTTATTGATCAAATTGAGTTTTGTGATGTACTAATAGTAAATAAATGTGATCTAGTAACAGAAGAAGAATTACAAAAATTAGAACAAGTACTTACTACACTCCAACCGAAAGCAAAAATAATTCGAAGTGTAAGAGTCGATATAGACTCTAGTGAAATATTAAATACACGACTATTCAATTTTGAAGAAGCGAGCAATTCAGCAGGATGGATTCGGGAATTGACAGCTGGCCATGAGCAACATACACCGGAAACAGAAGAATATGGAATATCCTCTTTTGTTTATTATAGGAGAGAACCGTTTCATTCTGTTCGTTTTCAAAATTGGTGTCAATCCATGCCTAAAAACATTGTAAGAGCAAAAGGAATTGCATGGTGTGCATCTCGAAATAATCTAGCGCTTCTCATGTCTCAGGCGGGTCCATCCGTGTCTATTGAACCGATTACGTATTGGGTAGCGAGTCTTTCCACTGAAGAACAGAAGCAAATATTAAATGAAAACCCGCATTTATTACAAGATTGGGATGTTGAATACGGTGATCGCCACACGAAGCTTGTTTTTATAGGTACTGACCTTGATGTAGAGGAGATAATAAAAGACTTAGACGGGTGCTTATTGACAGATTCTGAAATGGCGAGTGATTGGCAGGCATTAGAAGATCCGTTTCATTGGAATTTACAAACGACATAAAAGATTGATAGTTTTGAAAGTGTACTATTAAGATTTGTTGCCGTTTATTGTTGAACTCTTTCGAATCCGAAAGAGTTTTTTTTATATCTTATATTTTATAAAACCATAAGTAAGAAAGAGGTCCATGTTAATGAACATTCAAGATAACAGGATAAGAATTTATGAAGAAAAATGGCAAGATGGAATGAAAGATTGGGAAGGAAAACTCCCAGAGAGAATGGTAAATGATAAAACGGAAGAAGCTTTCTGGAAGAAGTTAATAAAGGAAAGAGAAAATCAGGAAGTGCCTGACCGGTATGCAAAAGAAATATATGGTGCCTTATCTTCGATGTTCGGTACTGAAGATCATGTTCTAGAAATTGGGCCAGGATGGGGAAATTATACATTTTCTTTAGCAGAACAAGTAAAGAAGTTAACTGTTGTTGATAGTTCGAGATCTATTCTAGAGTATCTAAAGGAAGCTTGCCAAATGCGCCAACGCACTAATGTAGAGTTCCTCCATCATAAATGGGAAGATATAAAATTTGAGACCGATCTTCATTATGATGTTGTCTTTGGAATGAATTGTTTTTATAGGATGAACAAAATTACCAAAGCTCTATCTTTAATTAATCAACAGGCAAAACGGTTGGCTGTTATTGGTATGACAACAGGACCTATTCAACCTCATTACGAAGTACTGCATGAAAAGTATGGTTATAAGGTAAAGCATCCCCGTAGAGATTATATTGATTTACTTCAGTTACTTTATAGCTTAGGTATATACGCCGATTGTAAGATGTTACCTATAACAAGAACTTATGAATTTACTAACTATGAACAATTACTTAAAGAAAATACAAGTAAAATCCTTACCGTTGACTATAAACTGAAGGATGTTGAAAAGTCTTTAAGTAAGTTTGTTCAATTTAAAGACGGAAAGTACATCTATGATCACCATTTTCATGCAGCCATCATTTCGTGGAGCCCCAAACATTAAGATTGAATTGTTTCTCATTGGCATTAACGAAGGTCATGAGCTTGTATTTAATCGGAATAATTCTTATTTAAGTTGAATATAGTTAGGAATTAGAGCGAATGAATTTAGAGAGGATGAATTCCGGTGGCTAAAATTCCTGTTTTTGTGTTAAGTGGTTTTTTAGGAAGTGGGAAAACGACGTTGTTACTTCGGTTATTAGAAGAATGTTCACGGCTTCACTTAAAACCAGCTGTATTAATGAATGAGCTAGGAAGTACAGATACAGATGGTGCTATTATTTCAAATGATCGAAAAGAACAAGTGGTCGAAAAGTTACTAGACGGTTGTATTTGTTGTAATAAAAAAGGTGAGGTTGTTGCAAGCATTGAAAAATTATTATTACAAAAGCCGGATGTGATCTTTATCGAATTAACGGGTGTAGCAAATCCTGAAGAGGTAGCGGATTCTTTGACTGAGCCACAATTTATTGACCGGTTGAGTCTTCAACAAGTCATTACTTTATTAGATGCAGAAAATGTATTAGATTATAACAGCATTTTTGAAGCAGATCGTAATCTCGTTGAAACAGTGAAAAGACAAACGGAAGTAGCCGATTTATTAGTTATAAATAAGATTGATTTAGTGGACTCGGCAAGAAAAACAAAGATTAACAAAATACTTAGGAAACAAAATAACAAAGCAGAGATTTGTTTTACAAACTACAGTGAAATTGACCTTGACCCAGTCTTAAATCCCATTCAGCAGAAAAGGCCTAGACAGGAAATAAGAGTTACATTTAATAAGAAAAGTCAAGAAGGAAAACAGGAAAAACATCCACATAAGAAGTCCTATTCTCGTATCCAAACCATATCACTTCCTATTCCTCAGCCAATACGTGAAAAAGAGATTGAGAAATTCCTGAAAAAATATAAAGGATCGATTTTAAGATCAAAGGGTTATATTCCATTACTAGGTAAAAACCAAACTTACTTAATGCAACATGTTGTTAAACGTACCTCTTGGGAACCATCCACCTATACCGGTGAACATTATTTAGTAGTAATCGGGATCGATCTAAACAAAGAAGAACTCACCGCCCAATGGAATAAAGTCATCCAGTACCAGGCACCTTTAGTGAACTAAAGGTGCCTGGTACCGTTTTTTGGCACCGTTTTTTTGGCACCGTTTATTTATTTTTTTGTGTAATAAGAAGTACATAATTTCCCTTTTTCTTTAAATACTAGAGATGTAAGGATTACATAGTGAAAGGAGACTTACCATGCAACTTAATGAGTTAGAATTACAGAACCTTCGTCACTTAATCGGTGGACATGAAACGGTCGCTAATAAGCTTGATGCGTATGCGGCAAATTGTAACGATCCACAAATTGTACAAATGCTACAAAATGATGCACAAGCGGCTAGAAACTCGAAACAACAACTGATGTCATTTTTAAATCAACAATAAGGAGGGTAATACGATGAATGAAAAAGATATGATGAATGATTATTTATCAATGATAAATGCTAGTTTAACAACGTATGCAAACGTTATTTCACAAACGGACAACCCGCAACTTCGTCAAACTATTCAACAAATGAGAAACCAAGATGAAGCGCGTCAGTATACAGTATACAATGCAGCTAAACAAAGAGGATATTATAAGCCGGCAGCACCTGCACAACCGCAAGAAGTTCAACAGGTTCGATCAGAGTTAAGTGGTCAATAATATTTAAGAGGCTGGGACAAAACCCAGTAAATAAAAAATAGAGTGGCACTCACCCTAATGAGATGGGGTGAGTGCCACTCTTTATTTTTTTTAGATTTAACTGGTTTTTGAATTCAAATAAGGATACCATCTGATAAAATTAAAGTTACCACACAATAAATTAACGGAGGTATCCTTATGTTTAAACATTATACCATGAATCAAATCGTTT